>JAGRPO010000182.1 GCA_019449455.1 Betaproteobacteria bacterium | reverse complement strand
GGATCCCGCGCACGCGCGGCGCCAGGTCCTCGCTCACGAAGACGAAGTCGCAGCAGTAGGGCTGCTTCGCGTAGCGGTGGTCGTGCACGCAGAACGTCGGTTCGTGCGCGCGCCGTCCGTGCACCCTGGCCCACGCGTCGCGATAGGCGGGCCCGCCGCTCGCCAGCGGCTTCTGGATTTCGTCGTAGGCGGGATTCTCGGGCGGGAAGTTGAAGTCCGCCGTGAGGATGGCCGAGGGCGTCTGCGCCGTGAGGTCGAACGGGCCGTCCTCGGCGGTCGGGAAGCCGGGGCGCGCCGCGCGGCCGCAGGCCTCGTCGTGCAGCTCGCGCAGCCGCACCGCCTGCGCCGTGCGCTGCACCGGCGAGTAGTACTCCAGGTGCGTGGTGGTCACGCGCACCGGCCCCATCGGGAGCTTCAGCGTCGCCTCGATGGCCACGCGCGGCATCGACTCCTTGCCGGGGTCCGCGGGCCACGGCAACGCGTGGCGGCGCACCGAGATCACCGGCAGCCGCGTGAGGATCATGTTGCCGAAGCGCCGTCGCCGCCGGTCCGGCCCCTCGAGGTCCACGCCGTAGCCCGGGATGGCCGTGTAGCCCGGCAGCAGGGCCGCGAGCCGCGCGAACTGGTCCGCGTCGTCGTTGTCCTCGAGGCCGGGAAAGTTGTCCGCGACCTCCTGGACGTCCAGCACGTCGAAGTCGGCGAGCGAGCGGGCGTGCGAGACGATGCGCGCGAGGTCCACGCGGCGATCGATGCCGCGTCCCCACTGGATGTTCCAGGTGATGAGCTTCATGCGGGGAAGACCTCTCGGTTCGCCCCGATTCTGCCAGATTTGACCCGTCGCCCCGTTCGCGGTCGCCCGGCCGGTCCTCGCGCGAAGCGGGGATCGCCTAGAACGCGAGGCGCGTGATGCGCTTCGAGCCCGCCTGCCCGCCAACGGCATAGGTGAAGGTCGCGAATCCCTCTTCGCCCGGCCTCTGGGTGAAGTCGAATTCCGCCTGTCCGGCCGGCGTCCGGGTGACTTGCGTCGGGTCGAAGGCGGGCGCGAAGAACGGCGGGCCCGACGTGCGGTAGACGGCGCCCGTCCACCTGGCCGGGCTCGTCCATTGCCCATCCTGGATCGTGTACCAGGCGGGGTCGCCCGCGGCGTCGTAGACGAACCAGGCGGCGAACGCGACGTTGGTCGGGCTCTGGTGGAACGACAGTCCCCAGCCGGATTCGGCGGGCTTGTACCAATGGCCCGAGTAATCCGTGAGCGGCTTCGGCGGCGGCGGAAAGACAGCGATCTCGGGGCGATTGAGGACCTCGAACGTGTGGGTCTCGACCGCGGGCCGCACGATGTCGCCGTTGGCCTCGTTCAGGCGCACGGTCCAGGTGCCGGGAGGCAGCGAGCCCAGGCGGATGTCGACGACGATCTGCTCGCCCGGCAGCAGGCAGTTGTTGGCCTGCGTGTTCACGTCGATGGTGTTCTGCGCGGCTCTCACCGCGACCCTGTCCTGCGCGAACACGCACGAGTCCACGGTCATGCGCAGGTTGACGGGGTCGAAGGCGTAGGGCTGCGCCGGCACGATGCGGGAAGCGGCGTGCGCGGCGGCGCAGCCGAGGAAGAGCGCGATGCCGGATGCGGCGGCGAAGGAGCGGTTCATGGCGGTGATCGG
>JAGRPO010000030.1 GCA_019449455.1 Betaproteobacteria bacterium | reverse complement strand
GTCCAGCGGCCAGGCGTTGCGATAGGCGGCGTGGAAGTCCTTCGGGAATCCGCCGAAGAGCTCCGTCATCGCGATGTCCGCCTCGCGGTCGCCGCAGTACACGGCCGGGTCGAACACGACCGGCGTTCCATCGGCGAGCGCCGAGGCGTTCCCGCCCCAGAGGTCGCCGTGCAGCAGCGAGGCCACGGGCTCGTGCGTGCGGAAGAACGCCTCGCAGTCCGTGAGCAGCCGCTCGCCGCGGTCGATCATCTTCGAGGGATAGCGGTTCGCCATCGCCATGCGCAGTTGCGCGTGGATGCGCTTGTCGCGCCAGAAGTCGAGCCAGCTCTCGCTCCAGCCGTTCTCCTGCGGCGAGGCGCCGATGAAGTTGTCCTTCTCCCACCCGAACCTCGCCTGCGGCAGGCGGTGCTGCGCGGCGAGCGCGGCGCCGAGCCTCGCGCCGGAAGCGGGCCCCAGGCCCTCGAGATCCAGCCATTCCAGGATCAGCCAGGCCGTCTCGCCGTCGTCGCCCTGCGCGAGGACGGCGGGAACGCGGACGGCGCCGGCCGCTCGCAGCGCGGCGAGCCCCGCGGCTTCCGCGGCCAGCATCGGCGCGCGCCCGGTTTCGGCGAGCTTCGCGAAGTGTTTCGTCTTGCCGGAGGCATCCTCGCCGTCGAGCCGCAGCGCCGTGTGGATGCAGCCGCCGGAAACCGGCTCCGCCGCGAGGAGATCCCAGCCGGCGCGCGTGGCATCCATCACGGCGCGCTCGAGCGCGGATCGAAGCTCCGGCGTTACGACCATCAGGCGGCGGCGCGCCAGCGGGCGAAGGCGACGTCGAGGTCGGCCATGAGGTCGGCGGGATCCTCGAGCCCGATGTGCAGCCGGATGAGCGGCCCCCCGTCCCAGGGCCGCACCTGTCGGCCGTGGCGCAGGTTCGCGGGGATGATGAGGCTCTCGAAGCCGCCCCAGCTGTAGCCGATGCCGAAGTGCTCGCAGTGGTCCATGAGGGCCGCCGCCTGCTCGCGCGTGCACGGCTGCAGCTCGACGCCGAAGAGCCCCGAGGAGCCCTTGAAGTCGCGCTTCCACAGCGCGTGCCCCGGGTCGCCCTCGAGCGCCGGGTGCAGCACGCGTTTGACTTCGGGGCGCTTCTGCAGCCAGCGCGCGATCTCGAGAGCCGCCGCTCCCTGCTTCTCGAGCCGCAGCGCCAGCGTGCGCATGCCGCGCACCATGAGGTAGATGTCGTCCGGGCTCGCGGTCTGGCCGAGGTCGCGGGAGGTGGCGTGGAGCATCGGCCACGCGCGCTCGTTGGCCACCACCGCGCCGAGGATCACGTCGGAATGCCCGCCCAGGTACTTGGTCGCCGGCTGCACGACGAGGTCCACGCCGTAGTCCATCACCGGGTAGAGGAGCCCGGTGCCCCACGCGTTGTCGGCGATGACGAAGGCGCCCCTGGCGTGCGCCGCCTTGCAGATCGCCGGGACGTCCTGGATCTCGAAGGTGAGCGAGCCGGGGCTCTCCACGTAGACCACCGTGGTGTTCGCCTTCATGAGCGCGCCGACCTCCTCGCCGCTCGCGAGGGGATCGTAGTAGGTCGTCGCGACGCCGAACTTCGCCAGCGTGTGGTCGCAGAAGTGGCGCGAGGGGCCGTAGACGGAGTCGACCATCAGCACGTGGTCGCCCGCCTTCGCGACCGCCATGATCGCCACCGCCACCGCCGCGAGCCCCGAGGGGACGGTCACCGCGCGGTGGCCGCCTTCCAGGTCGCAGACGAGCTCCTCGAACGCGTTGCGCTGCGGCATGTTGACGATGCCGTAGGTGGCGATCCTCTCGCCCGCCTCGAAGAGTTTCTGCGTCTCGGCCAGGCTCGCGAGGCTGTCGAAGAGCACGGTGGAGGCGCGCGCCACCGGCAGGCTCACGGTGGACGGCGGGTGCGCCGCCCGGCGCCCCCCGTGGATCAGCTTCGTCGACTTCTTCATGCGCTGGCGCCCTCGCGCTCCATCTCGCGGCGGATCTTCACCGCCTCCGCGCCCGCGTCGATGGCCACGTCGCTCCACGACACGGGCCTGCCCGCGGGCACGTCCTTCAGGAGCTTCACCTTGTGCGCGAGCCCGATGGGCAGCCCCGCGGCCCGCAGCGAGTCGGCGGCGGGCATGAGCTTGCCGTACACCGTGTAGCCGCCCTCGCCGTCGAGCGTCTCGCCGGCCTTCAGGTCGCGCTTGGCCGTGGCCACGCAATCGGCGCGGAAGCCCGTGGCCGCGCCCGTCGCCTCGCGGCGCACCGCCACGCTCGCCACGCTGATGCCCAGCTCCAGCCCGATGAGGTGGCTGGGCTTGTACATCGACGCGTACTCGCCCGAGGGGTCGGTCACGATGCCGTATTCCTGGAAGCAGCGGCGCACGTACTCGTGCCCCGCGGCGAAGGTCACGTACACGCCCCAGCGCAGGTCGCGGAACACGGGGCGCCCGTCGCGCTCCACGCTCGAGATCACCTCGACCTGGCCGCGGTGGTGGAGGTGCCCGCCGTCGGCCCTGGGCCTGAGCACGCGCGCGAGGTCGTCCACGCCGCAGGGCGGGAACTCGAGCCCGCCGGGCGCCGCGCGCAGGCCCGTGGCGTTGGCCACCGCCGCCATCTCGATCGCGCTCTTGGTGCCGTCGAGGAAGGAATTGAACATCTGCGCGTTGAAGTCTCCCTTGGCCACCGTCTCCGGCGTGAAGCCGTAGTGGCCCCACACCGTCTCCGGGGTGGAGGCGTGGTAGGCCGGCAGGTACTTGGTGCCCTTGCCGGCGGCGATCACCTCGAAGCCGGCCGCCCGCGCCCAGTCCACCTGCTCGCAGATGAGCGCCGGCTGGTCGCCGTAGGCCAGGGAATAGACGATGCCCGCCTGCCTGGCCATGCGCGCGAGGATGGGGCCGGCGAGCGCGTCGGCCTCGACGTTCACCATCACGACGTGCTTGCCGTTGGCGCAGCACGCCAGCACGTGCCGGATGCCGGCCGAGGGGCTCCCGGTCGCGTCGATCACGACCTCGGTGGCCGGGTGCGCGATGGCGGCGGCGGCATCGTCGGTGAGGAAGGTGCTGCCGTGCTTCACCGCGTCGTCGAAGGAAGCCGCGCCGAGCCTCGCGGCATCCCAGCCCACGCGCAGCAGCGAGGCCCGGGCGCGATCGGGCGCCAGGTCCGCCACCGCCAGCAGGTGGATGCCGGGCGTGCGCCGGGCTTGGGAAAGGTACATGGAGCCGAACTTGCCGGCGCCGATGAGCACGACGCGGACGGGGCGCGAGGCGGCCTCGCGTTCTAGCAGGAGTCGATGGAGGTTCATGTCGGGTCAGCTTGGAGGGGGGGTGCCGCGTTACAGGTGCAACATTGCGCGTCCGGCATGCCGTTCGTAGGGGCGGCCGCGCCGTTCATCGGCCCATGCCCGGGGCGAATGTGAACCCGCTAACGGCAGTTTAACGCCCGGGCTTGGGACAATGCAGCCCTCGACGTAAACTCGCCGAAACAACAAGGCTTTCGATGTCCTCTTCCACGACCGGCACCCCGGATGCGCTCGAGCGCGTGCTGGCCGAATTGCGGCCGGGGCTGGACCTCCTGGGCCTGCCGTGCTGCGCGATCGACCACGGGCTGCGCTTCCGGTACGTCAATCCCGTCTATCCGGCCTTCTTCGGCCGCACGGCGGAGCAGGTCCTGGGCCGCACGACCACCGAAGTCTTCCAGAGGCCGCCCACCGACGACCGCCGCAAGGCCCTCGCCCGCGCGCTCGAAGGCGACTCGCTGACCTACGACCGCGAAACCCGCGACGGCCCCAACGCCGGCCGCTGGGTGCGTGCCCATTACATCCCGGTGCGGCGCGACGGCGCCGTCCTCGGCGTGATGGTCATGCTCCTGGACATCCAGCACCTCAAGGACGCCGAGGCCGCGATCGCCGCGCGCGAGCGCCAGCTCACCCTCATCACCGACACCATCGGCTTCCCCGTCACCTACATCGACCGCGACGGGATCGTGCGCTTCGCCAACGCGCACAGCGCCGCGTGGGCCGGCCTGGCGCCGGAGCGCATGATCGGCCGCTCGTTCGCGGAGCTCACCCCCGCCGGGATCGCCGCGAAGACCTGGCCGATGCTCCAGCGCGCGTTCACCGGGGAATCGGTCACCTACGAGCGCGCCGCCCTGTGGCCCGGCCGGGAGACGCGCCGGATCCGCGGCCACATGATCCCGGACAAGGACGAGTCCGGGAAGGTGCGCGGCGCGATCGTCGTGCTGATGGACATCGAGGAGGACCACCGCCTCCAGGAGTCGCTCCTCGAGCGCACGCGCGAGCTGCAGCTCATCACCGAGAACGTCGGCGTCCCCATGGCGTACATCGGGGCGGACCGCCGGTTCCGCTTCACCAACACGCCCGGCCTGGACTGGCTGCCCGGGATCACCATCGGGAACGTCGTCGGCAAGTCGGTCGAGGAGGTGTATCCGCCCGAGATCGTCGAGCGGGTGCGCGAGCCCCTGGCGAGGGTGCTGGCGGGCGAGAAGGTCGTCTACGAGCGCCAGGGCGCCGGGCCCGACGGCTCGCTGCGCTGGATCCGCGTGAACCTCATTCCGGACAGGGTGGCCGGGGAGGTCCGCGGCGTCTTCTCGGTGGTGATCGACATCGACGACGACAGGCGTCTTCGCGACGCCCTGCTGCGCCAGGAGCAGCAGCTTCGCTTCTACGCGGAGAACATCCCCGAGGCCATCGCGTTCGTGGGGCCGGACGGGCGCTACCAGTTCGTGAACAAGACCTTCGAGCGCATCCGGGGGCAGTCCGCCGCCGAGATCATCGGCCACACCGTGCCCGAGGTGCTCGGCGAGGAAGCCGCCGGCAAGTACCACACGCCCTTCGTCGAGCGCCTGCAGCGCGGGGAAGCCTGCTCCTACGAGCGCCTCGTCGGCCCGCCCGGCGGGCAGAAGCGCTGGTTCCTCGTGCGCCTCGATCCGCACATCGCCGAGGGCGGCGGGTACGCCGGCTATTACATCGTCGGCACCGACATCCACGACGTGAAGCTCGCCCAGGAGCGCGTGGCCGAGCAGGAGGCGAAGATCCGCCTCTACACCGACAACATCCCGGTGTCGGTCGCGTACCTGGACACGCAGCGCCGCTACCTGTTCGTGAACCGCACCTTCGCCGAGGTGCGCGGCATGAGGCGCGAGGACATCGTCGGGCGCACCTCGGCCGAGGTCCTCGGCAGGGAGGCCTTCGACGAGCTCGCGCCCATGGTGGACAAGGTGATGGCCGGGGAGACTGCCGTCTACGAGCGCCGGATGACGCTGCCGTCGGGCGAGCGGCGCTGGATCCTCGGCCGTTCCGTTCCCGACATCGGTCCCGACGGCAAGGTGCGGGGCATGTACGTCGTGGGCCACGACGTGCAGGAGCTCAAGGACGCGCAGGAGCAGATCCGCGCCCGCGAGGAGGAGCTGCGCTTCTTCGCCGAGAACATCCCGGAGGCGATCGTCTACATCGACCTCGAGCGCGGCTGCACCTTCGTGAACAACGTGTTCCTCGCCACGCGCGGGTTCAAGCGCGAGTTCCTCCTCGGCAAGTTCCCGAAGGACGTCTACGGGCCCGAGGAGATGCGCATGCTCGCGCCGTATTTCGAGCGCGTCGGGCGCGGCGAGGCGGTGACCTACGAGCGCGCCATCGCGGCCGGCCCGGGGGAGGGCCGGCGCTGGATGCGCGTGAAGCTCACCCCGCGCAAGGATGCCGCCGGCCGCGTGCAGGGGTTCTACGTGGTGTCCAACGACATCCACGACCTCATGACGGCGCAGGCGTCCCTCGAGGAAAAGGAGCGCGAGCTTCGCCAGGTGATCGACTCGATCCCGACGCCCATGGTCTACGTGGACGCGGAGCAGCGCTATCGCTACGCGAACGACGCGTTCCTGTTCTACGTCGGCAAGCCGGGCGGCGAGGTCATCGGCCGCACCGTGTCCGAGGTGCTCGGCGCGGAGCGGCACGACCTCCTCCAGCCCGTCCTGCGGCGCGTCTTCGCGGGCGAGGTCGTGAGCCTGGAGCGGCCGATCTCGTTCGCCGACGGGCGCTCGCGCTGGATGGTCGTGCGCTACACCCCGCGCCAGGACGCCGCCGGGAAGGTGATCGGCTACTACGCCACCACCAGCGACATCCACGAGCAGAAGGCCGTGGAAGAGGCGCTCCGGCGCGCCAACACGATCCTCTCGGCCCACTTCGACAACACGCCGCTCGCCGTGATCGAGTGGGACCCGTCGCTCAGGGTCATCCGGTGGTCCGGCAGCGCCCAGGCCATCTTCGGCTGGAGCGCGGACGAGGTCCTGGGCCGCTCGATCGAGGGCTGGCGCCTCACGTACGAGGACGACGCGCAATCCGTCGACGAAATGGTGGGGCGCCTCGTGACGGGCCCCGGGTCGCAGGCCACGATACTCAACCGCAACTACCGCAAGGACGGCTCCGTGGTCTGGGTCGAGTGGCACAACTCGGCCCTGCGCGACGCCGAGGGCCACCTGGTGTCGATCCTGTCGCTCGCCCAGGACGTCTCGTCGCGCATCCAGGCCGAGGAGCGGCTGCAGTTCATGGCCACCCACGACGGCCTCACGGGCCTGCCGAACCGGGTCCTCCTCACCGACCGCCTCGCCTCGGCGCTCTCCCGGGCGCAGCGCTCGGGCCACGGCGTGGCGGTGCTGTTCGTGGACCTCGACCACTTCAAGGACGTGAACGACACGCTGGGCCACCGCGTGGGCGACGAGCTCCTGAAGAACCTGGCGCGGCGCATCCGCGGCACGCTGCGCCAGAGCGACCTCCTCGTCCGCCTCTCCGGCGACGAGTTCGTGATCATCCTCGAGAACCTGGAGGGCGACAGCGGCCCGGACCGCGTGGCGCAGAAGATCCTGGACGACGTGGCGCGGCCGTTCCCCATCGAGGGCCACGAGGTGCACGTGAGCGCCAGCCTCGGCTACGCCGTCTACCCGGACGACGGGGCCGACCCCGAGACGCTGCTCAAGAACGCCGACGCCGCGATGTATCACGCGAAGGAGCTGGGCCGCAACAGCTACCGCGCCTTCTCGCAGTCGCTCGCGCTGCGCCGCGACCAGCGCCTGGGCCTGGAGGCGGCGCTGCGGCGCGCCGTCCGCCAGCACGAGCTCGAGCTCTACTTCCAGCCGATCCTCGACGTCGTGACGGGGCACGTCGCGCACGTGGAGGCGCTCGTGCGCTGGAACGACCCGGGGCGCGGCATCGTGCTTCCTCCCGTCTTCATCCCGGTGGCGGAGGAGGCGGGCATCATGCGCGACCTCGGCCACTGGGTCTTCGAGGCCGCCGCGCGCCAGGCGGCCGCGTGGAACAAGGCGGGCCTGGGCCCGTTCACGGTGTGCGTGAACCTGTCGGCGAGCCAGCTGCGCGATTCCACGATCGCGTCGGAGTTCGAGGCGGCCCTCTCGAAGCTGGGGTGCTCGCCCTCCTGGCTCACGCTGGAGATCACCGAGACCAGCATGGTGAAGGACGTCGAGGGCGTGAGCCTCACCCTGCGCAAGCTGCGGCGCATGGGCTTTCGCATCGCGATCGACGATTTCGGCACCGGCTTCTCGAGCCTGTCGCACCTGCGCCACCTGCCGGTGGACACGCTCAAGATCGACAAGTCGTTCGTGGCCGACATCAACGGCGGAAGCCGCCGCGCCGCGGAAAGCGGGGGGGCGGCCATCGTCGCGGCCGTCACCGGTCTCGCGCGCGGCCTGGGGCTGGAGGTGGTGGCCGAGGGCGTCGAGCGCCCGTCGCAGCTCGAGTTCCTGCGCGAGCAGGGATGCGCGGCCTTCCAGGGCTACCTCGCCTGCCACCCGCTGCCGGCCAGGGAGTTCGAGCAGTGGCTGGCGAAGCATTCCGCGCTCAAGCCGGCGAGGGGATCGGCGGCGCGCAAGCCGGGATCGAAGCTGCCGCGCAAGGCCAAGCCCGTCGCGAGGAAGCCCGCGGTGAAGAAGCCCGCGGTGAAGAAGCCCGTGCTGAAGAAGCCGGTGCTGAAGAAGCCCGCCGCGGCGAAGCCGCGCGTCACCAGGAAATAGAGACCCGCGCCCCGCCCAGCGGCGAGGTGCCGATGAGCGCGCCCCCGCCGTGCCACTCGGCGACGCTCTTCACGATGGCGAGCCCCAGGCCCACGCCGCCCGTCTCGCGCTCGCGTCCCGGCTCGGCGCGGATGAACGGCTCGAAGACGCGCTCGCGGTCCTCCGGCGCGATGCCCGGCCCGTCGTCGTCCACGTGCACGACCGTGCGCCCGCCCTCGCGCTCCACCGACATCGCCACGCGCGCCCGGGCGTGCCGCGCCGCGTTGCGCACCACGTTCACCAGCGCGCGCGCGAGGTACTTGCCGTCGCAGGTGAACGTCTCGGGCATCTGCGCCGGCGCCTCGATGGTCACCTCGCGGCCGGCGGCGCGCATCTCGTCCTTCGCGCGGCGGATCACGTCCTCCACCAGCACGCGCGCGGGAACCTCGCGCGGCGAATAGGGCGGCGCCTGGCGCAGGTTGGCGAGCAGCAGCAGCTCGTTCACCAGGTCGTCGAGGTCCGCGACGTCGCGCCCCATCGCCTCGAAGCGCGCCTCGCGCTCGGCCGCGTCCTCCGATTCCCGCGCCAGCTCGAGGTCGAACTTGAGCTGCGCGAGCGGCGTTCGCAGCTCGTGCGCCACCCCCTGCTCCAGGTCGCGGTGCGACTCCAGCAGGCGCTCGACGCGCTCGGTCATCGCGTTGAAGGCCCCGGCGATGGGCTCGACGAGGGAGGCCTTGCCCACGGCCGCGCGCGCTCCCAGGTCGCCGTCGCCCACGCGCGCGGCGGCCGAGGTGAGATTCTCGAGGTCGCGGTAGAGCGGCTTCACCCAGCGCAGCAGGATGAGCGCGAGGCCCAGCGTCACCAGCGCCACGATGATCGTGTAGTAGAGCGCGAGGTACTCGTAGAGCCCCACCCACTCGATCCACAGCACCTCGCTGCCGCCGGCGAGCTGTCTCAGGTAGACCTGCCCGCCGCCGGGGCGGTCGCGAAAGGCGATCCCGCCGGCGAGGAGACGCTCCTTCTCCGAGGGCGAAATGAACCAGTCGCCGGCCACCTGCGCGAGCGGCAGCACCCGGTGCTCGATGCGGAAGGTGGCCTCGATCTCCCTGAGCCTCGCCTGCCAGTCCGGCGACTCCTTCGCCCCGATGATCGCCTCGGCGCGGTCGAACGCCGGCCCCGCGCGCTTCCTCTGCGTCTCCGCGTGCACCTGCGCCATCACCTGGTCCGTGAGGTACATGAACCCCACGAACGCGGCCGTCGCCGGCAGCATCAGGAAGACGTAGAGGCGCAGGAAGAGTCTCAGCATGTCCGCACCCGGCTCCGCGACGCCGGCCGTTACCGCCCGCCCTGCGCGTCGCCCGCGAACAGGTACCCGCGCAGCCGGACCGTCTTGATCATCGACTCCGCCCCTCCCGCCTCGTGCAGCTTGCGGCGCAACCGGCAGATGCGCGCGTCGATCGAGCGGTCGAGCCCGTCGTAGTCGATGCCGCGGACCACGCGCAGGATCTCGTCGCGCGTGACCACCGTGCCCTGCCGCGAGGTGAGGAGCCACAGGATGTCGAAGTCGCCCGTGGTGAGCTCGATCGGGCGGCCCGCGATGGCGGCGCTGCGGCGCCCGGCGTCGATCTCCAGGCACCCGGCCACGAGCCTCGCGTCCGCGGGAGAGCCCGGCACGGGGCGGGCCCGGCGCAGGATCGCCTCGATGCGCGCCAGCAGCACCCGCGGCTCGACGGGCTTCACCACGTAGTCGTCCGCGCCCATCTCGAGCCCCAGCACCTGGTCGATGTCCTCGCCCTTGGCGGTGAGCATGAGGACCGGCGTTCGGTCGGTGCGGCGCAGCTCCCGGCAGATCGAGAGGCCGTCCTTGCCGGGGAGCATGAGGTCCAGGATCACGAGGTCCGGGCGCAGGCGCTCGATGCGGGCGGCGGCCGCGAGCCCGTCGCCCTCCACGTGCACCTCCACCTGGTGCTTCTGGAGGTAGTCGCGGATGGAGGCAGCGAGGCGCGCGTTGTCCTCGACGAGGAGCACCCGCGGGCGCGGGCCGGTGGCAGTGGCGGACGAGGCGGGGCGTGATTCCATGGCGGCCGGCATGGGCGTCTCGGTCGAAGGGGACAAAGGATACTCCAGCCGGGCCCCGCCCCCCTCTGCGGCGGCCATTAAGGCTGCGTTAAGTCCCGGTGCGCAGGATGCACGCATCGCCATCGCCCATCAGGAGATCGCCGTGCGCCTTACCGCCATCCTCATCGCCATTCTCGCCGCCGCCTCCGCGTTGCCGGCGCCCGCCGAGACCCCGGCGCAGTTCCGGGACGCCTTCGCGCGCGAAGCCAAGGCGGAGAACCCCGCTTTCGCCGCGCCCTCCGCCGACCGGGGACGCGCCTTCTTCACGGCCCTGCACGGCCGCGAGTGGAGCTGCGCCTCCTGCCACACGCAGAATCCGGCGGCCGCCGGCAAGCACGCGGCCACCGGAAAGCCCATCACCGCCCTCGCCCCGGCGGCCAACGCGGAGCGCTTCACCAGCGCCGCCAAGGTCGAGAAGTGGTTCCGCCGCAATTGCAACGACGTCGCCGGCCGCCCCTGCTCCGCGCAGGAAAAGGCCGACATCCTGGCCTGGCTGCTGGCCGCGAAATAGGAGAACGCCATGAACCCGGCTCGCAATGCCTTCCGGCTCGCCGCGATGTACGTGATCGCCGCGGCCACCACCGCGCACGCCTTCTCGGCCCATGCCGGGGACCACGCCTACCGCGTGGACCACCCCGCCTACCGCCAGGAATGCGGCACCTCCTGCCACCTGCCCTACCCGCCCGCCCTCCTCGACGCCGCCTCGTGGCGCGCCGTCATGGGCGGCCTCGACAAGCACTTCGGCACCGACGCGAGCCTGGACCCCGCGGCGCGCGCGGGCATCCTCGCCTTCCTCGAGTCCAACGCCGGGCGCCGCGACACCTCGGTGAACGGCCGGCCCGCGCTGCGCATCTCGGAGACGCCCCGGTTCCTCAAGGAGCACCGCAAGGAAGTGCCGGCGGAGGTGCTTCGCCGCCCCGACGTGAAGTCCTTCGCCAACTGCGGCGCCTGCCATAAGGCCGCGGACACCGGCGACTACTCCGAGCGCGGGATCCGCGTCCCCGGGGGGTGGTTCCGATGAGCTCGATCCTGCACGACCAGGCCGCGGGTTCCCCGGCGCCGCGCACCGTGAAGGTCTGGGACATCGCCGTGCGCGCCTTCCACTGGTCCTTCGCGCTCTGCTTCGCCGGCGCCTGGATCACGGCGGAGAGCGAGCGCTATCGCGACGTCCACGTGATGCTCGGCTACACGATGCTGGGCCTCGTCGCCTTCCGCCTGCTCTGGGGCGTGGTCGGCCCCCGGCACGCGCGATTCTCGAGTTTCGTGCGCGGGCCGGCAGCGATCGCGCGCTACCTGCGCTCGCTCCTCGCGGGCGATCCCGAGCACCACCTCGGCCACAACCCGGCCGGCGCCGTTGCCGTCGTGCTGCTCCTGGGGCTTGCCGCGCTGGCCGGCCTGTCCGGATGGGCCCTGTACGACGGCCCGGGCGGCGAATGGCTGGAGGAGACGCACGAGTTCCTCGCGGGCGCCCTGCTCGCGGTCGTGGGCGTGCACCTCGCGGGCGTGGCCGTGGCAAGCTGGCTGCACCGCGAGAACCTGGTTCACGCGATGCTGACCGGGCGCAAGAAGGACCCGGCCGGCAGGCCCTAGACTGTCCATCCGGAGGAGGGGCATGCGGTGAGGGTGCTGGTGGTCGAGGACGACGCCCTGCTTGGGGATGCGATCCAGGCGGGCCTGAAGCAGAAGGGCTTCGTCGCGGACTGGGTGCGCGACGGAGCCGCGGCCGACCTCGCGCTCGAAACGGGCACGCACGCGGCCGTGGTGCTCGACATCGGCCTGCCGCGGCGCTCGGGGCTCGAGGTGCTCGCGCGGCTTCGCGGGCGCAAGGACCCGGTGCCCGTCCTCATCCTCACCGCGCGCGACACCGTCGAGGACCGCATCGCCGGACTCGACGCGGGCGCGGACGACTACCTCGTGAAGCCGTTCGACCTCGGCGAGCTCGCCGCGCGCCTTCGGGCGCTCACGCGCCGGGCCGGCGGCAGCGCCGCGGCGGCGATCGCGGTCGGGGCGCTCTCCCTCGATCCGGCCACGCACGAAGTCACCTGGCGGGGCGAGGCGATGGCGCTTTCGCGCAAGGAGTTCTCCCTCCTGCACGCCTTCATGCTCAACCCCGGGAAGGTGATGACCCGCGGCGAGCTGGAGGACAAGCTCTACGGCTGGGGCGAGGAGATCGAGTCGAACGCGATGGAAGTGCACCTGCACCACCTGCGCAAGAAGATCTTCCCGGGCGTGGTGCGCACCCTGCGCGGCGTGGGCTACGTGATGCCCAGGGACCTCGCGTGAGCGCCGTGCGCGGCAGCGTCCGCGGCCGCCTCATCGCGATCCTGGTGGCGGGGCTCGCGCTGGTGTGGATCGCGGCCGCCGTGGCCACCGTGATCAAGGCCGACCACGAGGTGGAGGAGATCTTCGACGCGCAGCTCGCGCAGAAGGCTTCGCTGCTCGCGCTGCGGCTGGGCGACGACGTGGACGAGATCGACACGGAGCACGCCCCCACGCTGCACAAGTACGCCAAGCGCCTGTCCTTCCAGGTGTGGGAGCGCGGCACGAAGCTCATGCTGCATTCGGCCGACTCGCCCGACACCCGCTTCTCGCCGCACGATTCCGGCTACACCACCGTCTCGATCGACGGCCACGACTGGCGCGTGTTCAGCCTGTGGGACGCGAAGCGCGGCTACCTCGTGCAGGTGCGCGACGCCATCGAGGAGCGGCGCGACGTCATCGTCGAGATCACGGCCGCGCTCGCCTGGCCCCTCGGGGTGGCGCTGCCGCTCCTCGCCCTGCTCGTGTGGTTCGCGGTGGGCCGCGCGTTCGCGCCGCTCGCGCGCGTGACCGACGAGATCTCGCGCCGCGACCCGAAGTACCTGGCGCCCCTCGAAGGGGAGGTGCCCTCCGAGATCGCGCCGCTCGTGGCCCGCCTGAACGCGCTCCTCGCGCGCGTCCAGTCCTCCCTCGACGGGGAGCGCCGCTTCACCAGCGACGCGGCGCACGAGCTGCGCACGCCGCTCGCCGCGCTGCGCGCCCAGCTGCAGGTGGCGCAGGGCGCGACCGGCGCCGCCGAACGCGAGCACGCCGTGGCGGGCGCGCTGGCCGCGGGCGACCGCGCCACCCGCGTGGTCGAGCAGCTCCTCACGCTCGCGCGCCTGGAGCACAACGCGTGGCAGGAGGTGGCGCAGCCCTTCGACTTGCACCGCGTCGCGGCCGAGGCGATCGGGGTGCACGAAGCGCAGGCGCACGCGAGGCGCGTCGAGCTCTCCCTCGAGGGCGAGCCCGGCACGATGGCCGCCGGCCACGCGGGGCTCGCGGCCATCGCCCTGGGCAACCTCGTCGACAACGCCATCCGCTACTCGCCGCCGGATACGGCCGTGACCGTGCGGGTCGCGCGCGAAGGCGGCCGCGCCGTCGCCCGCGTGCGCGACGACGGCCCCGGAATTCCTGTCGGAAAGCGCGACGAGGTCCTGCGGCGCTTCACGCGGCTCGAAGGCTCGGCCGAAGGCGGCAGCGGGCTGGGGCTTTCCATCGTGGCGCGCATCGCCGACCTGCACGGCGAGCCGCTCGCGCTCGGCGACGGGCCGGCGGGCCGGGGCCTCGAAGCCACCTTGCGCTTCCCGGCCGGCTGAGGGCGCAGGCGATCGGGCCGGCCGCGGGCCGCCGGTTCCGAGTGTGAGAAAATGGTGCCCCGCAGCAAGCACCACGCCCGAATCCCGCGCGAAGCCCCCCAGACGAATGACGATCGCCCACGAAGTCGCCCGCCGCCGCACGTTCGCGATCATCTCGCACCCCGACGCCGGCAAGACCACGCTCACCGAAAAGCTCCTGCTCTTCGCGGGCGCGATCCAGATCGCCGGCAGCGTGAAGGCGCGCAAGGCCTCGCGCCACGCGACGTCCGACTGGATGGAGATCGAGAAGCAGCGCGGCATCTCGGTGGCGAGCTCGGTGATGCAGATCGAGTACCGCGACTGCGTGGTGAACCTGCTCGACACCCCGGGCCACCAGGATTTCTCCGAGGACACCTACCGCGTGCTCACGGCGGTGGACGCCGCGCTCATGGTGATCGACGCGGCCAACGGCGTGGAGGCGCAGACGCTTCGCCTGCTGCAGGTCTGCCGCGCGAGGAACACCCCCATCCTCACCTTCATCAACAAGATGGACCGCGAGGTCCGCGACCCGCTGGACCTCGTCGACGAGATCGAGCGCACGCTGGGCATGGCGGCCGTGCCCTTCACCTGGCCCGTGGGCATGGGAAAGAGCTTCCACGGCGTCTACGACCTGCGCAACGCCCGCATGCGCGTCTTCCGGCCCGGCGCTGACCGCCTGGCGGGCGAGAGCGACGAGCTGGTCGCCGACATCGCCGATCCGGCCATCGCCGAGCGCTTCGGATCCGAGCTCGTCCAGGCGCGGAACGAGATCGAGCTCGTGCAGGGCGCCTCCCCGGAGTTCGACCGCGCGGCCTTCCTCGCCGGAAAGCAGACGCCCGTCTTCTTCGGCTCGGCCATCAACAACTTCGGCGTGCACGAGGTGCTCGACGCGCTGGCGGACCTCGCGCCCCCGCCGAGCCCCCGCGCCGCCATCCAGCGCGTGGTGGACCCCGCGGAGGGCAAGTTCAGCGGCGTCGTCTTCAAGATCCAGGCCAACATGGACCCCGCGCACCGCGACCGCATCGCCTTCGTGCGCGTGTGCTCGGGGCAGTTCGAGCGCGGCATGCGCCTCACCGTCGCCCGCAACGCCAAGGTGATCCGCCCCGGCAGCGTCGTGTCGTTCCTGTCGCAGCGCCGCGAGCTGCTGGAATTCGCCTTCCCCGGCGACATCATCGGCATCCCCAACCACGGCACGCTCCAGCTGGGAGACACGCTCACGGAGGGCGAGGACCTGCAGTTCACCGGGCTTCCCTTCTTCGCGCCGGAGATCTTCCAGCAGGTCGAGATCACCGACCCCATGAAGAGCAAGCAGCTCAAGCTCGGCCTCGCGCAGCTGGGCGAGGAAGGCGCGATCCAGGTCTTTCGCCCGCACCACGGCGGGACGCTGCTGCTGGGCGCCGTCGGGCAGTTGCAGTTCGAGGTCGTGGCGCACCGCCTCCAGCACGAGTACAGCGTGCCCGCGCGCATGGCGCCGTCGAAGTTCCGCCTCGCGCGCTGGGTGACGGCCGACGACCGCAAGGAGCTCGACCGCTTCATCGAGGCCAACGGGCACCGCGTCGCCTACGACGCCGTCGACGCGCCCACCTTCCTCGCCACCGCCACCGCGGAGCTCACGGTCACCCAGGAGCTGTGGCCGAAGATCCGCTTCCACGCGCTGCGCGAGCACGCGGGGCTCGTCTTCCAGCAGCGCCTCGAGGGCTGAGCCGCCCCGCGTAGCCCTTTCGGGGCATTTCGGGAGGAGGTTGTTGACCTCCCACAATCCAGGAGCGGCCGCGGCGCGGACAATCGACCGTGTCACTCGCGGGAGACCGTCGGTGAAGCGGCCGCCCCGAACGACGATTCGACGAGGACTGGGAGAAGACCGATGAGCATCCTTTCATGGCTGAAGCGCGCCGTCGCCGGGGAGCCGCAGGCTCCCATCGAGTTCAAGGACGACGAGAAGCAACTCGGCTCCCTCGACATGAAGGGCGCGATCGACGCGCACATGGCCTGGAAGACGCGGCTGCAGGCGCAGATCGCCGGCGAGTCCGACGAGACCCTCGAGGTCGCCGCCGTGGCTTCGGACCGCAACTGCGCGCTCGGCAAGTGGATTTTCGGGGAAGCGAGGCAGGGCTACGGCTGGATGGAGGAGTACGCCACCTTGCGCGACGCCCATGCCCGGTTCCACGCTTGCGCCGGCGCGATCCTGAAGGACGCGCAGAAGGGGGCCAAGGACGCGGCCGAACAGGCGCTCAAGGGCGACCTGCGCCGCAACTCCGAGGCCGTGCAGCTGGCACTCGTGCGCCTCTACGCGAAGGTGCGCGGCTAGCCTCGCCGCGGCCGGCTAGGAGGGCATGAGGGCCGCGACGGCGAGCAGCCCCGCGGCCATCGCGCCGAACCCGGCGATGCAGCGCTTGCCCAAGGCGGTGCCGCCGGCCACGAAGACGATCGTCGCCTTCACCACGATGTTGGAGCACAGCGCCACGACGATGGCCATCACCGCGCCCTGCGCGGTGACGTGCGCCTCGCTGAACAGGCGCAGGGACGAGAGCGAGATCGCGTCGACGTCCGTCAGGCCAGAGACCAGGGCCACGGCATAGACCCCCGCGACGCCCGCGATGTCGTTGAGCCACGCGGCCGCGACCAGGATCACGGCATAGGCGACGCCGAAGCCGAGCGCCACCGGCAAATCCGTCGGGTTGGTGAGTTCGGGATTCTCCATGGCCTGTCCCGCCGAATGGCGCCGCCACATCGTCCACGCGACGGGCAGCGCGGCCACGACGCCCGCGGCCATCACCGGCAGCATTGTCGGCAGGATGCGCGGCTCGACGGCCACCGCGAGCACCGAGAGCCGCAGCAGCACGACGAGGTTCGCGAGCAGGATCACCGTGGCCGCCGTTCCCTCCAGCTCGGGCTTGCCGCGCGCGCCGCGCGAATACACGAGGGTCGTGGCGGTGCTCGACACGAGCCCGCCCAACGCGCCCAGCAGCAGCACCGGGCCCTTGCCGCCCAGCAGCCGCCACGCGACGTAGCCGGCGAGGCTCACCGCCGAGATGAGCACCACCATCATCCACAGGTGGTAGGGGTTCAGCGCGCCATAGGGGCCGAAGCCCTTGTTCGGCACCACGGGCAGGATCACGAGCGAGAGCACGGCGAACTGCAGCAGGCTCGCCATGTCGGTTCCCGTGAGCTTCACCGAGAAGCCCTCGAGCTGCGACTTGTAGTGCAGGAGCGCCGTGGCCACGATGGCCACCGAGACCACGATCCCGGAGTAGCCGTGCCATTGCGCGGCCCCGAGGCTGTAGGTGAGCGCCGCCGCCATGACCGTGGTGGTGCCGGCGTCTGGCGAAGCCCTGGGGTCGGCCTGGTAGGCGGCGAGAATCCCGTACGCGCTCACGAGGAAGCCCGCCACCAGGATCCATTCCGAGCCGGTCTTCTCCCCCAGCATGGCGCAGATCGTCCCCAGCATCGCGATCAGCGCGAAAGTGCGGACGCCGGCCTTCGCGTCCTTGTGGCGTTCGCGCTCGAGCCCGATCATCAGGCCGACGGCGAGGCTCGTCAGGAAGGACAGCGAGATGGCGTAGTTGTCGGGCATGGCCCGGTAGCTCCTTGCGCCATTCTGCTACCCGTCGCGCGGGGGCGCTTGACTCGCGTCAACGGCCCAGCGGGCGGCAGACCCAGCGGGCGAGCCAAGCCCGCACCCGCTCGCGCGCGTGGCCGGCGGCGATTCTCTCCTCGGGCGTGGGATCGGCGCGGAAGTCGAAGGCGCGCCGGGCCATGGGGTAGGCCTGCAGCTCGACCGGCACGCCGCGCTCGTGCAGCGCGTAGAAGGCCCGTCCGATGTTCATGCGGCGCAGCTCGTAGTCCTGGTCGCCGACGAGGAAGAGCGTCGGCGCCGTGATCCTCAGGATCTCGGGCGCGACGCCGAAGAGCTGGTCGGGCTCGTTCGCATTGGGGTTCTGCATGTGGCCGGCGTAGGTGGCGATGGCGGCGACGTCCCCCGGGCGCCTGGCCGCGAGGCGGATCGCGTAGTAGCCGCCGCGCGAGTAGCCCACGATTCCCGCCGGCCCCTTGCACGCCTCGGGTCGCGCGAGCAGCGCATCGAGCGCGGCTTCCACGTCCCCTTCCGTTTCCGGATCGTGGCTCTTCGGCCAGCGCTCGATGAAACGCCCGCTCTGCCAGTCGGGCGCGACGACGAGGAAGCCCTGCCCCGCGAGCGTGCGGATGTGGTCGCGGTCCGGGTCCTCGAAGCCGCGCCGCGCGTGGACGTAGAGGACGGCCGGAAAGGGACCCTTGCCGTCGGGAACGGCCACCTCGATGGGCACGTCGATCGCGCCGGACTTGACGGTCGAGCGCTCCACGCGGACCTCGGCCCACGCGGCGGTGGCGGCGAGGCCGATGGCAATGGCAATGGCGTGCGGGATTCCGGTCAATGCAATTCTCCGTAACGTGGCCGCCGGGGGCGTCGTGGCAGAATCGCACAGACTCCCACGGCATGGAATCCCGTCGCGGTGGGCTCGCGAACACCTCGATAGGACCGATATGAAAAAGTTTCTCGCCATCGCCGTGGCCATCGCCATCGGCGCGCTGAATTTGTCCGGCTGCGCCAGCGAACCGCAAACCGCCACTGCGTCCAAGGGGGCGAAGGACGCGGAAGTCGTCACCGGCAGCCGCATCCCGCGCAAGGCCACGACCTACTAGCGGTCCGCGGGGAGCGCCGCCGGCACGCTACCCGTCCAGCCCGGGCAGCTCGTCCGGGTCGGCCTCTTCGAATTCCGCGCCATGGCTTCGCTTGAGCGGCGCGCCGGACCATTTCGCCAGCAGGGGGCCGAGCCAGCGCGCTTCATCGGGCGAATGCATGCCGTCCAGCGCGAGCTCCTGCGCTCGCCCGTCCTTGCCCTTCCAGGCCAGGAACGTGGTCCAGGTGCCCGGGGACGCGCTCGGGCTGGAGGGGCCCGGCGGGCTATAGCGTTGCGCCACCTCGGTCACCGCCGCGCGCGGGATCTCCGCGACCGTCCCGCTGCCGCGCAGCGATTGGCGCCGGGCGACGAGTCCGAGGCTGTTCATGGCGTATTCGCGGCGCGCCCATAACGCGGTATCGAGGCAATGGAGGCCGAAGGCGATGAGGCCGCCGGGCACAGCAATGGTGAAGACCAGTCCGGCGACCGTTGCATCGCCACCGGCAAGCATCCACCAGGCGCCCCAGGCGCCCCCGAAAAGGCACGCCGCCCCCAGCGTGCCGAGCGCCACGCCCGCCCTGCCGCCGCGCACCGCGTAAGTGAGAACCGTGCGCCCCGCGTCGTCGACGGACCGGGACCAGAATTGGGGTACGTCGCCGGCCTGCCCCGGTGTCGTTCCTTCAGGTTCGCGCATCTCCCCTCCCCGGCTCATGACGTCTTCTCAATGTGCCAGAATTGGCGCGCATCGGGAGGCCTGCCCGGGTGACGGCCGGCCGCGAGCACAACGAGCCGGCGGAGTGCGTCCCATGAACCAGCAGATTCGCTTCTGCCAGAGCTTCGACGGAACGCGGCTCGCCCATGCGACGACGGGCGAGGGCCCGCCGCTCGTCAGGGCGCCGCACTGGCTGACCCATCTCGAGTACGAGTGGCAAAGCCCGATCTGGAAGCCGTGGATCGAATCGCTCTCGCGCGCGCACAGGCTGCTGCGCATGGACGAACGCGGCTGCGGGCTCTCCGATCGCGACGTGGCGGATTTCTCCTTCGAGGCCTGGGTGCGCGACCTGGAGGCGGTCGTGGATTCCGCCGGCCTCGAGCGCTTCGCGCTGCTCGGCCACTCGCAGGGCGCCGCGATCGCGGTGGAGTACGCGGTCCGCCATCCCGGGCGCGTCACGCACCTCGTGATCCTCGGAGGCTACGCCCGGGGCTCGATGAGACGCGATCCGACGCCCGAGCGCATGGACGAGCTGCAGGCCCTGTTGAAGCTCGTCGAGGTCGGCTGGGGTCGCGACGACCCCTCCTACCGGCAGATCTTCTCCATGGGATTCATGCCCGGCGCGACCCTCGAGCAGCTCAATTCCATGAGCGAATTGCAGCGCATGTCCGCGACGCCGGAATGCGCGCCGCGCATCATGCGCGGCATGTTCTCGATCGACGTGCGCGAATCCGCATCGCGGGTGAAGTGCCCCACGCTGATCCTGCACGCCCGCGGCGACCGGCGCGTGCCGTTCGAGGAGGGGCGGCTGTTGGCGGGCCTCGTGCCCGGGGCGCGGCTGGTGCCCCTCGAAACCGAGAACCACATCCTGCTTCCCCAGGAGCCGGCGTTCCGGCAGTTCTTCGGCGAGCTGGAGGCCTTCGTGCCGCGCCCGCCCGGCGCCCGCCGGGGCGGGAACTTCTCGCAACTCACCGCGCGGGAGGCCGAGGTGCTCGAGCGCATCGCGCAGGGCCTGGACAACGCGCAGATCGCCGCCCGGCTCGGGATCTCGGAGAAGACGGTGCGCAACAACATCACCCACATATTCGACAAGCTGGCCGTCGACAACCGCTCCCAGGCCATCGTCCTCGCCCGCAACGGCGGCTTCGGGCAGGCCTAGCCTTCGCGTCGCCCGCCCGGGACACCTGTCCCGGGTCCGGATGTGCTTTCCCCGCTGTTCCGGGACGGCGGACTCATGCGGCCGGGTCCCTGCGCGACCACCATGCGCCATTCAATCGAAAGGCAGGGGCGAACATGGGCATTGCTGCGTTCACCTTCGGGATACTCAGTTACGCGATCTTCCTGGGCAGTTTTCTCTATGCCATCGGCTTCGTCGGCAACGTGCTGGTGCCGAAGTCGATCGATTCGGCGCCGCCCGGCGCGATGCCCGAGGCGCTCCTGGTCGACCTGGCGCTGCTCGGCCTCTTCGCGGTCCAGCACAGCACCATGGCGCGGCCGTGGTTCAAGGAGCGGTGGACCCGGATCGTGCCGAAGCCGGTCGAGCGCAGCACCTACGTGCTGGTATCGAGCC
>JAGRPO010000181.1 GCA_019449455.1 Betaproteobacteria bacterium | reverse complement strand
TTCCCCGGCAAGCGCTTGCGCATGGTCGGCGACCTGCCGGCCGGCGTGGCCTGGCAGTGGCGCCGCTGGGGCACGCACCCGGAGTACCTTCTCAGCGAAGGGGAGGGGATGCGCCGCCGGTTCGACGCGGTGACCGCCCCGGTGCTGGGCTACTCCTTCGAGGACGACGCCATCATCACGAAGCCGGCCATCGACGAGCTGCACCGCTTCTACCGCCACGCCCTCGTCGAGCGGCGGCACGTGGCGCCCGCGGACGCGGGGCGCGGGCGGATCGGCCACTTCGGGTATTTCCTGCCGGAGAGCCGCGGCAACCTCTGGCGCGACACCCTCGCGTGGCTGCGCGCGAAGGCGGCCGCATGAGCCCCGCCGTCCGCGATGCCCGCGAAGCGGACCTGCCGCGGATCACGGCGATCTACGCGCACCACGTGCGCACGGGCCTCGCGTCCTTCGAGACGGACCCGCCGGACGAGGCGCAGATGCGGGAGCGCTTCGAGGCGGTGCGCGCGAAGGGATTCCCCTACCTCGCGTGCGATGCGGGCGGCCGCGTGGCCGGATACGCCTACGCGACCCTCTACCGCGTCCGCCCGGCCTACCGCTTCGCGCTGGAGGACTCCGTCTACGTCGATCCGGAGTTCGCCGGCCGGGGCATCGGGCGGGCGCTGCTCGCGGGCCTCATCGCGCGCTGCGAGGCTATCGGCTGCCGCCAGCTCGTGGCCGTGATCGGCGACAGCGCCAACGCGGCTTCCATCGGCCTGCATTCGGCGCTAGGCTTTCTCCACGCCGGCACGTTGCGCTCGATCGGCTTCAAGCACGGCCGGTGGGTGGACAGCGTGCTGATGCAGCGAGCGATCGGACCGGGCGATTCGTCACCGCCGGAAAACCAGTAGTAGTCCCTTCCGCTTTCCGCGCCGACCCGAGACCCGTCCGTGACCGCACGCCACAAGCACTACGTTCCCGTGACCGCGGACGATTCGATCGCCGGCGCCTTCGCGAAGCGCGTGGCAATGTCGCCGGATGCGCCTGCCTACCGGGAGTACGACGAGGGCGCCCGGGCGTGGAAGGCCCATACGTGGTCCGAGACCGCGCGCATGGTCGGCCGCGTGCGCGCCGGCTACGCCGCCGAGGGCCTCGCGTCCGGCGACCGCGTGGCGATCATGCTCCGCAACGGCAAGGAATGGGTCTGGTTCGACCAGGGCGCCCTGGCGCAGGGTCTCGTCGTCGTGCCGCTCTTCGTCGACGACCGGCCCGACAACACCGCCTACTGCCTCGGGGATTCCGGCGTGAAGCTGCTCGTGGTCGAGGGCGAGGAGCACCTCGAGCGCCTCGCGGAAGTCCGCGCGCAGCTGGGAGAGGTGACGCGCATCGTCACGGTCGAGGCGGTCGCCGCGCCCGGCGACGCGAGCGTGATGGCCCTGGACGAGTGGCTCCCCGCGCAGCCGGCCGCCGGGCCGCCGGTCGCCGTCGACGGCGGCTCGCTCGCGACCATCGTCTACACCTCGGGCACGACGGGCCGCCCCAAGGGCGTGATGCTCTCGCACCAGAACGTGCTGCAGAACGTCCTGTCGGGCCTGGGCGGCATCGACGTGTTCACGGACGACGTCTTCCTTTCCTTCCTGCCGCTGTCGCACATGTTCGAGCGCACGGTGGGGTACTACCTCACGATGGTCGCCGGCTCCCAGGTCGCCTTCGCCCGCTCGATTCCCCACCTCGCCGAGGATTTCCTGAGCGTGCGCCCCACGGCGATCGTGTCGGTGCCGCGCATCTACGAGCGGCTGCACGCGACCATCCAGGGCCAGCTGCGCGAAGCCCCGGAGGCGAAGCGCCGGCTCTTCGACTTCGCGCGCCGCACGGGGTGGAGCCTGTTCGAGTGGCGGCAGGGGCGCGGGCCGTGGAAGCCGTCCTTCCTGCTCTGGCCGGCCCTGAAGGCGCTGGTCGCGGCGAAGCTCCTCGAGCGGCTCGGCGGACGGCTTCGCATCGCGGTGAGCGGGGGGGCGGCGCTCAACCCGCAGATCGCGCAGACCTTCATCGGGCTGGGGCTGCCGATCTGCCAGGGCTACGGCCTCACCGAGGCCTCCCCCGTGGTGTCGGTGAACCGGCTGGAGAGGAACGACCCCGCCTCCATCGGGGCGGTGCTGCCGGGGATCGAGGTGGCGTTCGGCGACCACGGCGTGCTCCTCGTGCGCGGCCCGAGCGTGATGCTGGGCTACTGGAGGAACCCCGAGGCGACCGCGCAGGTGCTCGATGCCGCGGGATGGCTGGATACCGGCGACCAGGCGAAGCTCGAGAACGGGCTTCTCTACATCACCGGGCGCATCAAGGAGATCATCGTCATGGCCAACGGCGAGAAGGTGCCGCCGGTGGACATGGAACTCGCCATCCAGCTCGACCCCCTTCTCGAGCAGGCGCTCGTCGTCGGCGAAGGCAAGCCCTACCTCGGGGCGCTGGTCGCGCTCGACATGGACGAGTGGCAGCAGGTGGCCGAGGCCGAAGGGCTGCCCGCCGATCCCCTCGGCGAGGGGCGCGAACGCGCGGAGAAGCTCGTTCTCGCGCGCATCGCGCGGCAGGTGCACGCCTTCCCCGGCTACGCCCAGGTGCGGCGCGTGGCGCTGCTCGCCGAAAAATGGACGGTGGACAACGGCCTCCTCACGCCGACCCTCAAGCCCAGGCGCGCGAAGATC
>JAGRPO010000180.1 GCA_019449455.1 Betaproteobacteria bacterium | reverse complement strand
GCGCCTCGCCTCCCGGGGATGGGAGACGGAACTCATCGACGCGCGCGAGAAGCGCACGGGAGCGACGGTGGGTCTCGTTCGCCCCATCGCCAATATCCGCGACGCGGTCAACGCGCAGGCCTCGCGGCCGTCCTACCTTTATGCGCTTCAGCATTTCCGCGGTCTGCAGCACGACGGCTATCACCTGGTGTGGGACCGCTGCGGCGTGCTCCAGCTGGCCGACGGCGACGATGAAGCGGCCCGCATGTCGGCCATCGTCGCCGCGCAGGGGCATCCGCCGGAGTTCCTGCGCTACGTGGACGCGGCGCAGGCATGCGAGATCGCCGGCCGACCCGTTCGCGGGCCCGGCTGGTGGATGCCCACGGGAGCGTGGATTTCGCCCGGAAGCCTCGCCATGGCCCTGCTCGCGCGCGCGGGCGCGCTCGTGCGCCGCCACGTCGGGCGCGCGGTCGCGCGCCTCGAGCGCGAGGGCGCCGACTGGCGGGCCATCGCCGCCGACGGTTCGGTCATCGCGGAAGCGCCGACGCTCGTCGTGGCCAACGCCTACGACGCGAAACGCCTGCTTCCCGGAGCCCGGCTCCCGCTTTCGAGCGTGCGCGGCCAGGTGACCTTCCTGCCGCCCTCGCCCGCGCGCGTCCTCGACGTCATCGTGAGCGGCAGCGGCTACGTCGCGCCGCTCCCCGACGGCGGCCATGTCGCCGGCGCGACGTACCAGCATGACGACGCGGGCGACGACGTTCGCGCCGCCGATCACCGCGAGAACCTCGCCCGCGCCGGCAAGATGCTCCCCGGGTTCGCCGACGACCTCCATCCGATGGCCCTCGAGGGGCTGGCCGGATTCCGCGCGACCGTGCCCGACCGGCTGCCGATCTTCGGCGCGACGCAGCTTCCGGGCGTCTGGGCCGCCACAGGGCTGGGATCGCGCGGCCTGCTCTGGGGCCCGATCGGCGCGGAGCTCATCGCCTCCCGCCTCGAGGGCGAGCCGTGCCCCCTGCCGCGCGACCTTGCAGGCGCCCTGTCCCCGAAGCGTTTCCTGTCCTGAAGCGCGCCGCGACGCCGAACCGGCGCTACTTCCTCGCCCGAACGCGGGCGCCCTCGGCGAGCTCGTTGCCGGGATAGAGCACGACTTCGTCGTTCTCGGCGAGGCCGGCGGCGACCTCGGCGAAGCGGGTTCCGCGCAGGCCGACCTCGACGCCGCGGGCCGCGAGGCGGCCGTCCGTCACCTGGAAGACGGTCCACTTGCCGTCGCGACGGAAGAGCGCGCCGACGGGCACGCGCAGGGCGTCGGCCTTCTCGGCGACGACGATGCGGGCGTCCACACGGTAGGCGTCGCCGATGCCGGGAGGCACGGCCTTGAAATCCGCGATGACGTTCACGCGCTGCTCCTCGACGCCGAGCGCCGAGATCTTCCTGAACGCCGCCGGCTCGACGGTGCGCACGACGGCCTCGACCGCCTGCGCGCCGCCCCACCCGGTGATCAGCATGCGCATGCCGGGCTTCACGCGAACCGCGTCGTTGGACAGCACGTCGACCATGATCTCGAGCGCGGCGGGATCGCCCACCGTGACGAGAACCGTCCCGGGCTGCACCACCCGCTCGCTCTTCTCGGTCACGCGAAGGACGCGGCCGCTCACGGGCGAGGTGACGCGCACGGTCGGCGCCTTCGCGCGGATCGCGGAGAGCGTGGCGAGCGCCGCCTCCACGTCGGCCGCGGCCGCCACCGCGCGCGACCGCGCGGCCCTGACGTCGGCCTGCTTCGTCTTCGCGGAAACGTCGGCCTGCTCCAGCGCCTGCTCGGACATGAACTTCTTCGCCACGAGATCGGCCACGCGGACGCGCTCGCGTTCCGCCTGGTCGAGATCCATCCCCGCCCGGCGCACGCGCTCCTCGGCTTCGAGCCGAAGCGCCCGCGCGGCCTCGAGCTTCGCCTCGAGAAGGTCGCGCTCGGCCGCCGAGATGGGCAGCGGCGCGATCTCGGCCACCACCTGGCCCGCCTTCACGGCGTCGCCGTCGTGAAGGTCGACGCGCAGGAGCCGCCCGGCGACCGGGGCCGCGATGCCGAAGCGGTCGACGGCGCGCGTCTCTCCGTCTTCCTCGATCGTCACCTGCACGGGGCCGCGCGCCGCGCGCGCCGTCTCGACGATCCGCGGCGCGGGCCACGCCCACCATGCGAGCAGGGCGACGAGCGCCGCCGCCGCTGCCGCGTATCCCAGGGTTCTCCTTGAAAGGTTCATCGTCCGCTCCGCATCATTCGCGCGCCTTCAGGGCCGCCACGAGATCGAGGCGCCGCAAGCGCCACGCCACCGCGCCGCCCGACGCGGCCGCCGCGAAAGCCACCGCGGCCATCGCCCCGACGAGGTTCGCGCCCGTCACCACGAAGGGCATCCGCCACATCTGCGTCGACAGCATCCAGATGAAGTAGAGCGTGAGCGCAATGCCCAGCGCAAGCCCCGCGGGCAGCCCGGCGCCGGTGATCACGGCCTGCTCGCCCAGCAGCAGCGAGGCCGTCTCGCGCTGCGTGAAGCCGAGCACGCGCAGCGTGGCGAGCTCGTAGCCGCGCTCGGAAAGCGAGATCCGGGCGCCGTTGTAGACGAGCCCGAAGGCGATGATCCACGCGAAGACGAGGTTCATGGTGATCATGATGCCGACGCTGCGGTCGATCATCTGCCTGAATTGCGAGTAGGCCGCCTCGCGCAGGTTCGCCCCCGCGACCTGCGGCATGGCCTTGAGCTGCGCGAAGACCCGATCGCGCTCGCTGGCGTCCACCTGC
The DNA here is from genome assembly GCA_019449455.1 of Betaproteobacteria bacterium. GTDB lineage: Bacteria > Pseudomonadota > Gammaproteobacteria > Burkholderiales > Usitatibacteraceae > FEB-7. The sequence goes on along the minus strand of JAGRPO010000180.1, from coordinate 2,206 downwards.
AGGTATGCCCCCGTGAGCACGTCGCCCTCGCCCAGCAGGCGGTTGGCCGTCGCGCGCGAGACGTAGGCGGAGAAGCCGATGGGCTCGTCCACGACGCCCACGACGAGCATGTCCTTCCTCGCGCGCTTGCCCTCCATCACCTCGACCTCGATGGTGTCCCCGGCGCGGACCTCGAGGGTCTTGGCGAAGATCGCCGTGAGCACGACGCCCTCGGACGGGATCGCCCACGCCCTGCCGTCCGCGCCCACCACGCGGCGCAGCTGCGGATCCTCCTCGATCCCGAAGAGGAGCCCGCGCTTCATGCGATGCCCGCTCCTCAGCCGCGCCGACGCCAGCCTGAAGGGCTCGGCTTCCATCACCCCCGGCATGGACCGGAGCGAGTCCAGGGCCGGGCGCGAGCGCGGCTCCATGAGCATCACCTGCACGTCGTCGCGCTGCACCATCGTGAACTGCCAGTCCATGAGGTAGGCCACGCCGTCCATCATGGCCGTCATCATTACCAGGAGCGAGACGGCGATGGCGATGCCACTCACGTTCGCCGCGAACCGCAGCGGCCGGCGCGCGAGGTTGCGGATCAGCATGCGGCTCGACGGGGCGAGCGCCCGGCGCAGCCCCCAGCGCTCGATCACGCCCGCGTGGAACCGCGGCGGCGGCTCCGGGCGCATCGTGTCGGCCGGCGCGAGCCGCGAGGCGCGCAGGGCCGCGGGAACGGCGCCGAGGGCCGCCGCCGCCACGGCGAGCGCCACGCCGGCGGAGACGACCGACAGGCCCTGGTCGTTCCCGTACATCGGGAAGAAGTAGAACTCCGCGTAGATGCCGAGCAGGTAGCGCGCGAAGGGCAGGCCCGTGCCCACGCCGATCGCGGCGCCGAAGAGCGAGATCACCAGCGCGAGCTTGAGGTAGTGGAGCGCGATCTCCGTTCCCGAGTAGCCGAACGCCTTGAGCAGCCCCACCTGCGAGCGCTGCAGCTGCACGAGCCGGGTGAGGATCGTGTAGAGAAGGAACGCGCCGACCGCGAGGAATATCGTGGGCGTGATGCGGGCCATCGTCCGGTTCTGCGTGATCTCGTCGGACAGGAAGCGGTGCGACAGCTGGTCCTCGCGATCATGGGCGCCGACGCCGCCGTAGGGCGCGAGGATCCGGTCCAGCTCGCCCAGCACGGACTCGTTCGAGGCCCCGGGGCTCAGCCGCGCCGTGACGTCGTTGAACGCGCCCTCCATGTCGTAGGCGGTCGCGAGCCCCTTGCGGTCCATCCACAGGATGCCGTAACGGCGATTGTCCGGGACGAGCTGCCCGGGACCCAGCGCGTAGATGAACTCCGGGGAGATCGCGATGCCGACCACCCGGAGGGTCTTGTACTTGCCGTGCATCACGCCCCGGATGGAGTCTCCCGGGCCGAGCCCGTTGGCCAGGGCGAACGCCTCGGAGGCTAGCACCTCGTCCTGGCTCGCCGCCGCCGGCATGCGTCCGCGGCGAAGGTGCAGCGCGTTGAGCCCGCCATCCGCATCGCGCGAGATCGACACGATCCGCCCGCGAGCCGGGTCCGAAAGCCCCGGCACGTCGAGGTTCACGCGCACGGCCACGCGGGTCTCCAGGGCCGTGATCCCGGGAATCGCGCCCAGGGCCGCCGCGACATGCTCCGGGGCGCGGATGCAGTGGGCGAAGACGTCGGCGAAGCGGTACTCCTCGTAGAACGCGGCCTGCGACGAGGCGAGCGTGCGATTCACGGAGGAGAGCGAGACGAAGGAGCTGATGCCTCCCGCCACCACCAGCGCGCAGGCGAGGATCTGGCCGCGCATGTGCCAGGCATCGCGCAGGATCTTCAGGTCGAGGGCGCCGATCCTCACCAGAGGAGCTCCGAGGCGGGCATGCGGGTCGCGTTGGCGGCGACGTCGATGATCTTCCCGCTCGACATGCGGATCACGCGGTCGCCCATCGCCGCGATCGAGGCGTTGTGCGTGATGACGGCGGTGATGGTGCCCATCTCGCGGTTGACCCGCTCGAGCACCTCGAGGACGAGCCGCCCCGTCTCCACGTCCAGGGCGCCCGTCGGTTCGTCGCACAACAGGACGTCCGGGCGCTTGGCGACCGCGCGCGCGATGGCCACGCGCTGCTGCTCGCCGCCCGAGAGCTGCGCGGGGAAGTGGTCCGCGCGCTCCGCGAGGCCCACGAGGGCAAGCGCGTCGCGCGGATCCATCGGCTTGTC
>JAGRPO010000179.1 GCA_019449455.1 Betaproteobacteria bacterium | reverse complement strand
GTGTGCGCCGCCAGCCGGCTCACGTGGACCACGAACGCGGTGCCGTCGGGCAGCACGGCATACGGCACCATGGAGACGAAGGGCGCCCCGGCGTGCAGCGTGCCCAGGGCCGCCGCCGTTCGGCGTTGCACCAGCCCCGCGAGTTGCGCGGCGTGCTCCGGGCTCACGGCGCTCCGCCGGGCGGCGCGATCGACGCGCCCTCGATCTTGTGGCGCGCGAGCGCCTCGGCGACGAAGCCCGAGGCTTTCATCTCCTCGACGAACGCGGTGAGGTACTTCGCGCCGGCGTCCTTCCCCCTGGCCATGCCCATTGCCTGGTTGATGACCATGAAGCGCCCCGGCAGCAGCCGCAGGCCGCCGATGCGCTTCGCGTCCATCTCGAGCTGCTGCTTCACGCCCGCGGCCACGTCGAGCCTGTTGGCGAGAAAGTAGTCCACCACCGCCGGCGAGGTGGGCGCGCGCTCGATCTTCGCCTTCTTCAGGTTGCGCGCGAGGTAGAGGTCGTAGGCGCTCTTGTTTCCCACGGCCACCCGGATGCCGTCGCGATCGACCTCCTCGTTGGCGCGGATGGGAGAGTCGCCCTTCACCAGGTAGGCGCCTTCGATCTGCACGTAGGGGCCCGTGTACGCCGTGGTCGCCGCGCGCGCCGGATCGATGGCGAAGAAGCCCACGTCCACGCGGCCGCCGGCGAGCGTTTCCACGGATTTCCCCGCCGACGTCACCGTCACCAGCTCCGCCTCCACGCCCAGGCGCTTCGCCAGCTCCCGCGCGAGGTCCACCGAAACCCCGGCCGGCTCGCCGGTGGCCGCATCCTTCCTGGCGAGGATGGGATTTCCGTAATTGATGACGGCGCGAAGCTTGCCCGTCGGGGCGAGGTCGGAGACGGCGGCCGGCGGCGCCATGGGCGCGCTGGCGCAGGCACCGAGAAGTGCGGCGAGGAGTGCGGCGGCGTGGCGGAGCATGGGTTTCCTTTCGGGGGACGTCGTGGAGCTGCGAAGGGATGCGCGCGTGGGCTACTCCGGTGCGGGATGCCGGTCGACAAGGCGCCGGGGGGCCACGTTTCGCCAGGCGGCGTCCGCGAGCACGCGAAGCTGCGCCGCGTTCACGCGCGCGAGGTGCACGTTCGTCCAGCCCTGGTGCGACCATCCGCCCAGGGAGAAGGCCTCCGGATCCATCTGCACCAGGGCGTGCTGGTCGGGGACGGGCAGCTTCACCACCGCGCGCTTGTCCGCTGGCCACAGCGTCATGAAGATCTTCCCGCCCACGCGGAAATCGGGGTGGCCCATGTGCGCGCTCTCCACCGCCTCGGGACAGGCGAGGGCGATCCTGCGGGCGGTCGTGACGGTGGCCATGGCAGCGCTCCTTTCCGGGGCGACTCGCGGCTTCGATCGGACATGGCGGACTATAATTGCTTTTTCGCGCACCGCAACACGTTCCCCCGCATCGTGGAAGAGTTGGACTTCACCAAGCCGCTGCCGGCGCCCCCGCCCCCCGCAGCGCCCGCGGCCCCGCCCGGGACCGCCTCGAGCCCCTTCTACGATCCCGTGGTCGCCGGAAGGCTCTTCCGGCTCACGGGCCGCGCCGAGCGCTTCGCCG
>JAGRPO010000001.1 GCA_019449455.1 Betaproteobacteria bacterium | reverse complement strand
GGCTTCAGGAGCGCCACGATGGGCGAGGCCATGTCCGAGAGGAAGCGGAAGCGGCCGATGGCGAAGCCGACCGGGATGCCCACCAGCGCCGCCAGCCCGAAGCCGATGCCCACGCGGCCCAGCGAGGCGAGGATGTTCCAGCCGATGCCCTGGTCGTTGGGCCCGTTGCGGTAGAACGGGTCGGCGAAGATCCTCACGGCCGCCTTGAACGTCGTCGCGGGGTCCGGCAGGCGACCGAACTTCGCGACGAAGGCCCACAGGCCCACGAAGACCGCGAGGCCCAGGACCATGGCAAGGGCGCGCACGATCCACTCGGGGGGCTCGCGGCGCGCGGCCGGCGCGGGAGGCGAGGCGGTCCGCCCCGCCGTCGCGGGCACCGTCACCTTCACGCGGTTCTGCAGGGCCGAAGGGTGCGCCACGACGCGGCGCGGCTCGGTCGCGTCGGTCGGTGTCGTCGTGCTGGCGAGGGCGCTCATGGCGTGTCCTTTCCTCAGGCGACCTTCACCTTGAAGCCGCCCGCGTACTTCGCCGGGTCCTTGCCGTCCCAGACGACGCCGTCGATGAGCTTCGAGGTGCGCATGAGCTCCTTGGGAACCGGCGCCTTCGCGGCGGCGGCGGCCTGCTTGTAGAGCTCGACCTGGTTCACCTTCTTTGCGACGGCGAGGTAGTCGGGGTCCACCTTGAGCAGGCCCCAGCGGCGATGCTGCGTCATGAACCACATGCCGTCGGAGAGGTACGGGAAGTTCACGGCGCCGTCGGCGAAGAACTTCATGTGGTCCGGGTCCCTCCACTGGCGCCCGATGCCGTTGTCGTAGTTGCCCAGCATGCGGCCCTCGATCACGTCCACGTCGGTGTTCACATAGGACTTGGCGGCGATCACCTGCGCGGTTTCCTTGCGGTTCGCGTCGCTCGCGTCGATCCAGCGGCCGGCCTCGATGACGGCCGCGGTCATCGCGCGCGCCGTGTTCGGGTTCTTCTGCAGCCACTCCATCGTGGTGCCCAGGGTCTTCTCGGGGTGGTCCTTCCAGAGCCCCTGGGTGGTTTCCGCGGTGAAGCCGATCTTGTCGACGATGGCGCGCTGGTGCCAGGGCTCGCCCACGCAATAGCCGTCCATGTTGCCCACGCGCATGTTGGCGACCATCTGGGGCGGGGGCACGGTGATCGTCTTCACTTCGGTGAAGGGGTTCACGCCGTGGGCGGCCAGCCAGTAGTAGAGCCACATCGCGTGCGTGCCGGTCGGGAACGTCTGCGCGAACGTGTACTCGCCCTTCTCCTTCTTGATGAGCGCGGCGAGCGAGGTCGCGTCCTTGACCCCCTTGTCGAAGAGCTTGCGCGACAGGCAGAAGGCCTGGCCGTTGTGGTTCAGGTTCATGAGGACCGCCATGTCCTTCTTCGGGCCGCCGATGCCCATCTGCACGCCGTAGATGAGGCCGTAGAGAACGTGGGCGGCGTCGATCTCGCCGTTCACCAGCTTGTCGCGCACCGCGGCCCAGGACGCTTCCTTCGTGGGCGTGATCTTG
>JAGRPO010000178.1 GCA_019449455.1 Betaproteobacteria bacterium | reverse complement strand
CTCATCGCCGCGCTGCCGCAGGCGGGCATCCTGCTCAACGTGAGCAACGACGCGTGGTTCGGCGAATCGCTCGCCGCCGACCAGCACCTGCAGTTCTCGCAGATGCGATCGCTCGAGACGGGGCGCTGGATGGTCCGCGCGACCAACACCGGCGTGACGGCGGCGATCGACGAGAAGGGGCGCGTCGTGGCGAGGCTCGCCCAGTTCACCAGCGGAGAGCTCGCCGCGAGCCCGGTCCCGCACGCGGGCGCCACGCCGTTCGTCCGGTGGGGGAACCTGGCCGCACTCGCCCTCGCGGCGGCCCTGCTCGCCTATGCCGCGGGAGCGCGGCCTTACGGTCGCACCCGCAAGCCCGTAAAATGACGGGTTTTCCGGGCCGCACATGATCACCTTCCAGGACATCATCCTTCGCCTCCAGGCGTACTGGGGCAGCCGTGGCTGCGCCCTCCTGCAGCCCTACGACATGGAGGTGGGGGCGGGGACTTCGCATACCGCGACCTTCCTGCGCTCGCTTGGGCCGGAGCCCTGGCGCGCGGCCTACGTGCAGCCGTCGCGGCGGCCCAAGGACGGGCGCTACGGCAACAATCCCAACCGCCTGCAGCACTACTACCAGTACCAGGTGGTTCTGAAGCCGTCGCCGCCGGACATCCTCGAGCTCTACCTCGGTTCGCTGGAGGCGCTCGGCTTCGACCTGAAGGAGAACGACGTCCGCTTCGTCGAGGACGACTGGGAGAACCCGACACTCGGCGCCTGGGGCCTGGGGTGGGAAGTGTGGATGAACGGCATGGAGATCACGCAGTTCACCTACTTCCAGCAGGTCGGAGGCCTCGATTGCAGGCCGATCACCGGCGAGATCACCTACGGCCTCGAGCGCCTGGCGATGTATCTCCAGGGGGTGGAGAACGTCTTCGACCTGGTGTGGACCGAGTGGCCGGAGGGCGGGCGCACGCGCCGGCTGCACTACCGCGACGTCTTCCACCAGAACGAGGTCGAGCAGTCGACCTACAACTTCGAGGAGTCGGACACCGAGTCGCTCTTCCGCCACTTCGGCGACCACGAGAAGGGCGCGAAGCACCTGATGGCCCGGCAACTGGCGCTCCCGGCGTACGAGCAGGTGCTGAAGGCCGCGCACACGTTCAACCTCCTGGACGCGCGCGGCGCCATCTCCGTCACCGAGCGCGCCGCCTACATCGGGCGCATACGCAACCTCGCGAAGGCGGTGGCGCAGAGCTATTTCGAGTCGCGCGAGCGGCTGGGCTTCCCGATGCTCGGGGGTGCGGCATGAAGACCCTGCTCGTCGAACTCCTCACCGAGGAGCTTCCCCCCAAGGCCCTCCAGCGGCTGGGCGACGCGCTCGCCTCGGGCGTCGAGACGGGGCTGCGCAAGCGTGGCTTCCTCGCCGAGGACTGCGTGGCGACCGCGTACGCGACGCCGCGCCGGCTGGCGGTTCGCCTGTCCGGCGTCCGCGCGGCCACGGAGCCGAGGACCGTCGAAGTGAAACTGATGCCCGTCGCCGTGGGTCTCGGGGCGGACGGCCGGCCCACGCCCGCGCTGCTGAAGAAGCTCGCGGCCTCGGGCCTGGAAGGCACCGATCCCGCCTCCCTCCGGCGTCGCATCGACGGGAAGGCCGAGACGCTCTTCGCCGACGCGGTGGCGCCGTCCGTGGCGCTGGCCGAGGGACTCCAGGCGGCGCTCGAGGAAGCGATCGCGGGCCTGCCCATCCCCAAGGTGATGAGCTACCAGCTCGCCGACGGCGTCACCACGGTCCAGTTCGTCCGGCCCGCGCACGGCCTCGTGGCGCTCCACGGCGCCGACGTCGTGAAGATCTCGGTGCTCGGCCTTGCGGCCGGCCGCGTCACGCACGGGCATCGATTCCAGGGCGCGCGCGACATCGCACTCGCGAACGCGGACGAGTACGCGGGACGGCTGTCGGCCGAAGGGGGCGTGCTGGCGGGATTCGCCGAGCGCCGCGCGGCCATCCTCGAGGGGCTGCGGGCCGGAGCGGCGCGCGAGGGATCCACCCTCGGCCCCGAAGGCGACTACGCGGCCCTCCTCGACGAGGTGACGGCGCTCGTGGAAATGCCCACGGTGTACGCCGGCCGGTTCGAGCGCGAGTTCCTCGAGGTCCCGCAGGAGTGCCTCATCCTCACGATGCGGCAGAACCAGAAGTACTTCCCGCTGTTCGACGCCGAAGGACGGCTCACGGAGAGGTTCCTCGTCGTCTCCAACCTGCGTCCCGCCGACCCGTCGCGGATCGTGCAGGGCAACGAGCGCGTCGTGCGCCCGCGCCTGGCCGACGCGCGCTTCTTCTTCGACACCGACCGCAAGACGAAGCTCGCCGAGCGCGTGCCGCAACTCGAGACGATCGTCTACCACGGCAAGCTCGGCACGCAGCTCGAGCGCGTCGAGCGCCTGCGCAAGCTCGCCACGCGCATCCAGATGAAGCTGCCGCGCGGCGCCACCGGCATGCCCTACGCCGACCGCGCCGCGCTCCTCGCCAAGGCGGACCTCGTGACGCTGATGGTGGGCGAGTTTCCCGAGCTGCAGGGCATCATGGGCAAGTACTACGCGGCGGCCGACGACGAGGAGCCGTCGGTCGTGCGCGCGATCGAGCAGCACTATTGGCCGCGGTTCGCCGGCGACCACCTCCCCGACGGCGACGTGAGCATCGCCGTGGCGCTGGCCGACCGCCTGGATGCGCTCGCGGGGCTCTTCTCGATCGGGCAGGTGCCCACCGGGGACAAGGACCCCTTCGGCCTTCGCCGCGCCGCGCTGGGCGTGATCCGCATCCTCGCCGAGCGCGGCCTCGACATCGACTTCCACGACCTGGTGCGCCTCGCCGCCGAGCCCTTCGGGGGCAAAGCCACGGCCGAGCTCGAGGACTTCGTCTACGACCGCCTGCGCGGCTACCTGCGCGAGGCGGGATTCACGACCAACCAGGTCGAGGCGGTGGTGTGCCAGCGTCCCGCGCGCTTCGACCAGGTGCGCGCGCGCCTGGAGGCCGTGGTCGCGTTCGCGCGGCTGCCGGAATCCGAGGCGCTCGCGGCCGCCAACAAGCGCGTCAAGAACATCCTCGACAAGTCGGGCCGATCGGGCGAGGTCGATCCGTCGGTCTTCTCGCAGGACGAGGAACGTCGCCTGCACGGCGCCATCGCGAAGCTGACCCCGCTGGTCGACGAGCGGGTCTCGCGCGCCGAGTTCGAGCCGGCCCTGGTGTCGCTGGCGGGCGTGCGCGCGGACGTGGACGCCTTCTTCGACAAGGTCCTCGTGAACGCCGAGGACCTCGCCGTGCGCGCCAACCGCCTCGCGCTCCTCACCGGCCTGGAGCGGCTCCTCAACCGCGTGGCCGACATCTCGCGGCTGGCCGCCTGAGCCCATGAAGCTCGTCATCCTCGACCGCGACGGCGTCATCAACCAGGACAGCGACAGGTACATCAAGTCGCCGGCCGAATGGCAGCCCATCCCGGGCTCCATCGAGGCCATCGCCCGGATGAACCAGGGCGGCTACCGGATCGTGGTGGCGACCAACCAGTCGGGGATCGGCCGCGGGCTCTTCGACATGGCGACGTTCAACGCCATGAACGACAAGATGATGGAGATGGTGTTCCGGCAGGGCGGCAGGATCGACGCGCTCTTCTTCTGCCCGCACACCGACGCCGAGAACTGCGGCTGCCGCAAGCCCAAGACGGGCATGTTCGAGGAAATCGCGATGCGCATGCACACGGACCTGAAGGGCGTGCCCTGCGTGGGCGACGCCCTGCGCGACCTCCAGACCGCGGAGGCCGTGGGGGCGCAGCCCATCCTCGTGCTCACCGGCAAGGGGAAGAAGACGAAGGAAGCGGGCGAGCTGCCGGGCAAGACGCTCGTCTTCGCCGACCTCGCCGAATTCTCGCGCCATCTCGTGGCGGCCAAAGAATGACCGCGCTGCGCTCCACCGTATTCCTCGTCGGCGCCTTCCTCATCACGTCGTTCTTCGGCGTGCTGGTGCCCGCGTGCGGGCTGTTCAGCTATCGCGCCGCGCTCTGGACCGCGCGGGCGTGGGCGCGGCGAACGCTCGAGTGGGCCAAGTGGTCCTGCGGCATCCGCTACGAGATCCACGGGTGGGAGAACGTGCCGGCGGGCCCGGCGGTCATCATGGCCAAGCACCAGTCCGCCTGGGAGACCCTCTTCATCGAGGCGACCTTCCCGTACCAGTGCTGGATCATCAAGAAGGAGCTCATCTGGCTGCCCTTCGTCGGCTGGGGGCTCGCCGGGGTGCGCTCGATCGCCATCGACCGCAAGAGCGGGGTGGCGGCGCGCGACCAGATCGTCGAGCAGGGAGCCAAGCGCATCAAGGATGGCCTCTGGGTGACGATCTTCCCGGAGGGCACGCGCGTCGCGGTGGGCAAGCGCGGCCGCTACGGCATCGGCGGCGCCACCCTCGCCACGCGCACCGGAACGCCGATTCTGCCCATCGCGCACAACGCCGGCGAGTTCTGGGGCCGCTATGCGTTCCGCAAGACCGCGGGGACGGTCCAGGTGGTGATCGGCCCGGTAATCCAGACGGCCGGCCGCGACGCCGTTTCCGTGAACCGCGAAGTCGAGGAGTGGATCGAGGGCGAGATGCGCAAGCTCAACCCGGAGCGCTATGCCGGCGCGTGACGCGGCGGCGCAGGAGCCGCGCACGCTCACGCTGGCGGGCGAGCCGCTCGACTACACGCTGGTCCGTCGGCGCGGCCGCCGGGGCATCGGCCTGAAGGTCGACTCCTCGGGCCTCACCGTGAGCGCGCCCCTGTCGATTCCGCTCGCGCGCGTCGAGAAGATGGTCTTGGAGAGCGAATCGTGGGTGCTCGGCAAGCTGGCCGTCTGGCGCACGCGCCGCGTGCCGGAGCAGCGCTGGGACGACGGCGCGAGCCTTCCCTACCTCGGGCAGGCCCTGACCCTGCGCCTCGCGGCGGCGCGCAGGGCGCACGCCGCCGTCGACGGGGCGGAGCTGCGCGTGGCGGTGCCCGCGCCGGGCGACGAGGCGGTGCGCCGCGCCGTCGTGGCCTGGTACCGCAGGAGCGCGCTCGTCCACCTCGCCCAGCGCGCCTTCTTCTTCTCGCGCCTGGCCGTCCTCGCGCCGCCTCGCGTCATGATCTCCTCGGCCAATTCGCGCTGGGGAAGCTGCAACAGCCGGCGCGAGGTGCGCCTCGCCTGGCGTCTGGTCAAGGCGAGGCCCGCCCTCGTGGACTACGTCGTGTGCCACGAGCTCGCGCACCTTCGCCACATGAACCATTCGCGCGAATTCTGGGCCGAGGTCGCCCGCCTGTGCCCGGACTACCGGGTGCTTCGGGACGAGCTCGAAGCCACCGACCATCTCTATCGATCCTTCTGAGGCAGAGCCCATGCGCATCCTGCATACCATGATCCGGGTCGGCGATCTCGACCGCTCCATCGGCTTCTACACCGGCGTCCTCGGCATGAACGTCATCCGCCGCAAGGACTATCCCGACGGCAAGTTCACGCTCGCGTTCGTGGGCTACGGCGACGAGTCGCAGGGCGCCGTGATCGAGCTCACCCACAACTGGGAGACGAAGTCCTACGATCTCGGCAACGGGTTCGGCCACATCGCCGTCGCCGTGCCCGACGCGTACAAGGCCTGCGAGGAAGTCAGGCGCCTGGGCGGAAAGGTCACGCGCGAGGCGGGCCCGATGAAGTTCGGCGGCAGCGTCATCGCCTTCGTCGAGGACCCGGACGGCTACAAGATCGAGTTCATCCAGAAGGCGTAGCGCGAAGGCCGGCGCCTCCGGCCGCAGCCGCTAGCCGGGGCGGCAGGCGTCGGCCAGGGCGATGAACTCGGCGACGCCGAGCGTCTCGCCGCGGCGCCCCGGATCGATGCCGGCGCGCCTGAACGCCTCGTCGTCCACGAGCGCGCGCGCCGCGTTGCGCAGCGTCTTGCGGCGCTGCGTGAACGCCGCCATCACGATCTGCGCGAACAGCGCCTCGTCGCGCGCCGCGGGCCGCCCTTCGCTGAGCGGCGCCATGCGCACGACGGCCGAATCGACTTTCGGCGGCGGCGTGAAGGCGCCCGGCGGCACGCCGAAGGCGAGCGACATCGCGAAACGGTATTGCAGCATCACCGACAGCCGCCCGTAGTCCGGCGTCCCCGGCTCGGCCACCATGCGATCCACGACTTCCTTCTGCAGCATGAAGACGCAGTCGCGGATGCGCGGGGCGAAGGACGCCACGTGGAAGAGGAGCGGCGTGGAGACGTTGTAGGGCAGGTTCCCGACGACGCGAAGGCCCTCCGGCAGCGAGGCGAGGTCAAAGGCGAGGGCGTCGCCCTCGTGCACGACGACGGCCTCCGGCGCGAACCGGGCGCGAAGCGCCGAGGCGAGCTCGCGGTCGATCTCCACGACGTGAAGCGGGGTGACGAACCGTGCCAGGCGCTCCGTGAGGGCCCCGGGCCCGGGGCCGATCTCGATCATCGCCTCGCCCGGCTTCGGGTCGATCTCGGCCACGATCCGCTCGAGGTAATGGCGGTCGGTGAGGAAGTGCTGGCCGAGCCGCTTCTTCGGTCGCGGCAGCATCGCGCTGCTCAGGTGCCCGCGCGGCGCGCGAGCTCGATGGCGAGCGCCACGGCGGCCTCGAGGCTGCCGGCGTCGATCTCGCCGGCGCCGGCGAGATCGAGCGCGGTGCCGTGGTCCACGGAGGTGCGGATCACGGGAAGGCCCAGCGTCACGTTCACGGCGTGGCCGAAGGAGGCGTGCTTGAGCACCGGCAGGCCCTGGTCGTGGTACATCGCCAGCACGGCATCGGCGCCGTCGAGGACGCGGGCCGTGAAGAGCGTATCCGCGGGCAGCGGGCCCGTGATCGCGAGTCCTTCGCGACGCAGCATCTCGAGCGCCGGGACGATGACGTCGATCTCCTCGCGCCCCATGTGGCCGGACTCCCCCGCATGCGGATTGAGGCCCGCCACGAGGATGCGGGGGCGCGCGATCCCGAACCGGCGACGCAGGTCGCCGTCGACGATGCGGAGGGTCTCCACGAGCCCCTCGCGGGTGATCGCGACAGGCACTTCGGAGAGCGGCAGGTGGGTGGTGGCCAACGCCACGCGCAGCCCGCCGCCGGCGAGCATCATCACCACTCGCGGCGTGCCGGTGCGCCCGGCGAGATATTCGGTGTGCCCGGTGAACGGCACGCCCGCGTCGTTGATCGTCGATTTCTGCACCGGCGCCGTGACCATCGCCGCGAACTCGCCCGCCCGGCACCCGTCGAGGGCCCGGTCGAGGAGGGCGAGAACATGGCGGCCGTTGGCCGGATCGAGCCGGCCCGCCGTCACCGGGGCCGGGGCCGCGATGTGCAGGATCGAGGCGGGCGCGGCCTGCGCGGGCGAATAATCGGG
>JAGRPO010000177.1 GCA_019449455.1 Betaproteobacteria bacterium | reverse complement strand
TTCGCGGTGCCGGGGCGGACCCTGAAGCTCGCCTCCGGCAAGGCCTGAGCGCGGCGGCTAGGGCATCTTCGCCAGCGCGTTCCTCGCCACGGCGTTCGGCGCCAGGAGCGTGGCTCGATTCATGGGGCCTCCTTCAGCGGGTCTTCTGATAGGTGCCGACGAGCACCGCCTCGGCGAGCACGTGCCCCTTCATCGCCTTCTCGAGCGCGGCCTTCTTCGGCCGTCCGAGGTCGCCCAGCACCGTGTCCAGCGCGTAGAGCTTGTGGAAGTAGCGGTGCCGGCCGATGGGCGGGCAGGGGCCCCCGTAGCCGGTGCGGCCCCAATCGTTAACGCCCTCGCGCGTGCCCGCGGGCAGCGCTTGCGGGTCGATGTCCTCCGCGAGTCCCGAGGCCGTGGCGGGCAGGTCGTACAGCACCCAGTGCACCCAGGTCATGCGGGGCGCCTTCGGGTCGGGCGCGTCCGGGTCGTCGACGATGAGGGCGAAGCTCTTCGTGCCGGCGGGCGCGCCGGTCCACGCGAGCGGCGGCGAGATGTCGTCGCCCTCGCAGGTGTGCCTGGCGGGAATCGCGCCGTTGGCGCCGAACGCGGTCGAGGTGATCGTGAAGCTCATGGCGTACTCCCTTCGGAAAACGCGCCGGACCAGGCCGACTGGACTTCCGCGACGAGCGCGACCGACCGGCCTTCGTAGCGCGGGGAAAAGTGGAACGGGACCACGGCGCGGGCGCCGAGGCGCCGGGCGATCCTGCCCGCCTGCCCGGCCGTGAGGTGGTTCTTGCGCAGGGCGTGCTCCGCGTCCTCGTCGAGGAACACGCTCTCGATGAAGAGCATGTCCACGCCCGGTAGCAGCGCCTCGAGGGCGCGCACGTTCTCCTCGGTATGGCGCAGGTCCGTGACGTAGCCGATGCGCTGGCCGGGCACGACGTCGAGGATCACGGGTCGAAGCTCGTCCACGCGACGCGTGCTTTCGTGCTCCCCCTCGTGGTCGCGCCAGCGGACCGCGATCGGCGTATCGCCCGGGGCGCCCTCCTGCACCGCCCGCTTCAGCTCGCGCAGCCACGCGCCCGTGGCGAGGCCCATCGCCTCGAGGCGGTCGCGGGCCACGACCATGTGCGCCTTCTCCTCCAACGCGAAACTGAGGCACGGCAGCTCGTGGTCCACGAAGCGCGCGCGCACCCGGAAGCCCGCCTCCTCGTGCAGCACGTCGCCGTCCGGGATCCACTCGCCGCAGGGCTGGCGGACGAATTCCGACTTGCTCGAGAAGCAGGCGCGGCTGCCCCGGCCGTCGGTGGAGAGCTCGCGCACGTCGATCGTGAATTCGGGCTCGTAGCGGTGCACCACGTTCCACGCGTAGGCCGCGAGCTTGTGCCCGACCCGCGCGATGAAATCTGGCCCGCCGAAGAGCGTGAGCCGGTCCTTGCGGCCCAGCACCACGCGCAGCAGCTGGTCGAAGCCCGCGAAATGGTCCATGTGCGCGTGGCTCACGAACACGTGCGTGAGGCGAATGAGCTTTCGCGGGGGGAGCGCGGCGATGTCGCCCAGGTCGAAGAGGAGGGCGCGCCGCTCGTCGTGGAAGTCCACGTACAGGCCCGGGTCGCCGAACTCACCGTTCACGAGGCGGGCTTCGAATAGGCAGCGCATGGATGTGCGGGCTCGCGCCCTGCGAGTCAGCCGCCGGCCGGCTCCCCGAGCTCGACGTCGACCATCATTTCGTTGGCGAGCGCCTCGAGGCCGCGCCGAAGCTCCGCGTCCGGGAGGTTCCCGGGCACGGCGAGCACCGCCTTCACCTTGAAGAGGCTCTCGCCGGACATCGCGGCGCTCGCGACGTGCGTCTCCAGTTCCTCGATGCTCACGCCGCGCTGCGCGAGGCTGCCGGAGAGGTCGCGCACGATGCCGGGGCGGTCGTGGCCCACGATCTCCAGCCGGACCCGCCGGCGTGCCGCGGATGCGGCGCCCGCCTTGCTTTGCGCGATCACCACGTGCAACTGCGGCGATTGCAGCGCGCCGAGCGCCTTCGCCAGCGCCTCGGCCCGGTCGTCGGGCACCTCGAAGTGCACCATCCCGGCGAACTGGCCGGCGAGGTTCGCCATGCGGCTGCCGGCCCAGTTGGCGCCGAGGCGCTGCGCGACGTCGGACAGTTCGTTCACGATCCCGGGGCGGTCGGGACCGACGACGGTTACCACGAGCGAGGTGGTCATCGCGCTTCCTCGATGGGCGATTGCCTTCCGGGGATGATAGCGCGAATGAAAAAGGGCGCCCGAGGGCGCCCTTCGTCGCGAGACCGCAGGCGCGGGACTAGCGCTCCTCCACCTTCGCCTTGCCGCGCAGCTCCACCACCAGCTTCTGGATCTGCTGCTGCTGGGCGCGCTGGCGGAACTGCTCCTTCAGCTCCTCGAACGCGGGGACCTTCAGGGGCCGCACGTCGTCGAGGCGGATCACGTGGAAGCCGAAGTCGGTCTTCACCGGGGCCGTCGTGAGCTGGCCCTTCTTCATCGCGACCACGGCGTCGGCGAACGGCTTCACGTAGCGGGCGGAGGGGCCCCAGTCGAGGTCGCCGCCGTT
Organism: Betaproteobacteria bacterium; assembly: GCA_019449455.1. GTDB lineage: Bacteria > Pseudomonadota > Gammaproteobacteria > Burkholderiales > Usitatibacteraceae > FEB-7. The sequence goes on along the minus strand of JAGRPO010000177.1, from coordinate 18,800 downwards.
GTCCTTGGAGCCCGGGTCCTTCGACTTCTCCTTGGCGAGCTTGGCGAAGTCGCCGCCCTTGCCGAGGTCGGCGATGATCTGCTTCGCGTCGTCTTCCTTGTCCACGAGGATGTGGCGGATCTTGTACTCGTTCTCGCCCATGGACTTCTTGAATTCCTCGTACTGCTTCTGGAGGTCGGCGTCGGTGACGGGCTTCGCCTTCACCTCGCTCTCGAAGAGCGCGCGCACGAGCACGGCCTGGCGGGCCATGTCCATCTGCGCGGCCACGTCGGCGTTCTTGTCGAGGCCGCGCTTCTGCGCCGCCTGCACGAGCACCTCGCGGTTGATGAGCTCCTCCTTCACGGCCTGCTGGCGCTCGGGCGTGCTGGGCTGGCCGGTCGCGGTGAGCTCCTTGTTCATCATGTCGATGCGCGACTGCGGGATCGTGACGCCGTTCACCACGATCTTGCCGGCGGCGGCCTTCTTCGGCGCCTTGTCCTGGGCGACGGCGCCGACGGCGAACGTGCCCGCGACGAGCGCGACGGCGATGGTCTTCAGGGTGGAATGCATGGAATTTCCTCTTGGTGGGGTCAAAGCTGCTCGGGCGCGAACGCCTCGATTCTCAGGGCGTGGATGTCGCGTTTCATGAGGTCGCCCAAGGCCTCATAAACCATTCGATGCCTTGCCAGCGGCGCTTTCCCGCGGAAGGCCTCCGAAACGATGGTGAGCTGCCAGTGCGCGCCGTCGGCGCCGTGCCCGATGTGCAGGTGGTCCTCGTCGACGAGGGCCACGCTCTCGGGCCGGAGCACGGACAGGCGCTCTCTGATGGCGCTCTCGAGGCTCACGGCAGCGCCTTCCTGAAAGGCTTCACGGTGACCTTCGCGTAGACGCCCGCGGCGACGTACGGGTCGGCGCTCGCCCAGGCGAGGGCCAGCTCGCGCGAGGCGAATTCCGCCACGACGAGCGAGCCCGAGAAGCCGGCGGGACCGGGGTCTTCCGCGTCGATGAGCGGGTGCGGCCCCGCGACCAGGAGGCGACCCTCGTCGACGAGCGCCTGGAGGCGCAGGACGTGCGCCGGCCTCGCGGCGAGGCGCTTGTCGAGGGAGCCGGGAACGTCCTCGGCGATGATGGCGTAGAGCATGTCTGTCGGTAGTGGGGTGGGAAACCCGGGGACGCCTCAGGCCTTCGGGACGTCGGCGGCGGGCGCGGACTCGGGCTTCGGTTCCTCGTCGGGGAGGTACTTCGCGATCCAGAAGGCCTGCGCGATCACGAACGCGAGCATGAGCCCCATGCCGCCGAAGAGCTTGAAATTGACCCAGGTATCGGTGTCGAAGGTGTAGGCCACCCAGAGGTTGAGCGTCCCCTTGAAGAGGAAGAAGACGCCCCAGGCCACGCAGAGCCTGGTCCACGCGTGCTCGGGCATCGTGATTCCCTCGGACATCACCGCCTTCACGAGGTTCGTGCCGAACGCGAGGCCGCCCAGGAACACCGAGCCGGCCAGCCAGTAGAGGACGGACGGCTTCCACTTGATGAAGGTCTCGTCGCGAAGCAGGAGCGTGGCGCCGCCGAAGAGCACGATGATCACGAGGCTCGTCCACTGCATGTTCGACACCTTCCGGCCCCGGGCGAGCACGTACGCCACCTGCGCGAAGCTCGCGGCGATCGCCACGCCCGTGGCGACGTAGATGCCCTGGAACTTGAAGGCGACGAAGAAGAGGATGACCGGGAAAAGATCGAAGAGCAGCTTCAAGTTTGACAAAACCCTCGCAAAATCAATCCGCTATTTTCGCCCATTCAGTGGGCGGCTGTCCATTTGAGGTGCCGGGCGCGGATCCGTTCCCTTACGGCGGGGGCCACGGCGGGAGAGAGCGCCAGCGCCAGGGCCTCGGCGTAGAAGCCGGCGCGCTCGTCGGGAAGCGCCTCGTCGAGGGCGTCGAAGGCGTGGTCCATCATCGCTTCGTCCTCGGTGCGGATGGCGGTGATGGCGAGGTTCGCGTGCAGGATGCGCCACGGGCGCTCCGGGTTCGAGCGCTCGAGGTCGGCCGCCAGGCGCGGGGCCACGTGGGCGAGGATCCCCTGGGTGAGCCCGAAGACCGCGGCCAGCTCCTGCTTCGTGCGGGCGGCATTGGCGCGGTGGGCCAGGGCGTTCACCACCGGCTCGACGGGCTCGAGGCTCACCTGGTGGCGCACCGCCCAGATCGCCACGCCCAGCAGGAAGTCGGCGGTCCCGGCGAGGAAGTCCGCGTCGGCCGAGCGCAGTGCGGCGGCCTCGACGTGGGCCAGGTCGGCGAGGATCGCGGACACCAGTTCCTCGACGCCCTCGACGGCGACCCGGCCCGAGCCGCCGTATTGCCGGTCGAGGGCGAGGAGGGTCTCGAGGCCGCGCCGGGCGCGGTCGAGGCGGTCGGCGAGGGCGGGCGAGGCGGCGCATGCGCGGTCGCGGAAGGCGGGCAGCCGCGCCAGCAGCTCCGCGGTCGCGACCTGTCCCTCGTCGCCAAACGCGATCTTCTTGATTTCCATGGAAAAAGAATTGGGGACGGTTCCCCGGAACCGTCCCCAAAGTGGGTGCCAAAGGGTGGATTCTGCTATAATTTCAATTGCTTCCTCAAACCTCGCGCCGTTTGGACAATATCGACCTGCACAACCATTCAACGGCCTCGGACGGTTTGCTGTCCCCCGCGCAGTTGATGGAGCTGGGCGCGCGCCACGGGGTGAAAGCGATGGCGCTCACGGATCACGACACGGTCGACGGCCTCGAGGAGGCCGCCGAGGCCGCGAGCCGATGCGGCATCGGGTTCGTGACGGGAGTGGAAATTTCGGTGACCTGGGGCGAGACGACGGTCCACGTGGTGGGCCTCGGGATCGACCCGGGTTCCGCGGTGCTGGCCGAGGGCCTGCGGTCGATCCAGGACGGGCGGCTCGGCCGGGCCAGGCGGATGGCCGCCTGCCTCGATGCGCTGGGAATCCCCGGCACGCTCGAGGCGGCGCTGGCGCTGGCCGGCAGCGAACAGCGGTTGAGCCGCACGCATTTCGCGAGGCACCTGGCGGAAGTGGGCGCGGTCAAGGACACGCAGCGCGCGTTCGACAAGTACCTGGGCAAGGGCAAGCCCGCCTTCGTGCAGCACCGGTGGGCGCGGCTCGAGGACGCGGTAGGCTGGATCACCGGCGCAGGCGGCATCGCGGTGCTGGCGCACCCGGGGCGCTATGGACTCAAGCCCCTCGGCCGTGCGACCCTGCTGGACGAGTTCAAGCGCCTCGGTGGCGAGGCGATCGAGGTGGTGACGGGCAGTCACCGCCCCGAGGAATACGCCACCTGGCGCCGCGTGGCGGAAGAGTACGGTTTCCTCGCCTCCCGCGGCTCCGATTTCCACGGGCCGGGCGAAAGCCCGGTGGAGCCGGGGCGGCTGCCGCCGCTGCCGGCCTCGCTCGAGCCCGTGTGGACCCGATGGGCGCATTAGAAGCCGCATTTTCAGCCGCCCGGTAACGACCGGCCGCCGGCACGCCGGCAGCCGAAAGCGAAGAAGGAACGGAAAGACGCGGACCCGCGGCGAACAGGCGGGCGAAGCGCAACTCCACGCCAGGAATGTCGGAATTCTTCTCGGTTCATCCTGAGAACCCGCAGCCGCGCTCGATCAAGGCGGCCGTGGAAATCATCCGCTCGGGTGGCGTCATCGCCTACCCGACGGACTCGTGCTACGCGCTCGGCTGCCACATCGGCGACAAGGCGGCCATGGAGCGCATCCGCCGCATCCGCAACGTGGACGAGCGCCATCACCTCACGCTCATGTGCCGGGACCTCTCGGAAGTGGGCCAATTCGCGAAGGTGGACAACATCCAGTACCGTCTCATCAAGGCGAACACGCCGGGCAGCTACACGTTCATCCTGCGCGCCTCGCGCGACGTCCCGCGGCGGCTGCTGCACCCGCGGCACACGATCGGCGTGCGCATCCCCGACCACACCGTGCCGCTGGCCCTCCTGGCGGAGCTCGGCGAGCCGCTGCTCTCCTCGACGCTCATCCTCCCGGACCACGGCGTGGCGCTGAACGACGCCGAGGAGATCCGCGCCCACCTCGAGCACCAGCTCGACGCCATCATCGACGCCGGCCCCTGCGGGCTGGAGGTGACGACCGTGATCGACATCTCGGGCGACACGCCCGTGCTCCTGCGCGAGGGCAAGGGCGACATCCGCCCGTTCGGCTTCGTGAAGGCGGCGCTGCATTGATGGACGTCCAGGGCATCATCGTCTACATCGCGGTCTACGCGATCCCCGTGGTCTTCGCGATCACGCTGCACGAGGCCGGGCACGCGTACGCCGCGAAGCACTTCGGCGACAAGACGGCGTGGATGCTGGGGCGCACGAGCCTGAACCCCGCCCGGCACATCGATCCCATCGGCACCGTCCTCGTGCCCATCCTCACGGCCTTCACCGGCTTCCTCTTCGGCTGGGCCAAGCCCGTGCCGGTCAACTTCGAGAACCTGCGCGACCCCAAGCGCGACATGCTCTGGGTGGCGGCCGCCGGACCGGGAGCCAACCTCGCGATGGCGCTGGGCTGGGTGCTGGTGGCGAAGCTGCTGCTCATGGCCGAGGGCAGCGGCATCGCCTACGAGTTCTGGATCCGCGTGGCCGACGCCGGCATCAAGGTGAACGTGAGCCTCGCGGTGCTGAACCTGTTCCCGCTCCTGCCGCTCGACGGCGGCCGCATCGTCGCGAGCCTCCTGCCCCCGCGGCTCGCCTACCAGTACTCCCGCCTCGAGCCGTTCGGCATGATGATCCTCGTCCTGCTCATCGTCTCGGGAGCGCTCTTCTGGATGATCGGCCCGGTGATGGGCGTGCTGCTCAAGAATCTCTATTCGCTGCTCGGCTTCTAGGAAGACGAAACATGTTCCAGGATCGCGTACTTTCCGGCATGCGCCCCACGGGCGCGATGCACCTCGGCCACTACCACGGCGCGCTCAAGAACTGGGTGCGGCTGCAGAACGAGTACCCGTGCCTCTTCTTCGCGGCGGACTGGCACGCCCTCACGTCGCACTACGAGGACCCGTCGGTGATCGAGTCGACGGTGTGGGACATGTTCGTCGACTGGCTGGCCGCCGGCATCGACCCGTCGAAGGCCACGCTCTTCGTGCAGTCGCGGGTTCCCCAGCACGCGGAGCTCACCCTCCTCATGTCGTTCTTCACGCCGCTCGCCTGGCTCGAGCGCGTGCCCACCTACAAGGACGCGGTCGACAGGCACGCCGAGCACGGCCGCGACCTCACCACCTACGGCTTCCTCGGCTACCCGCTCATGCAGGCCGCCGACATCCTCATCTACCGCGCCACGCGCGTGCCCGTGGGCGAGGACCAGGTCTCGCACGTGGAGCTCACGCGCGAGATCGCGCGGCGCTTCAACCACCTCTTCGGACGCGAGAAGGGCTTCGAGGAGAAGGCGGAGAGCGCGATCAAGAAGATGGGCCCGAAGAAGGCGAAGCTCTACCGGGAGCTGCGCACGCGCTTCCAGGAGAAGGGCGACGAGGAGGCCCACGCGCAGGCGAGGGACCTCGTGGGCGACGTGCAGAACCTGTCGCTGGGCGACAAGGAGCGGCTCTTCGGCTTCATCGAGGGCGGCGGGCGCATGATCCTGTCCGAGCCCGAGGCGCTCCTCACGGAAACTCCCAAGCTGCTCGGCCTCGACGGGCAGAAGATGAGCAAGAGCTACGGCAACGCGATCCTTCTGCGCGACTCGGCGGAGGAAGTGTCGAGGAAGGTGCGCACCATGCCGACGGACCCGGCGCGGGTGCGCCGGACCGACCCGGGCAACCCCGAGAAGTGCCCGGTCTGGAACCTGCACCTGGTCTACTCGAACCAGGACGCGCGCGACTGGGTGATGAAGGGGTGCACGAGCGCGGGCATCGGCTGCCTGGAGTGCAAGCAGCCGGTGATCGACGCGATCAACGCCGAGCTTCGGCCGCTGCGCGAGCGCGCGGCGGGCTACGAGGAGGATCCGACGCTGGTGCGGTCGATCATCCAGGACGGCTGCGAGAAGGCCTCCGACCTCGCCGACGAGACCATGCGCGACGTGCGCGAGGCCATGGGCCTCAACTACAGCTGAGAGTGACGCGACCCAAGGACGGGGACACGGATGAACACGAATGAATTCGGATTGAGGGCCTGGGCGGTTGCCGCCGTGCTGATCGCGGCGTCGTCGCTTCCGGTCGAGGCGGCCACGCCGGTGCCCTCGGGCAAGTGGAGCTTCATGTTCGCGGACAAGCGCGGCCAGGCGGACAGGCCCGTGCGCGTGTTCACGTACCGGCCTAAGCAGTGCGACTCGACCTGCCCGATCCTGTTCGTCCTGCACGGGGCGAGGCGCAACGCCTCGGATTACCGCGATTACTGGGAGCTCCCCGCGGACCGCTTCGGCTTCCTCGTGATCGCCCCGGAGTTCTCGGACAAGCACTGGCCCGGGGCGGCGGTCTACAACCTGGGCGGCGTGGCGGGCAACGCCGACCGCGGGAAGTGGACCTATTCCGTGATCGAGCACCTCTTCGACGAGATGCGCGACGGCCAGGGCGACTACCGCATCTTCGGCCACTCGGCCGGCGCGCAGTTCGTGCACCGCATGCTCTTCCTGCTGCCCGACAACCGCGCCTCGGTGGCCGTCGTGGCCAACGCCGGCTGGTATGCGATGCCCGAGTGGCGCAAGGACCGCAAGGCGGCGCCCTGGCCGCATTCGCTCGTCGAGTCGCCCGCGGGCGAGAGCCACCTGCGCGCGGCGCTCGCGAAGAAGGTCTACGTGCTCCTGGGCGAGGCCGACACGGTCGCCGACGCGAATTTCGAGAAGGGTGACGAGGAGATGAAGCAGGGCGCCAACCGCGTCGAGCGCGGGGAGAGCTTCTTCGGCGCCGTCACCGGCGCCGCCCGGGACCTGGGCGTGAAGCTCGGCTGGGAGCTCTCGTACGTGCCGGGCGTGGGGCACGACGGCGCGAAGATGTCGCGCGCGGCCGGCGACATCGTCTGGGGAGGCAGGAAGTGAGCGCGCAGGCCGCCAACGATTCCGTCGCCTCCGGGCAGCAGCCCGGCCTCGACCTGCAGCTGCCCGTCGCGAGGATCCGCGGCGAGCCCATGACGCAGATGCCGGCCGACCTCTACATCCCGCCGGAGGCGCTCTCCGTCTTCCTCGACGCGTTCGAGGGGCCGATGGACCTCCTGCTCTACCTCATCCGCAAGCACTCGCTCGACATCCTCGACATTCCCATGGCGGAGCTCACGCGCCAGTACATGGAATACGTCGAGATGATGCGCACCAAGCAGCTCGAGCTCGCGGCCGAGTACCTCCTGATGGCGGCCCTCCTCATCGAGATCAAGTCGCGCATGCTCCTGCCGCGGCCCCGGCGCGAGGACGAGGCCGAGCCCGAGGATCCGCGCGCCGAGCTCGTGCGCCGGCTCCTCGAGTACGAGCAGATGAAGCGGGCGGCGATGATGCTGGGCGAGGCACCCGTGGCCGGCCGCGATTTCTCGGTGGTCGAGGTCTACATCGAGCAGGCGATGGCCGAGCGGCTGCCGGGCATCGCGGTGGCCGACCTCTCGGAAGCCTGGCGCTCGATACTCGCCCGCGCGAAGATGACCAGGCACCACAAGATCACGCGCGAGCAGCTCTCGGTGCGCTCGCACATGAGCCGGATCCTGCGCACGCTCTCGGGCGGGGCCTTCACCGAGTTCTCGCAGCTCTTCGAGCCCGGGCAGGGCGTGCCGGTGCTGGTGGTGAGCTTCCTCGCGCTCCTGGAGCTCGCCCGCGAGTCCCTGATCGAGATCACGCAGCAGACCGCCTTCGAACCCATCTACGTGCGCCTCAAGAGCGAGCGCGCCCCGCTCACCATCACCTGACCATGACCGACGAAACCATCGAAGCCGCGGAAGTCCCCGCGCCCGCGCCCGCACCCGAGCGCGAGCCCCTGGACCTGAACCTCGTGAAGCGCGTGCTGGAGGCGGCCCTGCTGTCCGCTTCCGAGCCTCTCACCCTCCAGCAGCTCAGGCGCCTCTTCGCGGGCGAGCTCGACGTCGAGGGCCTGCGCAGGATCCTCGAGGAGATCCGCGAGGAGTGGGCCGGGCGCGCGGTGGAGCTCACGGCGGTGGCGAGCGGCTGGCGCTTCCGCGTGAAGCCCGACTACCAGAAGTACCTCGACCGCATCTCGAGCGAGAAGCCGCCGCGCTACTCGCGCGCGGTGCTCGAGACGCTCGCCATCATCGCGTACCGCCAGCCGGTCACGCGGGGCGACATCGAGGACATCCGCGGCGTGGCCGTCTCGCCGCCCACGCTCAAGGCCCTTGAAGAACGCGGCTGGATCGACGTGGTCGGCTATCGCGAGACCCCCGGCCGCCCGGCGCTCTTCGCCACCACCCGGAAATTCCTCGACGACCTCAACCTGAGGTCGCTCGAGGAGCTGCCCGCGCTCGAGGAGCTGCAAAGCACCCTCGACGCGGCCCTCGGTTCCGAGCCGTTCCCGGCGCAGGAACCCCTCCTCGGCGCGACCGGCGACGACGCCGGCGACTCTCCCGCGGCCCACGAGGCCGATCCGGCCGAGGCACTCCCCCCCGACGAAGCCCCCATCCGCGATGCCGCGACCGACGCGCCTTCGCAAGACACGGAGCAGGACGACCATGCGCGATAGACCCCACCGAATTCCCCGCACGCCGAAGCTCGACTGGCCCGGCGGCATCGTTCCCGAATGGGCCAAGGCCCCCGCAGGGGCGCCGCGCCGCGGCAAGGGCGGCAAGGGGGGCCGGGGAGGCGGCAAGGAAGCCGGCAAGCGCGAGCGCCTGCAGAAGGTGATGGCGCAGTCGGGCCACGGCTCGCGGCGCAACATCGAGATCCTCATCGCGCAGGGCCACATCGCGATCAACGGCCAGGTCGCGAAGCTCGGCGACCTCGTCGGGCCCGGCGACCGCGTGAAGCTCGACGGCAAGCTGATCAGCCTGCGCTTCGGCACGACGCTGCCGCGCGTGCTGCTCTACCACAAGCCCGAGGGCGAGATCTGCACGCGCGACGACCCGGAAGGCCGTCCCACGGTGTTCGCGAAGCTGCCGAAGATGAACAACGCGCGCTGGGTGTCGATCGGGCGCCTGGACTTCAACACGAGCGGGCTCCTCATCTTCACCACCAACGGCGAGCTGGCCAACCGCCTGATGCACCCGCGCTACGAGATCGAGCGCGAGTACGCCGTGCGCCTGATGGGAGAGCTCACCCCGGAACAGGTGCAGCTCCTCACCGGCGAGGGCATCGACATCGACGGCGAGAACTGCAAGTTCGTGCGCCTCGTGGACAAGGGCGGCGAAGGCTCCAACCACTGGTACCACGTCGTCCTCAAGGAGGGGAAGAACCGCGAGGTGCGGCGCATGTTCGAGGCGATCGGGCTCATGGTGAGCCGCCTCATGCGCGTGCGCTACGGCCCGGTCGAGCTGCCGTCGTTCCTGAAGCGCGGGATGACGCGCGACATGGCGGAGGCCGACGTGCTGAAGCTCATGGAGTTCGCCGGCATGAACGAGGCCTCGGCCGAGGCGAGCGAGGAGGAGGACGAGGAGGAATTCTCGCCGGGCAACGTCGCGCCGCCCGGCGAAGTGCTCGAGTCGGCCGACGACTTCGAGGACGAGGTGGAGGACGAGCTGCAGCCCGCGCACCTCCTGGAGGACTGGAAGCCCCGCGTGCCCGAGATCCTCGACGAGGACGACGACCGCCAGCCCGACTTCGAGAGCCTGCCGGGCTTCAACCGCGCCACCGGCACGATGGGCCTGCCAGCCGGCCATCGTGGCCATGCGCCAGCGGGCGCGGGCCACGGGCAGGGGCCGGGGCAGAAGAAGCTCCGCGGCAAGCGGCGCGGCAAGGGAAAGGTCGCGGGCCAGTCGCAGGGCAACGTCGCGCAGGGGCCGTTCCACGCCAAGGGCCCGGCGCAGGGCCAGGGCCAGGGCCAGGGCCAGGGACAGCGGCGAGGACAAGGGCAAGGACAGGGACAGGGGCAGGGACAGGGGCAGGGTCGCAAGCGCCGCCGCCAGGGCAAGGGCCCCGGAACCGGGCATCCCGCGCAGGGCCACGGGCAGGTGCAGGCCCAGACGCAGGGTGCGCCGCAGGGCGGTCCCCAGGGCGCACCGCAGGGCGGACCCGCGCAACCCCAGGGCGGCGCGGCGCCGGGCGGTCCGGGCAAGCCCGGGCGCAGCCGGCGCCATCGCAACCGCAACCGCAATCGCGGCGCCGGCGGCGAACGTCCCCCGACGGGTAACGGCGGCAACGAATCGTAGAGGCGGCCTTCGCCCGGCGAGGCGGCCTTACGGCCGCGCGTGGGCGAGGTAGGACTTCACGCGCTCGGCCAGGCGCTTCACGTGCGCATCGAGGATGCCGTGCGACTCGAGCGCGGCCTGGGTCTGGAAGAGGTACTCGGCGCTCGATCCGTACTTTCCGCGGGCGGTCGCGATCGACTGGACCATGGCATCCATCGTGAGCTTGCCCGCGTAGCCCGAGCAGGAGCGGTTCACGATGAAGGCGAGCACCGGGAGGCGGTCCGAGCCCGCGTGGCATTCGAGCCAGCGCGGGTGGTAGGAGCCCAGCGACATCTCGCGCCGCCAGAGCGCGCGCAGTTCCTCGCGCGAGGTCGATCCGGTGAGCCGGAAGGCGAGCCCGCGGCAGCATCCGCCGCGCTCGAGCGTGAGGACGAGTCCGGGGCGCTCGGGCGTCCCGCGGTTGATGCGCGACCACTGGCAGAAGTTGCGGTGGAAGCCGTAGACCGTGCCCACGCGCTTGGTGACGAAGGCGAGCCCGGGATTCCACATGAGCGACCCGTAGCCGAAGATCCAGAGGGGGGCGTCCGGGTCGCGGCCGGCCAGGGCCTCGTCGAGGGAGCGGTCGAGCGCCTCGGCCGAGAGCCTCTCGGCTTCGAGCACGGCGGGGTCGTGGCAGCCGAGCGGACTTCGCATTCCTAGGGCGAGAGGCGCGAAATCACCCAGCCGGCCGCCTCGCGCGTGTACGCGAGCCGGTCGTGCAGCCGGCTCTGGCGTCCCTGCCAGAATTCCAGCCAGTCGGGAATCACGCGGAAGCCGCCCCAGTGCGGCGGGCGCGGCGGATTGCCGCCGTACTGCGCCTCGGCGGCCTTCACGCGCGCCTCCAGCCACGGGCGGCTGGCGATCGTCGCGCTCTGCGTGCTGGCCCACGCGCCGATGCGCGAGCCGACCGGCCGGCTGGCGAAGTACTCGTCGCTCTCGGCGGCGCTCACTTTCTCGACGCTCCCCTCGACGCGCACCTGGCGCTCGAGCTCCTTCCAGAAGAAGGTCAGGGCGGCACGGGGGCAGTCCCGGAGGTCGTGTCCCTTGCGGCTTTCGTAGTTCGTGTAGAAGACGAACCCGCGCTCGTCGAGGGCCTTGAGCAGCATGATCCGTCCCGAGGGCCTGCCGTCGCCGCCGACGGTGGCGAGCGTCATGGCCGTGGGCTCGGGCACCTGCGCCGCGAGCGCCTCCTTGAGCCAGGCGTGGAACTGCTTGAAGGGATCGGCGTCGACGTCGTTCTCGTCGAGGCGCCGGAGGGCGTAGTCGCTGCGGATGTCGGCGATGTTCATGGCTTGCCGGGAAGGGGGTGGTTTCCTTTTCGCCCGGAGTCCCTATTATCGCGGAAATGGACGCCGCCCACCCGTCGCTCCTTCACCGCCCCTGGCTCGCCCTTTACCCGCCGGGGGTGCCGGCGGAGATCGACACCTCGGCCGCGCCCACGCTCGTGCATCTCATCGACGAGGCCGCCGCGCGCCACGGCGACCGCGAGCAGGCCGTCTTCCTCGGCCGGTCGTACACCTACGGCCGCATCGACCGCGCCGGGCGCGAGCTCGCGGCGTGGCTCGCCGCGCGCGGCATCGGGCCGGGGGCGCGGGTGGCGATCATGATGCCCAACGTCCCGCAGTACGCGCCGGCGGTGTTCGGCGTGCTGCGCGCGGGCGCGGCGGTGGTGAACGTGAATCCCCTCTTCACGGCGCGCGAGCTGCGCATGCAGCTCGAGGACGCGGACGTCGCGGCGATCGTGGTGCTCGAGAACTTCGCGGCCACGCTCGCCGTGGCGATGGCGGGCCTCGCGCCGATGCGCGTGCTGGTCGCCGCGGTGGGCGACTGGCTGGGCCCGGTCAAGGGGCCCGTCGCCAACTTCGTCCTGCGCCGCGTGAAGAAGGCGGTGCGGCCATGGGCCATCGAGGGCGCGGTGCGTTTCGACGCCGCGCTGAAGGAGGGCGCGAGACTCGCGTTCACGCCGCCCGCGATCGGCCCGCGGGACGTGGCGCTCCTGCAGTACACCGGCGGAACGACGGGCACCTCCAAGGGCGCGATGCTCACGCACGCGAACGTGGTCCACGCGGTGCTCGCGGCGCAGGCGTGGATCGCGCCCGCCTTCGCGGGCGGGCGGCGCGTCGACAATCCCACGATGGCGTGCGTGCTGCCGCTCTATCACATCTACGCGCTCGTGGCCTGTCTCCTCCTCGGCCTGCGGCTGGGCGCCCGCAACGTCCTCGTCCCCAACCCGCGCGACCTCGACGCGCTCGTGCGCGACCTCGCGCGCCATCCCCCGAACCTCTTTCCCGCGGTCAACACGCTCTACAACGCGCTCCTCGACCACCCCGGCTTCGGGCGCATCGACTTCACGGGGCTGCGCGTGGCCAACAGCGGCGGCATGGCGGTGCAGCGCGGCGTGGCCGAGCGCTGGCTCGCGCGCACCGGCTGCCCGATCGTCGAGGGCTGGGGGCTCACCGAGGCCACCGCCGGCGTCACCTGCAACCGGGTGGATGTCCGCGAGTTCGGCGGCACGGTGGGCATCCCGTTCCCCGGCTGCGAGATCGGCGTGCGCGACGTCCTGGGCCGTCCGCTGCCCGTGGGCGAGCCGGGCGAGGTGGTGGTGCGCGGGCCGCAGCTCATGGCCGGCTACTGGAGGAGGCCCGTGGAGACGGCGCACGCCTTCACCGCCGACGGCTGGCTTCGCACCGGCGACATCGGCGTGATCGACGCGAAGGGCGAGCTGCGCATCGTAGACCGCATGAAGGACATGATCATCGTCTCGGGATTCAACGTGTACCCGAACGAGATCGAGGAGGTCGCGACGCTGCATCCGGGCGTGAGCGAGGCGGCGGCGATCGGCGTGGCGGACGACAGGAGCGGCGAGGCGGTGAAGCTCTTCGTGGTGCGGCGCGATCCGGCGCTCGCGGAAGGCGAGCTGGCCGCCTTCCTGCGCGAGCGGCTCACCGGCTACAAGCGCCCGCGGCACTACGCCTTCGTGGAGTCGCTTCCGAAGACGCCGGTGGGCAAGATCCTGAGAAGGGCGCTGCGGGAGGCGGGCCCCGCCCGTTGATCTACCGGATCAACCCGGGACGGGCTCGCGCCGGGTTGCCGGTTCCGGCGACCCGTTCGTCGCGAGGTATTCCGAGAACATCCCGAGGACCACGCCGCGGGCGGGCGACGCGAACCCGGCCCCTTTCATCGCAAGCAGCACGGCCTCCGGGCTGACGCAGGCGTCGATCGTGTCCCAGTAGAAGGCCATCAACTGCCGAGCCTCGGCCCTGCGCGCCGCATTGCCGGCGATCGCCGGGACGAGCTTCGTCATGAAGGTGCGCAGCACGGCCGCGCTGGCCCGGGACCGCGGCCGCGTGAGCTCGAGTATGCAGGCGGTTCCGCCGGGACGAAGCACGCGGCGGATCTCGCCGAAGAGCAGGCCCAGGTCGGCCACGTGGCGAAGCCCGAACCCCATGCTCACGAAATCGAAGCTCGCATCGCGGCAAGGCAGCCGCTCGCCGAAGGCCCGGATGAGGAGGGGCGACTCGAGATGGCTCGCCTGCTCCAGCATGCCGGCGCTGGGATCGAGTCCGACCACCATGCCCGCAGGTCCGGCGAGCGCGAGCGCCTCGCGGGCCACGAGGCCGGTGCCGGTGGCGATGTCGAGGACACGCATCCCGGGGCGCAATCCCGCGCGGCGAAGCGCGTCGCGGCGATACCGGGACCCGGTGCCGAACGCGAGGAGACGCTCGACGCGGTCGTAGTCGCCGGAAGTGCGGTCGAAGAGGTCGTCCACGAATCGCCGCCGGCTGCGCTCGTCGGACCAGTAATGGTCCAGCAACCTGATCGGCGGGGTGGGGGAGTTCGGGGGCGGCGGCTGCTTTGCGCTCATGTGCGTGGTCCCGGGCGTGCGGATGAGGCGGGGCGAGCGGCGGCTCCCGCGGGGCGACGGCCCACTTCGATGCGGCGACGGTCTTCCTGCCGGGCTACTTGCCCGCCTGCCCCTCCGGGCAGCCGAAGCGGGTCACGCGCAGCGCGCCGAACACCGCCACGCCCTTGTTGCTCTCGTCGGCCGCGCCGACGGCGGTGCCGCTGTCCTTGGCGCTGGCGATCCGCGCGTTGCAGTGGGCCTCGATCTCGAGCTTGCCGGCCACGGTCACGTTGGAGCGGAAGCAGTACCACCCGTTCGGGTTGGCGAGCCGGATGGTGCTCCTGCCCGCCACGTTGACGGCGGGCCGCACCAGGACCAGGGCGGGCCTGTCGGTCACAGGGTCGTTGCCGGTCGAGCCCTGGCCGATGCCGAAGACCTTGACGCCCGAGGCGAGAACGGAGTTGGCGGGCGTGCCCTTCCGGAAGGGGGACTGCTTTCCCCAGGTGGCGATGCAATGGTCGAGGACCTCCTGGTCGCCGGCGAATCCGGTGACGGGGACGGCCGCGAGGACGAGGGCTGCGAGCGACTGGGGCTTCATGTGTCCTCCGTGCGTGTCGTGGATGGTCCGGGCGGCTGCCTTGTTCGCCACGCAGGCCAATGTTATATAAATTGCCGGCGTGACGTTTCGGCAATTGGTGCGGGCCCTCGACGGGACCCGCGAAGGGAGACCGGGTGCAAGTCGATTCTCGGTCGCAGTCCGGCGCGGGCGAGGCCGATTGCGACGTGGTGGTGATGGGCGGCGGGCCGGCGGGGTCGACCGCGGCAATCCTCCTCCGGGAGCAGGGCCACCGCGTGGTCCTGGTCGAGAAGGATGCCCATCCGCGCTTTCACATCGGCGAGTCGCTGCTGCCGGCCAACGTGCCCCTCCTCGAGCGCCTCGGCGTGCGGGCCGAGATCGAGGCGACCGGCATGGAGAAGCGGGGCGCGGAATTCGTCTCGCCCTGGCACGACCGCAGCGTCACCTACCAGTTCGCCGACGCGCTCGACAAGTCGATGCCCCTGTCCTACCAGGTGCGCCGCTCGGAGTTCGACGAGATCCTCTTCCGCCGCGCCGCCAGGACAGGCGCGCAGACCTTCGAGAACTGCCGCGTGCGCGACGTGGACGTGGGCGACCGCGGCCGCCTGCCCGTCGTTCGCGCCACCGACGCGGAAGGCGCCCTGCGCGAGTGGCGCCCGCGCTTCGTGATCGACGCCACCGGGCGCGACACGCTGCTCTCCAGCCGCCTCGCGCTCAAGCGGCGCAACCGGAAGCACAACAGCGCCGCGATGTACGCGCATTTCCGCGGCGCGCGCCGCCACGAGGGGCGCGACGAGGGCAACATCTCCATCTTCTGGTTCGACCACGGCTGGTTCTGGTTCATCCCGCTGCGCGACGGCGCGACGAGCGTGGGCGCGGTCGCGTGGCCGTACTACATGAAGGCGCGGGCGAAGCCGCTGCCGGAGTTCTTCCTCGACACGATCGCGATGTGCCCGAAGCTCGCCGAGCGCCTCGCGGGCGCGCGGCTCGATTCGGCCGTCGAGGCCACCGGCAATTACTCGTACGCGTCGCAGCGCTGCCAGGGCGACAACTTCATCCTGCTGGGCGACGCGTTCGCGTTCATCGACCCGGTGTTCTCCTCCGGCGTCTGGCTCGCGATGAACAGCGCGGTCGCGGGCGCGGCGGTGGTGGACGCGCGGCTGCGCGAGCCCGCGCGCGAGGCCGCCGAGCGGCGCCGCTTCGAGCGCTCGATGCGCCACGGGCCGAAGCAGTTCTCGTGGTTCATCTATCGCGTGACCAATCCCGCGATGCGCGACCTCTTCATGGACCCGAGCGACGCGCTCGGCATGAAGGGCGCGATCCTGTCGGTCCTCGCGGGCGACATCTTCGGGCGCACGCCGCTCGGGCGGCCGCTCGCGGCCTTCCGCGCGATCTACTATTTCCTGTCGGCCGTTAACATCCGCCGGACCCTGGCGGCCTGGAGGGGCAGGGCGCGCAACATCCGGGTAGACTCGGAGCCCGGGCTGCATATCGGCCGCTGAAACACGAATCCATGCTCCAGGTCGAATACCTTCCGCTCGAGCGCGCGGCGGATTACATGAAGCGCGCGGGTCCGGGCCTGCTGGGCGTGCTCGGCTTTCCCGCCGTGCCGGCCGGATTTCCGGACGACGTGGCGACGGCCTGCGTGGCCGCCGCCAACCTGCGCCCCGGGGGGGCCGGGGCACTGTGCGAGATCTGGTCGTCGCGCGATCCCGTCGGATCGGGGACGGAGGGCGACATCCGCCTCGCGATCGCCGGCGATTTCCTCTTCGGCGTGCTCTCGGTCGCGGAGGGTGATGGCGGGCTGCGGGCCGCCGCCGGGCGCGCCTATCGCGACATCTTCGCCCTGCTCGAACGCCGGGGATTCCCGCACGCCGTGCGCTTCTGGAACTATCTCGCGCGCATCAACGAGGAGGAAGGCGGCCTGGAGCGCTACCGCCACTTCAACCTGGGCCGCGGCGACGCGTTCGAGGCGGCCGGCCGCTGCCGCCCCGAGTCCATCCCGGCGGCCTGCGCGCTGGGCACGGAGGCCGGCGACCGCCTCACCGTCTACTTCGTCGCGGCCCGCCATGCCGCGCAGCCGGTCGAGAACCCGCGGCAGGTGAGCGCGTACCGGTACCCGCCCGAGCACGGGCCGCACAGCCCCACGTTCGCCCGCGCGGTCGTCTATCCGGCCGGCGGCGCCGAGATGCTCTTCGTGTCGGGCACCGCGAGCATCGTGGGGCACGAAACGGTGCATGCCGGGGACGTCGTGGCGCAGACGCGGGAGACGCTCGCGAACCTCGGGGCCGTCTTCGCGGAAGCCAACCGCGTCTCGCGGCCGGGCGCCTTCGCGATCGGCGAGGCGAGCTTCAAGGTGTACGTGCGCCATCCCGAGGACGCCGGGCTCGTTCGCCGCGAGGTGTTCGCGGCGCTCGGGCCGGGGGCGGACGCGCATTTCCTGCGCGCCGACATCTGCCGCCACGACCTGCTCGTGGAAATCGAGGCCATCGCCTACGCCGATGCGGCCGGGGGCGGGCCGGCCGCCGGGTCGCCATGAGAGCGCGCCGCGACGGCCCGGCCATCGCGCCGCGAACCATCGTCGCGTTCGCCGTCACCGCGTTGGCCTGCGCCGCGGCCCATGGCCAATCCCGCGAAGAGCCGCTGTGGGAGGCGGGCGCCGGAATCGCGAGCCTGTACCTGCCCGACTACCGCGGCGCCTCGCAGGGGCGGGTCTACGCGCTGCCGGTGCCCTACTTCGTGTACCGGGGCGATTTCCTGAAGGCGGACCGGCACGGCGTGCGCGGGGTGCTGTTCGACACGGACCGCGTCGAACTCAACGTCTCGGTCGGCGCCGCGCTTCCCGTGGACAGCTCGCGAAGCCCCGAGCGCGAAGGCATGCGCAGCCTCCGCCCGACCGTGGAGCTGGGCCCGTCGCTCGACGTCCTGCTGTGGCGGGCCGCGGACCGGCGCGTCAAGGTCGACCTTCGCCTGCCGGTGCGCGGCGCGGTGACGGTCGAGTCGCGCTCCCGCTACACCGGCGTGCAGTTCTTTCCGCACCTCAACGTCGACGTGCGCGACGTGGCCGGGCTCGCGGGCTGGAACCTGGGCGTCCTCGGCGGGCCGGTGTACACCGACAGGCGCTACAACGAGTATTTCTACGCGGTCGGCGCCGCGGACGCCACGCCGCAGCGGCCGGCGTACGAGGCGCGCGGAGGGTATGGCGGCGCGCAGTTCATCGTGGCGCTCTCCAAGCGGTTTCCGCGATTCTGGGTCGGCGGCTACCTGCGGCACGACACGCTGCGCGGGGCGGTGTACGAATCGAGCCCTCTCGTGGGCTCGCGCAGCTACACCGCGGGCGGCATCGGCCTGTCGTGGATCTTCGGGGAATCGAGCCGGCGCGTGCCGGTGTCGGACTGAGCGGCGCGAACGACCATGCCCGTGGTGCACGCGCTGAAGGGGGTCCGGAACTATGCGATCGCCCTGTTCGGCTTTCCGCTGCTCGTGGCGATGTGCTTCCTGTGGGGACTGGCGAGCGCGGTGCTCCTGGTCGTGCTGCCCGCCGCGGCCGGACGGCGGGCAGGACGCATCGGCGCGATGCTGGGATTCCGGACCTATCTTTCCATCATGCAGGCAGCGGGCGGGTTGCGGCTGGACCTCTCGGCGCTCGATTCGCTGCGCGACGAGGGCGCGCTCATCGTGGCGCCCAACCATCCGTCGCTGATCGACGCCTTGCTGGTGGTCTCGCGGCTGCCGAACGCGCTGTGCGTGATGAAGGCGTCGCTCGTCGGGAACTTCCTGCTCGGCCCGGCGGCCCGCCTCGCGCGCTACGTGAAGAACGACACGCTGCTCGGCCTCGCGTCCCGCGCGGGCGAGGAGCTGCGCCTGGGCGGGCAGCTCGTGCTCTTCCCCGAGGGAACGCGCACGGCCCGGGAGCCGGTCAGTCCGTTCACCGCCGCGGTGGCCGTGATATCCCGCCGTGCCGGCGTGCCGATCCAGGCGGTCTTCATCGAGGCCGATTCGCGCTACATGGGCAAGGGCTGGTCGATCCTCTCGCGGCCGCCGTTCCCGCTTCATTACCGCATCCGGCTGGGGCGCCGCTTCGAGGCGCCGGCCGACGTGCGCGCCTTCACGGC
>JAGRPO010000176.1 GCA_019449455.1 Betaproteobacteria bacterium | reverse complement strand
GCACGCGATCGCCTCCCGCGGCGGGCTCTTCGCGCGCGGCGACTGGGTGTGGCGCTGGAAGGACTGGATCGATCGCCGTTTCATGCGCCGCTTCAACGAGCTGGGCCCGATGGCCGAACGCGCGGAGACGTCGGCCGAAGTGGTTCCCCTCGACGAAGGCGAGCGGACGCAGGCGATCTCGGCCATCGCGATGCGCTGCGGTGGCTGCGGCGCGAAGGTCGGCGCGACCGTGCTGTCGCGCGCCCTGGCCGAGGTCCACCCGATCGAGCGCGACGACGTGCTGATCGGCTTGCGCGCCCCCGACGACGCGGCGGTGCTGCGTGTGCCGCCGGGCGCCGCGCTGGTGCAGACCGTCGATTTCTTTCGCGCCTTCATCGACGATCCCTGGCTGCTCGGCCGCATCGCCGCCAACCACGCGCTGGGCGACATCTTCGCGATGGGCGGCGCGCCGCAGTCGGCGACCGCGATCGCCACCGTGCCTCCGGGGCTGGAAGGCAAGGTCGAGGACACGGTGTTCCAGATGATGGCCGGCGCGGTCGAGGTGCTCAACGAGGCCGGATGCGCCCTGGTGGGCGGCCATACCGGCGAGGGAGCCGAGCTCGCGCTGGGCTTCGCGATCAACGGCCTGATCGACGAGCGACTCGACGGCGTCCTGCGCAAGGGTGGCATGCGTCCCGGCGACGCGTTGATCCTGACGAAGCCGATCGGCACCGGCACCTTGCTCGTCGCGCACGCGCGCCTGAGAGCGCGCGGCCGCTGGGTCGACGCGGCGCTTGCCTCGATGCAGCAATCGAATCGATTGGCAATGCCCTGCCTCGTCGCGCACGGCGCGACAGCGTGCACCGACCTCACCGGCTTCGGCCTGCTCGGGCACCTGGTCGAGATGACCCGCCCGTCGGGTGTCGACGCCGAGATCGATCTCTCCGCGCTGCCGCTCCTGGATGGGGCGGCCGAAACCGCGGCTGCCGGGCTCCTCAGTTCGCTTCAGCCGGCGAATGTGCGGCTGCGCCGGGCGATCCACGCTCCGCAGGAGGCGCTGCGGCACCCGAATTACCCGCTGCTGTTCGACCCGCAGACGGCAGGCGGGCTGCTCGCCAGCGTACCGGCGGATAACGCCGAGGCTTGCATCGCCGCGCTGCGGGGCCTGGGGTATGAAAAGGTCGCCTGCATCGGCCGCGTGCTGCCGCCCGGCGAGGCCCTGGAGCCGATTCACCTGCGCCTTTGACCAACGGGCGCCTGCGAGAGCATGCGCTCGATGTCCTGGCGGCGCGAAGGCTCCCACGGCCCGTCGAAGTCTACCTGGCCGCCTCGAAGCACCACGACGCGGTCCCCGAAGTCCTCGATCAGGGAAAGATCGTGCACGGCGCTCACGAGCGTGAGTCCCTCGGAAGCGGCAAGCCCGGAAAGCTGCCGCGCGACCTCGCGCGCGGCGCTCCAGTCGAGGCTCGCGGTCGGCTCGTCGGCCAGCAGCACGTCCGCGTCCTGCATCAGCGCGCGGGCGATGGCCACCCGCTGGCGCTCGCCCCCCGACAGGCGACCGGCTCTTTCGTGCGCCAGGTGGGCGATGCCCAAACGATCGAGCTGCACCATGGCGCGCGCGGTCTCCTCCCGGGGAAAGACCCGGGCCCAGGTGAGCGGCGACCGGCATCGGCCGAGCGCGCCCGCCAGGACGTTCTCCATCACCGAGAGCCGCTGAACAAGATGGATGCCCTGCCAGATGAACGCCACGCGAGGGCCCTCCGGGTGGGCGGGCCAGCTCACGGTGCCGATGGACGGCGCCACCAGCCCCCCCAGCGCCCGCAGGAGCGTGGACTTTCCCGCGCCGTTGGGGCCCACGATCACCACCCTTTCGCCGGACGCGACCTCGAGCGACAAGTCGCGAATGACCATGGATCGCCCCAGCTGGATGCTGGCGTGCCGGACCCGGATCGCCCCGTCGGCCATCAGAGCAGGTCCTGCCGGATGCGGCGGCTCGCCGCATCGACGGCCGCCACGAGAAAGACGAGGGCGAGGAGGATCGAGGCAAGCCGACCCCACTGGAAGAGCGACGTGGCTTCCGAAATCAGCAGGCCGAGCCCGCCCGCGCCGATGAGCCCCAGGACGGCGGAGTCGCGGATGTTGAACTCCAGCACGTAGAGGTTGAGCGAAGTGATTTGCGGCAGGACGGACGGCCACACGGAAAGGAAGAAGGTCTGTGCCCGGCTCGCCCCGGTTGCGCGCACGGCCTCGATGGAAGCCTCGTCGAGGGCCTCGATGGCTTCGGCGTAGAGCTTGGCGAGGCTGCCCGCGGAGTGCGCCGCGACGGCCAGGACGCCGGCCATGGGTCCGAGCCCGACGATCCCCACGAAGATCAGCCCGAACACCAGCGCGTGGATGGACCGCAGAACGCTGGCGAGGGCACGGGCCGCCGCCGCCACCGGCCCCGGTGCCCGGAGATTTCGCGCCGACGCCAGGGCGAGCGGGAGCGCGGCGAGCGCGGCCAGTGCCGTGCCCAGGACCGCGATCTTGACCGTGGTCCACATCGCCCTGCCCAGCCCCTGCAGGAATTGCCGCTCGACCGCGCGCCTGTCCTCCGTGCGCAGCACGGTCCCGTCATCGCTGCGATAGACGAGCGCCTGGTCGCCGGCCCAGGCATCGACGAAGCTCGGCCGCGAAAAATCCTGGGCGGTGCGCAAGAGGTTCTCCCAAGGTCTCCGGCCGAGGGAAAGGTCGCCGTCGTGCCAGAGGCTCGCGAGGCTCGCGAGCAGCACGAGCGCGAAGACGACCGCGTAAGCGCGGTATCGAGCTCGCTCGACGGCGACCGACCGCATGCCGCCCTACTTCCGCGGCGCGAGCTTGCCGGTGGCGAGCCCGGCGTCGCGAATGGGCTTGTAGAACGCGTTGTCCTTCGCGACGAATCCGCCGTAGTGCGGCGGCAGGAGTCCCGGATTCGCCTTGAGGGCGCCGCCCAGGCCAAGCAGCGCTTCACGAATCTTCGCCACCAGCGCCGCGTCCCTGGCCAGATCGGCGCTCACCGCGAAGGCATCGTTGGGCAGCGGGTCCGAGGTCCAGAAGATCCGCGAGTCCTCGGCCTTGATGAGCCCCTGCTCGATCATCGCGTTGCGGTTGCGGTTGTAGTCGGCGCCCGCGTCGAGCTCGCCGCGCGTCACCTGCGTCTCGATGGCCTGGTGCTTGGTGTTCAGGACCCGGGAGAAGTGGCGATCAGGGTCGATCCCTTGCTTCATGAAGTGGTGCAGCGGGATCAGGTAGCCGGAAGTGGAGCCCTTGTCGCCGAACGCGAACGTGCGGCCCTTGAGGTCCTTGACCGAGGAGATCCCGCTCTTCGGGTGCGTCACCATGATGGCGAAGTACTCGGGCTTGCCGTCGTACAGGATCGTGGCGATCGCCTGCGCGCCGGCCTCGTGGTTGGCGAGGACGTAGCCCCAGGGCCCGAGAAGGGCGATGTCCGTCTCGCCGGAGGCGAGCGACTTGGCGAGCCCCTCCCAGGTGTCCACTGTCCGCAACTGCACGGGCCTCGCCAGCCGTCTTGCCAGGTAATCGGCGAGCGGGCGGTAGGTCGCGTCGTTCTTCTCCTTGTCCGGCTGGAAGAGCCCCACGCCGAAGCGCAGCGGTTCCTGGCCGTTTGCGGGCGCGGCGAAGCCCAGGACGACGACAACCAGCAGGGCGAATGCGGATTTCAGCATGGCAATGGTACCCAGAGTGAGTGGAATGACCCTTCGATAGACAAAGGACCGCCTGGTTCCTTCTTGAGCAGGTACCCGATCTCGTCGAGGAGGCATTGGAGCCGATTCACCTGCGCCTTTGACCAACGGGCGCGTGCCGGCGAGCTTCCCGCTGCCGCGCCCCGTTGACGCCTTCCCTTACCGGTGGCGGACCTTCAGGAAAAGGACGGCCCCGGCGAGCGCCAGGGTGACCGCGTTGGCCGCGATGATCGGCCAGCTTCCGACGGCGATCCCGAAGGCGAGCCACAGCGCCACGCCAACCGTGAAGAGGACGTACATGCGCAGCGACACGCCCGAGAGGTCGCGCGTCCGCAAGGAGTGGAACACCTGCGGCACGAAGGCGATGGTGGTGAGCGCGCCGGCGGCGTATCCGATGAGGTCGACGAGGTAGGGCGGCAGGGTCATGGCGCTCAAGCCCCGTCGTAGAGTTCTGCAATCAGCGGGCAGCGCACCTTGCCCCGGGCGATGCAGCAACGCCCGACGAGATCCGCGAGAACGCCCTCGATGCGCGAGAGCTCGGCGATCTTCCCGCGCACGTCCGCGAGCTTGCGTTCGGCCTGCGCCTGCGCTTCCCGGCAGCTCGATCCATCGTCCAGCCTGAGCAGGTCCCCGACCTCCT
>JAGRPO010000175.1 GCA_019449455.1 Betaproteobacteria bacterium | reverse complement strand
GGCTACGTCCTGCATTCCTATCCGTACCGCGAGACGAGCCTCATCCTGCAGGTGTGGACTGAAAAGCACGGCCGCTTCGCCGCGGTGGCCAAGGGCGCGCGCAGACCCAGGAGCGCCGCCCGCGGCGTCCTCGTCGCCTTCCAGCCGCTGGCGCTCACCTGGTTCGGGCGCGGCGAGCTGAAGACGATCCGGACCGCGGAGCCCGCCGGGGCCGCGCTCCCGCTCGCGGGAGCGAGCCTGCTGTCGGCCTTCTACCTGAACGAGCTGCTGTTGAAGCTCATCCATCGCGACGACCCGCACGAGCGCCTGTGGGGCGCCTACGACGAGGCGGTGACCGCGCTGCGCGACCGGTCGCGGCGGGCGGCCGGCGTGCCGGGACTGCTGGCGGCCGAGCCAGGCGTCGGCGACCCGCGCGCCATCGAGCCCGTGCTGCGGCGATTCGAGCTCGCGATGCTGCGCGAGCTCGGCTACGCCGTGGAGCTCGGGCACGACGCCGAGACCGGGGCGGCCATCGATGCGTCGCGCGACTACTGGTACGTGGTCGAGCGCGGGCCGGTGCCGGCCGAGGGCGCGGCCGATAGGGCCGATGCAGTAAAATTGTCCGGCCTCACCCTCGTGCACCTCGACCACGGCCGGTTCGACGACCCGCGAACGGCGCCGCAAGCCAAGAGCCTCATGCGAATGCTGATCCACCATTGCCTCAACGGGCAGGAACTCTCGACGCGGGCCATCGTGCGCGACCTCCAGCGGCTGGACGACGCGGCATGATCGAGCTCGGCGTCAACATCGACCACATCGCCACCGTGCGCCAGGCGCGGCGGACCTACGAGCCGGACCCGGTGTGGGCCGCGGTGGAGGCGCACCTGGGCGGCGCCGACGGCATCACCGTCCACCTGCGGGAGGACCGCCGCCACATCCAGGACGAGGACGTGCGGCGCCTGCGCGAGCTCACGCACATCAAGCTCAACCTCGAGATGGCCGCCACCGAGGAAATGGTGGGCGTGGCGCTGCGCGTGAAGCCGGAAATGGCGATGCTCGTGCCCGAGGGGCGCCAGGAGGTCACGACGGAGGGCGGGCTCGACGTCGCCGGCCAGGAGGCGCGCATCCGCGACGTGGTCTCCCGGCTCGCCGGCGCCGGCATCGTGACCAGCGTCTTCATCGACGCGGACCTGCCGCAGGTGGAGGCGGCCGCGCGGGCGGGCGCGCGCGTGTGCGAGATCCACACGGGCCCCTACGCGCACGCCTTCCACTCGAAGGGGCGCGACCCGGAGAGCGCGCCGGTCGTGGCGGAGCTCGCGAAGATCCGTTCGGCGGGCGAGGCGATCCGCCGGCTCGGGATGCGCTTCAACGCGGGCCATGCGCTCAACTATTTCAACGTGGAGCCGGTGGCCGCCCTTCCGGGCGTGCGCGAGCTCCACATCGGCCACGCCATCGTGAGCCGCGCCGTGTTCGTGGGCATGCGCGAGGCGGTGCGCGAGATGAAGGCGCTCATGGTCGCGGCGGCGGAACACGCGCTCCTCCAGGCGGGCGCGAAGTGATCGTCGGCGTGGGGACCGACGTGGTCGAGATCGCGCGCGTGGCGGGCGCCCTGGAGCGCTGGGGCGAGCGCTTCGTGGAGCGCATCCTCACGCCCGACGAGCGGCTCCGCTACGCGCACACGCGCCAGAAGGCGAGCCACCTCGCCAAGCGCTTCGCCGCCAAGGAGGCCTTCTCGAAGGCGATCGGCACCGGCGTCGGGGCGCCGTTTCGCTGGCACTCGGTCGCGGTCGGGCACGACGGGCGCGGCAAGCCCGGCCTCGTCCCGAGCCCGGACATGGCGCGGCATCTCGCCGAACTCGGGGTCACGGCCTCGCACCTCTCGCTCACCGACGACGCCGGCGTGGCCATGGCGTTCGTCGTCCTGGAAGGAAAGTAGATGCGACTCGGGCCGGTGATGATCGACGTTTCCGGGCTGGAGCTCACGGCCGACGACGTCGAGCGGTTGCAGCACCCGCAGGTGGGCGGCGTGATCCTCTTCGCCAGGAACTTCGCCGCCCCCCTGCAGCTCATCCAGCTCGCGCATTCGATCCGCGAGATGCGCAAGCCCTCGCTCCTCATCGCCGTGGACCACGAGGGCGGGCGTGTGCAGCGCTTCCGGCACGGGTTCACCACGATCCCCGCGATGCGCGAGCTGGGCCGGCTCTTCGACCGCGACCCGGCGCAGGCGCTGGCGGCCGCGCGCGGCTGCGGCTTCGTGATCGCGAGCGAATTGCAGGCCCACGGGGTGGACTTCACCTTCGCCCCGGTGCTCGACGTCGACTACGGCGAGTCGAGCGTCATCGGCGATCGCGCGCTGCACCGCGACCCCAACGTCATCGCCACGCTGGCCGAGGCGCTCCAGGCGGGGCTCTTCGCCGCCGGCATGACCTCCGTCGGCAAGCACTTCCCGGGTCACGGCTACGTGCGCGCGGATTCCCACCTCGAGGTGCCCGTGGACGATCGCACCCTGGCCGAGATTTCCGCCTCCGATCTCGTGCCCTTCCAGCGCCTCGCGCGCTCGGGGATGGGGGGCGTGATGCCCGCGCACGTGATCTACCCCAGGGTGGATTCGAAGCCGGCCGGCTTTTCCCCGTTCTGGCTGCAGAAGGTGCTGCGCGACAAGCTCCATTTCGACGGGCTGGTCTTCTCCGACGACCTCTCGATGGAAGGGGCGAGCACCGCCGGGGGCATGATCGGGCGCGCCAACGCGGCGCTCAACGCCGGGTGCGACATGATCGTCGTCTGCAACGACCCGCGCGCCCAGGACGCGATGCTCGAGGGCCTGGAGCGCCGCCCCGTCGCGCCGGTCCTGGCGCGCCGCCTCGAGACGATGCGCGGGCGCGCCATCTCCACCGCCGCCCTCAAGGCGAGCGCGGCCTACCTCGCGGCGACCGAGAACCTCGCCCGCGTGCGCGCTTCCTAGGGAAATGGGGCCGGGCCGCCTTTCGCCTAGCGCGGCCGCCGGCCGGCGGGCCGCCGGGAAGTAGCCCCGCCCCATTTCCATGTTCGATCCGAAGGAGTTCCTCGCCGGGCTGCCCAACCTGCCCGGCGTCTACCGGTTCCTGAACGCCGCCGGCGAGGTGATCTACGTCGGCAAGGCGCGGGAGCTGAAGAAGCGCGTCTCGTCGTATTTCCAGAAGAGCCTCGCGAGCCCGCGCACCGTGCTCATGGTGGCGCAGGTCGCGGGCGCGCAGACCACGGTCACGCGCACGGAGGCCGAGGCGCTCATCCTCGAAAACAACCTCATCAAGACGCACCAGCCGCGCTACAACGTCCTCTTCCGCGACGACAAGAGCTACGGCTACATCCTGGTGACCGGCCACCGCTACCCGCAGATCCGCTTCTACCGGGGCGTGCAGGACAAGTCCAACCGCTACTTCGGCCCGTTCCCCAATTCCTGGGCGGCGCGCGAGACCATCGGGCACCTGCAGAAGATCTTTCGCCTGCGCACCTGCGACGACACCGTGTTCAGTCACCGCTCGCGCCCGTGCCTCCTGGCGCAGATCCACCGCTGCTCCGCCCCGTGCGTGGGGCGCGTCTCCGAGGAGGACTACGCGCGCGACGTGGACCACGCCGCCAAGTTCCTCGACGGCCGCGAGAACGACGTGATCGCGGAGCTGAACCAGAAGATGGAGGCCGCGAGCCAGGCGCGGCACTACGAGCTCGCCGCCCGCTTCCGCGACGAGATCCGCATGCTGCAGCACATCGTCTCGGGCCAGGCGGTGGAATCGGCGGGCGCGCGCGACGCCGACGTCGTGGCGGCCGTCGAGAAGGAGGGCCTGTGGTGCGTGACGCTCGCCATGATCCGGGGCGGCAGGCACCTGGGCGACCGCAGCTTCTTCCCGCAGAACGCCGCCGGGAGCGACGCGGCGACGGTGGTGGAGGCCTTCCTCGCCCAGCACTACGCCGTGCAGCCCGTGCCCCCGCGCGTGATCGCCGACGCCATCGACGACGCGCCCGCGCTCGCCGCGCTGCTCGAGGCCATCGCGGGCCGCGCCGTCACGGTGCTCACGCGCCCGCAGGGCGAGGTGCGGCTGTGGCTCGAGATGGCGAGGAAGAACGCCGAGTTCTCGGTCGCGAGCCGGCTCGCCGCGCACGCCACGCAGGAGGCGAGGGCGGTGGCGCTCACCGAGTTCCTGGGCGCGGAATCCCCCGTGGCGCGCATCGAGTGCTTCGACATCAGCCACACGATGGGGGAGGCGACCGTCGCTTCCTGCGTGGTCTACGACAAGGGCGGGATGCAGCCGGCGGAGTACCGGCGCTTCAACGTGAAGGACGTGACCGCGGGAGACGACTACGGCGCCATGCGCTACGCGCTGGACGCGCGCTACCGGAAGCTCGCCGGGGGGGAAGGCAAGACCCCCGACCTCATCCTCATCGACGGGGGCCTGGGCCAGCTCAATGCCGCCGTCGGCGTGATGCAGGACCTCGGGCTCGCGACCATCGCCATGGTCGGCGTGGCCAAGGGAGAGGAGCGCAAGCCGGGCCTCGAGCAGCTCTTCGTGGCGGGCGAGGAGGGCGCGCGACGGCTGCCCCCGGACCATCCGGCGCTGCACCTCATCCAGCAGGTCCGGGACGAGGCCCACCGCTTCGCGATCACCGGGCACCGGGCGCGGCGCGGCAAGGCGCGCACCGCCTCGCGCCTGGAGGACATCGGAAGCGTCGGGCCGAAGCGGCGCCAGCGGCTGCTGGCCCATTTCGGTGGGCTCCAGGGCGTGATGGCCGCGAGCGTCGAGGACCTTTCCCGCGTCGAGGGTATAAGTCGTACGCTCGCCGAGCGCATCTACAACGAGTTGCACTGAGGTTAGACTCACGGCATCCGACTGGGAACCGCCACCGCCGTGCCCCTGAACCTCCCGCTCGTCCTCACCTGGCTTCGCATCGTCGCGATCCCGCTCTTCGTGGCGGTGCTCTATTTTCCCGAGGACTGGCTGACCGAGCGGCAGGCGAACGTGATCTCGATGTGGATCTTCATCGCCGCCGCGATCACGGACTGGGCCGACGGCTACCTCGCGCGCAGGTGGAACCAGACCACCTCCTTCGGCGCCTTCCTCGACCCGGTCGCCGACAAGCTCATGGTGGCGGCGGCCCTCATCGTGCTGACGGAGAAGGGAATCGTGGACCCGTTCGCCTCCCTCATCATCATCGGCCGCGAGATCACCATCTCGGCGCTGCGCGAATGGATGGCCCAGCTCGGCCAGTCGAAGAGCGTGGCGGTGAACATCCTGGGCAAGGTGAAGACGGTGACCCAGCTCGTGGCCATTCCCTTCCTCCTCTACAACGGGGTGCTCTTCGGGCTCATCCACACCAACCCCGTGGGGCGGGTGCTGATCTGGGTGGCCGCGCTCATCACGCTCTGGTCGATGGTGGTGTATCTCAAGGCGGCCGTGCGGCCGGTGCCGCCGCCGGGGTGAGGACCACAGCTTTGCAGACTATATTAATTTAATAATAACAATAAGATATAGTCTGTAATTAAAGTGAAATATCATTATTATCTTTCGGCCCTCGGGTGCGCCTTGCTGCCCGCTCGGGGCGCGCGCGCCGCAGGTTCCGACCGGCAAGCCGGCCTTGCGCTTCGAGCCCGAGGCCGAGCGGCGCGCTGCGTCCTCCGGCACGCGGGCGGCGGATGCCGCGAGGGCAGGTTCGGTCGCGTTGTTCGGGTTGATCGGGGAGCGTCATAACCGCTATAATTCGCGGCTTCCATGCGGCAGTAGCTCAGTTGGTAGAGCGCAACCTTGCCAAGGTTGAGGTCGAGAGTTCGAGACTCTTCTGCCGCTCCAGTTTCCCTACGGGGGGAGGTCGATCCTCCCCCCGCTTCGTTTCAAGCCCCCGGCCGCTCCAGGGCCAGGCGCCGATGGCGCGGTAGCAAAGTGGTTATGCAGCGGATTGCAAATCCGTCTACGTCGGTTCGATTCCGGCCCGCGCCTCCAGATCCCATGAGCCTTCCCCGTCCCCCGCTCACGATCCGCATGCACGCGGACGACAACGTGGCCATCGTGGCCAACGACGGCGGGCTGCCCGCCGGCACCGTGCTGCCCGAAGGCGTGCCCGGTGGCGGGCTCACGCTCCTCGAGAAGGTTCCGCAGGGCCACAAGGTGGCGCTCGAGGCCATCGCGCAGGATGCCGTCGTGCGCCGCTACGGCGTGCCCATCGGCTACGCGCTGAAGGACCTCCCGGCCGGCAGCTGGGTGCACGAGCGCGTCCTGAAGATGCCCGCGGCCCGCGCGCTCGAGGGCTTGCCCATGGCCACCGTGAAGCCGCCTGCCGCCGACCCGCTCGACGGATACACGTTCGAGGGCTATCGCAACGCCGACGGTTCGGCCGGCACGCGCAACCTCCTCGCCATCACCACCACCGTGCAATGCGTGGCCGGCGTGGTGGCGCAGGCGGTCGCGCGCATCAAGGCGGAACTGCTTCCGGGCTATCCGAACGTGGACGACGTCATCGGCCTCGAGCACACCTACGGCTGCGGCGTGGCGATCGACGCGCCGGATGCGGTCATCCCCATCCGCACGCTCCGGCACATCTCCCTCAATCCGAATTTTGGCGGCGAGGTGATGGTGGTGAGCCTCGGCTGCGAGAAGCTCCAGCCCGACCGGTTGCTGCCGCCCGGCTCCTTTCCCATCGTGGACGGGCGCGACGCAAGCCTCGGTCCGGAGACGATCTGCCTGCAGGCGGACAGCCACGTCGGATTCATGTCGATGCTGGACGACATCGTGGCGAGCGCGAAGTCCCATCTCGAGCGCCTCGACGCCCGCCGGCGCGAGACCCTCCCGGCCAGCGAACTGGTCGTGGGCGTGCAATGCGGCGGCAGCGACGCGTTCTCGGGTTTCACCGCCAATCCGGCAGTGGGCTTCGCGGCCGACCTGCTGGTGCGTGCCGGCGCCACCGTGATGTTCAGCGAGAACACCGAGGTGCGCGACGCCGTCGAGCAGCTCACGAGCCGCGCCGCCACGCCCGAGGTGGCCGAGGCCATCGTCCGCGAGCTGGATTGGTACGACCGCTACCTCGATCGCGGCCGGGTGGACCGCTCCGCCAACACGACGCCGGGCAACAAGGCGGGCGGCCTCGCCAACATCGCCGAGAAGGCCATGGGCTCGATCGTGAAGAGCGGCACGGCGCCCATCTCGCACGTGCTTTCTCCGGGCGAGAAGCTCAGGCCCGGGCAGCGCGGGCTGGTCTTCGCCGCCACGCCGGCAAGCGACTTCATCTGCGGCACGCTGCAGCTGGCGGCCGGCATGAACGTGCACGTCTTCACCACCGGCCGCGGCACGCCGTACGGCCTCGCCGAATGCCCGGTCATCAAGGTCGCCACGCGTAGCGATCTCGCCCGGCGTTGGCACGACCTCATGGACCTCAACGCCGGAGTGGTCGCCGACGGTGAGGCCAGCATCGAGGAGCTGGGCTGGGATCTCTTCCGGCTGATCCTGGACGTCGCCAGCGGCCGCACCAGGACCTGGGCGGAGCGCTGGAAGCTGCACAACCAGCTCGTGCTCTTCAATCCCGCGCCGGTGACCTGAAACCGCGCGGCCTCCGGGCCGCGGGCGGGCGCCTTCAGGTGCTGTCGCGCTCGACGAGCCGGAAGCCCACGTCCACGATCCGCTCGGCAACCTCCTTGCCCTGGATCCGCGCGAGCAGCGCCTGCGCCGCGAGGCGGCCGATCATCGCCTTCTCGATGGCGATGGTGGTCAGCGATGGCGAGGTGTGGGCGGCGAAGTCGAAGTCGCCGAATCCCATCACGGCGATGTCCCCGGGGATCCGGATGCCGCGATCCTGCGCCTCCGCGATCACGCCCTGCGCCAGGACATCCGAGCTGCACGCCACCGCGCTCACGCGGGCGCCCGAGCCGAGCAGCTCCGCGAGGCCTTCGCGCCCGCGCTGGAACATGCCGGGGGCGGGCTCCAGTCCGGTCGGCACCTCGGGGATGCCGTGTTCCGCGAGCACCGAGAGAAGGCCTTTCCGACGCACGCCCGCGCGAAGATCGTTGCCCCACACCAGCCCGATGTCCCGGTGCCCCTTGGCGAGGAGGTAGCGCGCCATCGCCTCGCCCGCCTTCTCGTGCGAGAAGCCGACCAGCATGTCGATCGGCGTCGGGGTCAGGTCCCACGCCTCCACGACGGGGATGTGCGAGGCGATGAGGCGGCGGCGCGTGTCCGGGGCGTGCCCGATGCCCGTGAGGTAGATGCCCTCCGGCCGCCGCCCGAGGATGCCCGCGATGAGCTCGTCCTCCCGCTCCTCGTAGGAGGAGAGCCCCAGGAGCACCTGGTATCCCTCCTGTCGCAGGCAGTCCGACAGCGCCTGGATGGTGTCGACGAACATGGAGTTCGTGATCTGAGGGAAGACCGCCGCGACGATCCGGCTGCGCCGGGAGCGGAGGCTTCCGGCGATTTCGTTCGGCACGTACCCGGTTCGCGAGACGACGGAGCGGACCCGTTCCAGGGTGTCGGGCGTGACGAGCTCGGGGTGGTTCAGGGCCCGCGACACCGTGATGGGCGATACGCCCGCGACCTTGGCCACGTCGCGGATCGTCACCGCCTTGCCCGTCCCCGTGTGCCGGGGCGGGGCGTCCGGAGGTTCGGCATCCGGGGGTGGAGTGCCTCGCGGCGTTCGGGTCATGGCCAATTCGCAGGCGTCGGTCGGGGACTGGCGCAGCATAGCCCCGGGAAGCCGGGCCTGGCAAATGCTACCGGTAACATCAGCGATGGGGTGGGCGAAAACACCACCAATAAGAACATTGACAGGCGAAGGATGTTACCGATACCATTTTTGCGGCGCCCGCTGCGCCCGAGGAATCGTCCCATGATCCCGAATGTCCCCGGACGCAAGGTCCCGGGAGTTCCTGTCGTCACGGACCTGCGCGTCGTTCCCGTCGCGGGGCACGACAGCATGCTGCTCAACCTGAGCGGAGCCCACGGACCGTTCTTCACCCGCAACGTCGTCGTCGCGCGCGACAGTGCCGGCAACACCGGCGTGGGCGAGGTGCCGGGCGGCGAGAAGATCCGCCAGACGCTCGAGGACGCGCGGCCCCTCGTGGTCGGGCAGCCGGTGAGTTCCTTCAACCGGGTGCTGCAGGAAATGCGCCGCCGTTTCGCCGACCGCGACGCCGGCGGGCGCGGCATCCAGACCTTCGACCTGCGCACGACGATCCACGCCATGACGGCGGTGGAGTCCGCGATGCTCGACCTCCTGGGCCAGTTCCTCGGTGTGCCCGTCGCGGACCTGCTGGGCGAGGGCCGCCAGCGCGATCGCGTCCAGGTGCTGGGCTACCTCTTCTACGTGGGCGACCGCGGCCGCACGGACCTTCCCTACCGCAGCGAGCCGGATGCCGCCGACGACTGGTACCGGCTGCGGAACGAGAAGGCGATGGACGCCGCGGCTGTCGTGCGCCTGGCCGAAGCGGCCCGCAAGCTCTACGGCTTCAATGACTTCAAGCTGAAGGGCGGCGTGCTGCGGGGCGAGGAGGAAGTGGAGGCCATCCGCGCGCTCCACGAGCGCTTTCCGGGCGCGCGGGTCACGCTCGACCCGAACGGGGGCTGGCGCCTCGCGGACGCCATCCGACTGTGCCGGGACTTGCCGGGCGTGATGGCCTACGCCGAGGACCCGTGCGGCGCCGAGGAGGGGTTCTCGGGCCGCGAGACGATGGCCGAGTTCCGGCGCGCCACGGGGCTGCCCACCGCCACGAACATGATCGCCACGGACTGGCGCCAGCTCGTGCACGCGCTGCAACTCCAGGCGGTCGACATTCCGCTGGCCGATCCGCACTTCTGGACGATGCAGGGTTCGGTGCGCGTGGCCCAGACGTGCAGGGACTGGGGGCTCACGTGGGGCTCCCACTCGAACAACCATTTCGACATCTCGCTCGCCATGGTCACGCACACCGCGGCGGCGGCGCCGGGCCGCGTGACGGCGATCGACACGCACTGGATCTGGCAGGACGGCCAGCGCCTCACGAAGGAGCCGTACCTGATCCGCGACGGCCACCTCGCGCTGAACGGGAAGCCCGGCCTCGGCGTGGAGATCGACGAGGCCGAGCTCGCGAAAGCCAACGCCCTCTACCAGTCCCACGGGCTGGGCGCGCGCGACGACGCGGTCGCCATGCAGTACCTCATTCCCGGCTGGAAATACGACAACAAGCGGCCCTGCATGGTCCGCTGAACCTTCGCGAGACAAGGAGATCCCCGTGAGCAAGATCGGCTTCATCGGATTGGGAATCATGGGTGCACCCATGGCGGGGCACCTCCAGGCGGCCGGCCACGAGCTTTTCGTGAACACGATCGGCCCCTATCCCGAGGCCCTCACCAAGGGGGGCGCGAAGGTGTGCGCCAACGGCGCCGAGGTCGCGAAAGCCGCCGAGATCGTCATCGTCATGGTCCCGGACACGCCGGACGTGGAGAAGGTGCTCTTCGCGCCGGGCGGCGTGGCCGAGGGGCTCGCCAAGGGCAGGATCGTGGTGGACATGAGCTCCATCGCGCCCATCGAGACGAAGGAGTTCGCCAAACGCATCAACGCGCTGGGCTGCGAATACCTCGACGCGCCGGTCTCCGGCGGCGAGGTGGGCGCCAAGGCGGCCTCGCTCACCATCATGGTGGGCGGGACCGAGGCGACTTTCGCGAAGGTGCTGCCGCTCTTCCAGCTCATGGGCAAGAACGTCACGCTCGTGGGCGGCAACGGCGACGGCCAGACGTGCAAGGTGGCCAACCAGATCATCGTGGCGCTCACCATCGAGGCCGTCGGCGAGGCGCTGCTGTTCGCCTCGAAGGCCGGCGCGGATCCGGCGAAGGTGCGCCAGGCGCTGATGGGCGGGTTCGCCTCGTCGCGCATTCTCGAAGTGCATGGCGAGCGCATGGTGAAGCGGACCTTCGACCCGGGCTTCCGCATCGAGCTGCACCAGAAGGACCTGAACCTGGCGCTCGGCTCGGCGCGCAAGATGGGCGTGAGCCTGCCCAACACGGCGACGGCGCAGGAGCTCTTCAATGCCTGCGCGGCCCACGGCGGCAAGGCCTGGGACCACTCCGCGATGGTGCGCGCGCTGGAGAAGCTGGCCAATTTCGAGATCGGGCAGAAGGCCTGACGGGCGAGGAGGGTTGCCGTGAAGTCGTGGCAACGGTATGCGGGCGTGTTTCTCCTGGCGGTGGCCGGGCTCGTCATCCAGCAGTCCGTCTGGGTGCTGCGCCTCCTCGACCACGGCCAGCCCGGTTCCGGCTTCATGCCCTTCGGCCTCGGGGTGATCCTCGCCGTGCTCGCCATCTGCCTCATCGCCACGAACCTCGGGCCGGAGGACAGGCAGGTTCCCTTCTGGGAGCCCAAGGCGTGGCTCCACCCGCTCCTCGCCATCGTCATCACGGCGGCGTACGTGGTGGTCTTCGACGACATCGGCGCGATCACCAGCGTCGTGGTGCTGGTCACCGGGTGGCTGCTCCTGGTGGAGCACAAGGGCGTGGTCGTGTCGGCCGCCACGGGCCTCGCGACGGGCCTGGTCGTCTACCTGGTGTTCGATCGATTCCTGCAGACCCCGTTTCCGCGGGGACTGCTCTTCTAGGCGCGACGGGAGACCGGACCGATGTTCGACGTCGCAGGGCTCTGGCACGGATTCCAGATCGCCGCCACGCCGGTCAACCTCATGTGGGGGCTGATCGGCTGCGCGCTCGGCACCGCGGTCGGGGTGCTCCCGGGGCTGGGCCCCGCGGCCACGATCGCGCTGCTGCTGCCCATCAGCATGAAGATGGGCTCGCCCGTCACCGCCATCATCCTGATGTCGGGCATCTTCTACGGCGCCATGTACGGCGGGTCGACGACGTCCATCCTGCTGAAGATCCCCGGGGAGGCGGCGTCGGTCGTCACCTGCATCGACGGCTACGAGATGGCGAAGAGCGGGCGCGCGGGCGCGGCCCTGGGCGTGGCCGCGATCGGCTCCTTCATCGCCGGCACCATCGGCCTGATCGGCCTGACCATGATGGCCCCGCCGCTGGCCGAAGCCGCGCTCAAGTTCGGCCCTTCCGAGTACTTCTCGCTCACCGTGCTTGGGCTCCTCCTCGCGACGTACTTGACCGGGGAATCGGCGCTCAAGGGCCTGACGATGGCGATCGTGGGCCTCATCCTGGGTTGCATGGGGCTCGACCCGCTGTCCGGCGCGGTCCGCTTCGACTTCGGCGTGGCCGACCTGCAGAGCAACCTCGATTTCGTGACCCTGGCCATGGGCCTGTTCGGGGTCGGGGAGATCCTCTACAGCCTCGAGAAGTCGGGGACGGCCAGCATCCTCACGACCCGCATCGAGAACGTGTTCCCGAAGCTCGCCGACCTCACGCGAAGCGGCTGGTCGATGGTGCGCGGGAGCGTCATCGGGTTCCTGGTCGGCATTCTCCCCGGCGGCGGCGCGGTCCTGTCGTCCCTCATTTCCTACGCCGTGGAGAAGAAGGCTTCGAAGCACCCGGAAGAGTTCGGGCACGGCGCGATCGAAGGGGTCGCGGGCCCCGAATCGGCCAACAACGCGGCGGCCTCGTCGTCGTTCATCCCGCTGCTCACCCTCGGGATTCCCGGCAACGCCTCCACGGCGATGATCTTCGCGGCACTCCTCATCCACGGCATCACGCCGGGGCCTTTCCTGCTCAAGGAGCACGCGGACGTGTTCTGGGGCGTGGTCGCCTCGATGTACATCGGCAACGTGATGCTCCTGATCCTGAACCTGCCGCTCATCGGCATCTGGGTGCAACTGCTGCGCGTCCCGTACTCGTTCCTGGCGCCCCTCATCATGGTTCTCACCCTGGTCGGGGTCTACAGCGTGAACAACAACGTCTTCGACATCTGGGTCATGCTGGTCATGGGGGTCTTCGGCTACGTCGCGCGCAAGCTCAAGTTCGACCTCGGGCCGCTGCTGCTCGCCTTCGTGCTCGGCCCGATCATGGAGCGCTCGCTTCGCCAGGCGCTGCTCATGAGCAATGGCGACGGCAGCGTGTTCTTCACGCGGCCGATCTCCGGCTCGCTGATGGCCATCGCGATCGCGTTCGTGCTCTACAACCTTTGGGCTGCGCGGAAGAAGAACCGCGCGGCCCGGGCAGTCGCATCATCCGAGGCTGCGAAGTAGGGAGGATCCAGTTGCCAGCTCCCGCGCATGCCGCCCGCAGGTCGTCTTCACGTCGAGAAGGAGTCACGCATGCATAAGCGAATCTGGACGGTGCTCGCCACCGCCCTCGGGATGTTTGTCGCAGCAACGAACGGCCTCGCCGCCTATCCGGAAAAGCCGATCCAGCTCATCGTGCCGTATGGCGCGGGGGGTTCGACCGACCTGCTGGCGCGCGCGATCGCCACGGTGGCGCCGAAGTACTTTCCGCAGCCGCTCGTCGTGGTCAACAAGGGCGGCGGCGGCGGAATCCCCGGCCGGGTGGACGTCGTGCGCTCGAAGGCGGACGGCTACACGCTGCTCTTCGGCTGGGGCTCGGGCGAGGATCTCGTCGTGCCGCACCAGCGCAAGCTTCCCTACGACCTCTTCACCGACTTCGAGACGGTATGCCGGATGTCGATCCACTCGATCGCGCTTGCCGTGCCGGCCTCGTCGCCCCACAAGTCGCTCGCCGACCTCGTGAAGGCGGCCAAGTCCAAGGAATACGTGACCGCCTCCGTGTCGACCAAGGGCGCCTCGGTGGACGTCACGTTCCTCCTCTTCGGCAAGGCGGCCGGCATCAAGGTGACGACGATTCCGGGCGCGGGCGGCGCGGACGCGATCACCAAGCTCGTCGGCGGCCACGTCGATTTCGGCGGCGGGCATCCGAGCGAGATCCTGCCGCACATGAAGGCGGGGCGCCTTCGCGCGCTGGCCGTCGCGCTCGAGCAGCGCGACGCGTCGATTCCCGACGTCCCGACCTTCAAGGAATCGGGCTACGACGTGGTCACGGCGGGCTCCGTGAAGGGCGTGGCGGCGCCCAAGGGCACGCCGCCGGAAGTCATCGCCTACCTGGAGAAGAAGTTCAAGGAAGTCTCCGAGGACGCCGAGTTCAAGAAGATCATGTCGGACCTCGGCCAGCCCGTGAACTACATGAACGCGGCCGAGTACAAGGTCTGGTTCAAGCAGGCCTACGACCAGTTCGGCCTGCTCTACAAGACGCTGGGCATCGAAACCAAGTAGTCCGCGTGACGCGATCCCGCCGCGGGGGCGAGGCTGCACCCCACGGCGGGAGCCGCTTCCGGGCGGACCGGTCGTGGTCCGGCCGGCCGGTGATCTCGTGCGCGGATGCGCGAAATCGTCGCAGCCGGCAGGCATTTCACGGGGCCAGGAATCTGGTTTCGAAGATCTCCCCCGGCACCGGCTTGGAGAACAGGAAGCCCTGCATTTCGTCGCAGTTCACCAACCGGAGCAGGCGCGATTGCTCCTCGGTCTCGACGCCCTCGGCCACCACGTTGAGCTTGAGCGAGTGCGCGAGGTTGATGATGGTGGAGACCAGGGACAGTCCCTCCGGCCCGACCGTCATGTCGTTCACGAACGAGCGGTCGATCTTCAGCGTGTCCACCGGCAGCCTGGCGAGGTAGCTGAGCGAGGAGAAGCCGGTGCCGAAGTCGTCGATGGCGATGGTCACGCCCAGGGCGCGGATGTCCTTCAGGCTGGCGATGCTGTGCTTCACGTCCTCCATGATCAGGCTTTCGGTGATCTCCAGCTCCAGTCCGGCCGCCGCCTGGGGGTCGATGCCGATCGCCTGTCCGATGTCGGCGATGAAGCTGCGACGACGCAGCTGGAGCGGCGACACGTTCACCGCGATGCGCACGGCAGCCAGTCCGGCATTGCGCCAGCGCAGGTAGTCCGCGATGGCGGTGCGCAGCGCCCAGCGCCCGACGTCATAGATCAACCCGGTTTCTTCCAGGAGCGGGATGAACCGGCCCGGCGGCACCAGGCCGGTTTGCGGATCGTTCCACCGGATCAGCGCCTCGGCGCTGGTGAGCTTGCCGCTCGCGAGGCTTACCTTGGGCTGGTAATGGAGCACGAACTCGCCCCTGTCCAGCGCCAGGCGCAGCTGATTTTCCAGGGTGTGCTTGCCGGCCGAAGCCTCGGTCATCTTGCGGGTGTGGAACAGGTATCGGTCGCCCCTCGCCTTGGCGTTCTTGAGCGCGGCCTCGGCGTTCTTGAACAGCGTGTCGGCGTCGGTGCCGTCATCCGGGAACACCGCCGCTCCGACCTTGGCGGCGAGCCGGAACACGGAGTCGCCCTGGCG
>JAGRPO010000174.1 GCA_019449455.1 Betaproteobacteria bacterium | reverse complement strand
GTCGGCGTTGGCGAGCGCCTCGTCGGTGGAGATCTTGCCCTGGCGCACGAGGCGGAAGAGGTCCTGCTCGAAGGTCTGGGAGCCGGGCGACATGCTCCTTTCCATCATCTCCTTCACCTCGCCCACCTCGCCCTTCTCGATGGCCTCGGCGACGTTTCGCGTGTTGAGCAGCACCTCGACGGCGGGCGTGCGCTTGCCGTCGAGCGTCTTCACCAGGCGCTGCGAGACGATGGCCTTGAGCGACACCGAGAGGTCCTGCAGCAGCATCGGCCGCACCTCCAGCGGGAAGAAGCTGATCACGCGGTTCATGGCCTGGTAGGAGTTGTTGGCGTGCAGCGTCGCCAGGCACAGGTGGCCCGACAGCGCGTAGGTGAGCGCCATGCGCATCGTCTCCTGGTCGCGGATCTCGCCGATGAGGATGCAGTCGGGCGCCTGGCGCATGGCGTTCCTCAGCGCATCGTGGAAGGCGTGCGTGTCGTTGCCGACCTCGCGCTGGTTGAAGATGCACTTCTTCGGCGTGAAGACGTACTCGACCGGGTCCTCGATCGTGAGGATGTGGTTGGCGACCATCTGGTTCCTGAAGTCGAGCATGGAGGCGAGCGTGGTCGACTTCCCCGAGCCGGTGGCGCCCACCACGAGGACGAGGCCGCGCTTCTCCATCACCAGCTGCAGCAGCACCGGGGGCAGGTTCAGGTCCTCGAGCCTCGGGATCTCCGCCGTCACGTAGCGGATGACGCAGGCGACCGACCCCTTCTGCCAGAAGACGTTGACGCGGAAGTTGCCGATGCCGGCCACGGGCTTCGAGAGGTTCAGCTCCAGGTCCTTCTCGAAGGTCGCGATCTGCGCGGGCGTGAGGAACTCGTAGACGATCTTCTTGACCGCCTCCGCGTCCATCGGCTGCGGGTTGACGGGCATGATGTCGCCCTGGATCTTGATCATGATCGGCGAGCCGACGGAGAAGAAGATGTCGGAGGCCTTCTTCTCGGCCATGAGCTGCAGGAGCTTGTCGATGAACATGGGTGTCTCCGGGTTCCGGGAGGGCGGGCGGGGCGGGGCTAGTCGCCCCGGAGCAGCTCGTTGATGCCGGTCTTCGCGCGCGTCTTCGCGTCGACCTGCTTGATGATCACTGCGCAGTAGAGACTATACCGCGCGTCATGCCCCGGCAAGTTGCCGGAGACCACCACCGAGCCCGGCGGAATCCTCCCGTAGCTCACCGCGCCGGTGGTGCGGTCGTAGATCTTCGTCGACTGGCCGATGTAGACGCCCATCGAGATCACCGAGCCCTCGCCGACGATCACGCCCTCGACGACCTCGCTCCTCGCGCCGATGAAGCAGTTGTCCTCGATGATGGTGGGGTTGGCCTGCAGGGGCTCGAGCACGCCGCCGATGCCCACCCCGCCGGACAGGTGCACGTTCTTCCCGATCTGCGCGCAGGAGCCGACCGTGGCCCAGGTGTCGACCATCGTGCCTTCGTCGACGTACGCGCCGATGTTCACGTAGGAGGGCATCAGCACCACGTTCTTCGCGACGAACGCGCCGTGG
Source organism: Betaproteobacteria bacterium (assembly GCA_019449455.1). GTDB lineage: Bacteria > Pseudomonadota > Gammaproteobacteria > Burkholderiales > Usitatibacteraceae > FEB-7. The sequence goes on along the minus strand of JAGRPO010000174.1, from coordinate 17,983 downwards.
CGGGCGCTCGCGGGCGGCACCACGCGGTAGCCGCCCGCCGCGAAATCCTCCTGCGAGAAGTTGGCGAACTTGGAGTCCACCTTGTCGAAATAGTGCGTGTAGCCGCCCTGCATGATCTCGTTGTCGCGCAGGCGGAAGGACAGGAGCACCGCCTTCTTGAGCCACTGGTGCGTGACCCATTCGCCGCCGCGCTTCTCGGCCACGCGCAGCCGCCCCGCGTCGAGCTCGGCGAGGACGGCCTTCACGGCCTCCACCACCGCGGGGGGCGCGGATTTCGGGGTGAGGCTCGCGCGGTCGTCGAAGGCCTTCTCGATGAGGGGCTGCAGGTTTTCCATGGCGGTCGTTTCTCTATCGAAGGGGAGCCGCGGCGGATGCCCGCGCGCGGACGAACTCGGCGATGCGCCGGCCGGCCTCGGCGGCCTCGGCCACCGTGGAGACGAGGGCAATGCGCACGTGGCCGCGGCCGGGGTTCGCGCCGTGCGCCTCGCGCGACAGGTAGCTGCCGGGCAGAACGGTGACGTGGGCGGCGGCGAAGAGCTCGCGCGCGAACGCCTCGTCGTCCCCGGGGACCGCGACCCAGTAGTAGAAGGCGGCCTCGGGCCGCGCGAGGGGGAGCACCGGGTTCACGTGGTCGAAGAACGCGGCGAACTTCTCGCGGTACAGGCGCCGGTTCTCGGCCACGTGCGCCTCGTCGTTCCAGGCCGCGATCGACGCGAGCTGGACGGCGTTGGACATCGCGGAGCCGTGGTAGGTGCGGTAGTGGAGGAAGTCCTTCAGGATGGCCGCGTCGCCGGCCGCGAACCCGGAGCGCAGCCCCGGCGCGTTCGACCGCTTGGACAGCGAGCCCATCACCACCAGCCGCGCGAAGTCCGTCCGGCCGAGGCGGCGCGCGGCGGCGAGCGCCCCGAGAGGCGGGGCCGACTCGTCGAAGTAGATCTCGCCGTAGCACTCGTCGGAGACGATCGTGAAGCCGTGCCGGTCCGCGGCCGAGAACAGGCGCTCCCACTCGGCGAGCGTCGTCACGCGGCCGTTCGGGTTGCTGGGGGAGCAGGCGTAGAGGAGCCGCGTGCGCTTCCACACGTGCTCGGGCACCGCGCCCCAGTCGGTCGCGAACCCGGTCGCGGCCGTGGCGTTCACGAAGAACGGGCGCGCGCCGCCGAGGAGGGCCGCGCCTTCGTAGATCTGGTAGAAGGGGTTGGGGCACACGACGAGCGCGTCGTGCTCGCCCGGGTCGAGCACCGTCTGCGCGATGGCGAAGAGCGCCTCGCGGCTGCCGAGGGTGGGCAGCACCTGCGTCTCGGCGTCGATCCCCGCGAGCCCGTGCCGGCGCGCGAGCCAGGCCGCGATCGCGGCGCGCAGCTCCGGCAGGCCCTTCGTGAGGGGGTAGCGCGCGAGGCCGCCGAGATTCGCGCCCACCGCCTCCTTCAGGAAGGCGGGCGTGGGGTGCTGCGGCTCGCCGATGGACAGGTTGACGGGGGCCAGGCCGGGCGGCGGCGCGACGCCGGCCAGCAGCGCGCGCAGCCTCTCGAAGGGATAGGGCTTCAGGAGCCCGATGCGTGGGTTCATCCCGCGATTATCGCCCGGAAGCGAACCATGACCAAAGGGGTGGATCAGGCCAGGCAGCGGGAGTAGCGTGGCCGAAGTGGCATGGCCGATGCTTTCCGTGCCGCGAGCGATGCGAATGCCCGTCATGCGGACCAGCGGCTGCGAATTCGTTTCCCGTGCGGCGAGCGATGCCGGGAGGGTGCTGTTGCTCGCTTGCCTCACCCTGGGCTTTTCGCCCCGGATCGCGGCCCAGGTGGTGCTGGATGGCTCGCTGGGGCGGGGCGGCGCGGTCGCGGGGCCGGGCTTCGCGATCACCGCGGACCTCGGCCGGCGGGCCGGCGCGAACCTCTTCCACAGCTTCTCGCAATTCAATCTCGCCAATGGGCAGGTGGCCACGTTCTCCGGGCCGGCGGAAGTGGCCAACGTCATCAGCCGCGTGACCGGCGGCGCGTCGTCGATCGACGGCGTGCTGCGCTCGACCATCGACGGCGCGAGCTTCTTCCTGTTCAACCCCGCCGGCGTGGCGTTCGGCCCCCACGCCGCGATCGACGTGGGTGGCGCGTTCCACGTGAGCTCCGCCCATGCGATCCGATTGGCCGACGGCTCCCGCTTCGACGCGGCCAACCCGGCCGCGAGCACGCTCGGCACCGCCCCGCCCGAGTCGTTCGGCTTCCTCGGGGGGCAGGGCGCGGTGAGCTTCACCGGCTCGCGCCTCGCCACGCGCACCGGGTCGGCCCTGCTGGTCGCGGGCGGGAACATCCACCTGCGCGAGGGGGCGTCGCTGAAGGCCCCGTCGGCGGACCTGGGTCTCGCGAGCGTGACGGGCGCGGGCGAGGTCACGTTCGGCGCGGGGCGCATCGCCGCCGTCTCGGGCGCGCGGGGCGACATTCTGCTCACGGACGGCATCGCCTACACGGACGGGACCGGCGGCCGTCCGGCGGGACCGGTGCGGATCGTGGGCGGGCGCATCGTCCTCGCGGGGGAGAGCACGGTCTCGGCCTCGACGCTCGCCGACGGCGCGGGCGGGACGATCGGCATCGACGCGGACGAGCTGGCGGTGGTCGACGACTCGCGCATCATGGCCGTCACCTGGAGCAGCGGCGACGCGGGCTCGATCCGCATCGAGGCCGGGCACGGCGTGCGGGTCGAGGATCGCGGCGCGATCACGGCGCAGTCGCAGGGCACGGGCGCCGCGGGCGACATCGCCGTGCGCGCCGACACGCTCACCGTCGTGGACGGCTACCTCGGCACCACGGCGTTCCACAGCGGCCGCGGCGGCTCGATCGCGGTCGACGTGGGCGAGCTCTTCCTCGACGGCGGCTACATCACCACCAACAGCTCGCGGACCGGCAGCGGCGACGCCGGAAGCCTCGCGGTGCGCGCCTCGCGCGGCATCCGGATCGTCGGCTACTTCGCGGGCCTGAGCGCCACGACCGCCGAAGGCCGCGGCGGCAGCATCGTCGTGGAGACGCCGAGTCTCGCGCTGGAGCGCGGGGGCCACGTGAACACGCTCACGACGGGCTCGGGCGACGCCGGGACCATTGCGCTGCGGACGGGGGAGCTTCGCCTGGGCGACCTGGCCTACATTTCCGCGTCCGCGGGGCCCGAGGCGACCGGCCGCGGCGGCGGCATCGCGATCCACGCCGGCAGCGTCTCGCTCGCAAGCAACGCCCAGATTCTTTCGACCACGTCCGGAGCCGGACGCGGCGGCGATATCCTCGTCTCGGCTCCGCGCATCGCGGTCGACGGCAACAGCCGCGTGTCGGCCGCCGCGAACGCCGGCGGGCGGGGCGGCTCCATCGTCATCGAGACGGGCGAGCTCTCGCTCACGGGGCTGGGCTATCTCGACGTCTCGAGCCGCGGCAGCGGCGCGGGAGGCGACCTCACGGTGAACGCGACCGGGGTCGTGAGCCTGTCGGGCAACGAGGGCAACTACGCTTCCGGGCTCTTCGCGATGGCGCGCGGGACGGGGGCGGGCGGCTCGATCACCGTGCGCGCGCCGCGCGTCGTCGTCGACGGCGCGGTGATCACGGCGACCACCCTGGGGCCGGGACGCGGAGGCCCGATCCTGATCGAGGCCGGCGACCTGCTGCTTCGCGGCGGGGCGCTCGTCATCTCGAACGCGGTGGGCACGGGAGCGGCGGGCGACGTCGTGGTGAACGCGACGGGCAGCGTCACCGCGGCCGGGACCGGCGGCCCGGGGATGAGCGGGCTGTACGCCGAGACGACCGGCGCGGGAGACGGCGGGCGCATCGTCGTCGCCGCGCCGCGCCTGACGCTCGACGACGGGGCGATCCTTTCGGCGCGCAGCGGCGGCTCCGGCGCGGCCGGAAGCATCAGCCTCGCGGTCTCGGACTCGCTCGTCGTGTCCTCGCGGGCCGGCATCGAGACGCAGACCCTGCACGCGGACGGCGGCGACATCGCGATCGAGGGCGGGGGACTCGTCTACCTGCACGGCGGCGTGATCTCGACCTCGGTGCACGGCGGCGCGGGAAACGGCGGCAACATCACGATCGCGAAGCCCCTGCACGTCGTGCTCAACGACGGCACGGTGAGCGCAAACGCGTATGGTGGCGATGGCGGCAACATCGCCATCGATTCGTCGCACTTCATCGCCTCTCCCGGGAGCATCATGGAAGCCTCTTCACAACTGGGCGTCTCGGGAACGGTCACGGTGACGGCGCCATCGGCCGACATCGGCGCGGGGCTTGGCGCCTTGCCGGCCAGCTTCTTCGACGCGTCGCGGCTCCTGCGCGAGACGTGTGCGTCGCGGGCCGGCGAGAGCGAGAACAGCTTCGTCGCCGTGGGCCGCGGCGCGTTGCCGGAGTCGGCGTGGGGCGCGCTGTCGAGCCCGGGGGCGCGCGAGGAACCGGACAGGCGGGAGGAGGCGGTCGCGTTGCCCCGGCGCCACGCGGCCTCCTCGTGCGGAGGATTGTCGAAATGAGCGAATGCGCATCCCCCGGAACGATTCGCGCCGAGCTGGCGCTGGCGGCGGCGATGGCGCTCGCGCCGGGCGCGTCGGCCCAGGTCGTCACCGACGGCACGGTCGGCCGCGCCGGAGCCCTGTCCGGCCCGAACTTCGCCGTCACGGCCGACCTCGGCCGCCAGGTGGGCGGCAATCTCTTCCACAGCTTCTCGCAGCTGAATCTCGGGCGCGGCGAAAGCGCGACCTTCTCGGGTCCCGCGAGCGTGGCCAACATCATCGGCCGCGTGACGGGCGGCGAGGCATCGACGATCGACGGGATGCTGCGCTCGACGATCCCCGGCGCCGACTTCTATTTGTTCAATCCCGCCGGCGTCGCCTTCGGCCCGGACGCGTCGATCGACGTGGGCGGGGCCTTCCGCGTGGGCACCGCGCACTCGCTGCGCCTGGCCGACGGCGGGCGCTTCGACGCGGCAAACCCCTCCGCGAGCACGCTCACCGCCGCGGCGCCGGAAGCGTTCGGCTTTCTCGGCCCGGCGGGCGCGCTGGAGGTGTCCGGGAGCTTCCTCGCGGGCCACGCCGGCTCCGCGTTCGATCTCGTGGGCGGGGCCGTGGCGATCCGGGATGGCGCCATCATCGAGGTTGCCTCCGGCCCCCTCGGGATCGCGAGCCTGCAGGGCGCGGGCGAGGTGCGGTTCGACGCGCGCGGCCTGCGCGGCATCGCCGGAACGCGTGGCGACATCCGGATTTCCGATGCCTACCTGACGACGACCGCCTTCGAGGGGCTTGCCTCGGGGTCGGTCACGATGCTGGGCGGCTCGGTATTCCTGGACCAGACCTCCGTTTCCGCCCCGAACTTCGGCGCGGTCCCGGGCGGAGGAATCACCGTGGACGCGACGGAGCGACTGGCCATGACCGGGGGCTCCCTCGACACCGACACGCTGGGCGAGGGCGCCTCGGGCGGGATCTCCATCGTCGCGCCGGTGCTGCGCCTTGCCGACGGGGCGGAAATCCTGGCGTCCTCCTACACGTCCGGGGCCGGCGGCGCGATCGCGATCCGCGCGCGGGAGGTCGAGATCCAGCCGGGCGCGCGGATCCGGGCCGAAGCCCACGACCGGGGTGCCGGCGGGGACATCTCGATCCGGGCCGACGGGAGCGTCCGCGTCAACGGCGGAGGGGTGGCGACGGGCGTGAGCGCGAACACGTACGGCGAGGGCGAAGGGGGGAACCTGGGCATCGTCACCCCGCTCCTCGAGGTGGACGGGTGGGCGACGATCGACGCCAGCACCATGGGGACGGGGCGAGGCGGATCCATCACCATCGATGCCGGGCAGTTGCGCCTGGCAAGCCAGGGCACGATCGAAGTGTCCACCCACGCCGACGGCGCCGGCGGAAACCTCGAGGTGCGCGCCAGCGAGTCGGTGACCATCGGCGGTTACGACGGCTCGGTCCAGTCGGGGCTGTACGCGCAATCCCGGGGCAGCGGCCCGGGCGGCCTGCTCACGGTCGTCTCGCCTCGCATCGTCGTCGAGGACGGGGGCGTGATCAGCGGGGTCACGGTCGCCGCGGGCCGCGGCGGCTCCATCTCGGTCGACACCGACGAGCTCGACCTGCGCGGCGGCGGTCACCTCACCGTGGGCGCATTCGGGGCCGGCGACGGGGGGGATCTCGTCGTGCGCGCGACCCGGTCCGTGCGGATCGAGGGCCGGAACGACGATTTCTCGAGCGGGATGTACGCCGCGTCGATGGAGGGCGGCGCCGGAGGCCGGATCACCGTGAGCGCGCCGAGCCTCGTGATCGAGAACGAGGGCGTCATCAACGCCTTTTCGCGAACCTCGGGACGCGGAGGGTCGGTGGCCCTCGACGTCGGCGAGCTCGCGCTGCGCGCGATGGGCTCGATGAACATCGGCAGCGAGGGCACGGGTGCGGCCGGCAATCTCGACATCGTGGCCGCGCGCAGCGTGACCATCGCGGGCAACGACGGGGAGTTCCGCACGGGAATCTTCGCGCCGGCGTCCGGATCCGGGCCGGGAGGCTCCGTCTCGGTGCGCTCGCCCCTCGTCGCGATCGAGGACGGAGGCGTCCTGACGGCCCATGCGGAGGGAAGCGGACCGGGCGGTTCGGTCGCGATCGACGCGGGCGACCTGATCCTTCGCGGCGGCGGGCAGGTGCTCGCGAGCTCCTATGGCGACGGGGCCTCGGGCAGCCTGGCGATCCGTGCGACGGGCCGGCTGCTCGCCGAAGGCAAGGGCCCGTTCGGCGCGAGCGCGGTCGCCGCCGAGGCCTACGCGGCGGGGGCCGGCGGCTCCGTCCGCATCGACGCCGGCAGCGTCTACCTCGACGCGGGCGTGATCAGCACGGTCACCGAAGGCGCCGGGCGCGGCGGGGCGATGACGGTCGCGGCGGGGGACATGGAGCTCGTGAACGGCGGGCGCATGACCGTGAGCAGCTACGGCAGCGGGGCGGCAGGCGACATGGCGGTGGCGGTGGAGCGCGGACTGCGCATCGCGGGCGCCAGCAGCGACAGCGCGAGCGGCCTGTTCGCGGCGGCGAACGCGCAGGGAGACGGCGGCGCGCTTTCCGTGAGCGCTTCCCGGCTGAGCGTCGAGGACGCAGGCGCCATCAGCGCCATCGCGCGAGGCGCCGGGCGCGGCGGGGCGCTGACGATCGCGGCCGGCGACATGGAGCTGGTGGGGGGCGGGCGCGTGACCGTCAGCACGTTCGGCAGCGGGGCGGGCGGCAACATGGACGTGCAGGTGGAGGGGAGCCTGCGCATCGCCGGCTCCAACGGCGCCACGGCGAGCGGCCTTTACGCCGCGTCGTCGGCCGAAGGCGACGGGGGCGCGATCTTCGCGAGCGCCTCCCGGCTGAGCGTCGAGGACGGCGGCGCGATCAGCGCGACCACCTTCGGCCCCGGTTCCGCCGGCGACGTGAGCCTGCTTGCCGATCGCATGGCCTTCACGGAAGGCGCGCGGATCGCGGCCCAGACCACCGCGGACGCGACGGGGCACGGAGGCTCGATCTTCATCGCCGCGGGAGAGCTTCGCATCGAGGGCGGAAGCCAGGTGAGCGTCGGCAGCTTCGGATCCGGCCAGGCCGGCAATCTCGAGGCGCGCGCGCGGCGAGACGTCACGATCGGCGGCGACGACGGCGCGTTCTTCAGCGGGCTCTTCGCCACCTCCAACGGGTCGGGCGCGGGCGGATCCGTCGTGCTGGGCGCCCCGCGCATCCTCCTGGAACAAGGCGGCCAGGTCTCCGCGGTGACGCAGGGCGACGGCCGCGGCGGCTCGGTCACGGTCGAGGCCGAGGAGCTCGCGTTGCGCAGTGGCGGCAGGCTCCGGGTTTCGTCCTTCGGCAGCGGCGACGCGGGCAACCTGTCCATCGCGGCGTCGCGAAGCGTCTCGGCGGCGGGCTCCGCCGAGCTGCTCGGGAGCGTGCACACCAGCGGGTTCTATGCCGAGACCTCGTCGTCGGGCGCCGGGGGGCAGATCGGGATCGTCGCGCCGACGATCGGGATCGCCGACGGCGCGACGGTCTCCGCGCGCGGCAGCGGCACCGGCGCCGCGGGGAGCATCCGCATCGTGGCGGCCGATACGCTGGAGGTGTCGCGGGGCGGCTCGATCGCCACGCGCACGGTGCAGTCCGACGGGGGCGACATCGCGATCTCCGGCGGCGGGGTCATCCGGCTCTTCGACGGGTCGATCACGACCTCGGTGCAGGGCGGCGCCGGCGACGGCGGCAACATCACGATCGCCGGCCTGCAGCACGTGGTCCTCAACGCGTCCGCGATCCAGGCCAACGCCTACGGGGGAAACGGCGGCAACATCGGCATCGACTCGTCGTACTTCATCGCCTCGCCGGGAAGCGTGGTGGAGGCTTCCTCGCAGCTGGGCGTGTCGGGAACCGTCACGGTGACGGCCCCCGCGGTCGATATCGGCGGCGGCCTGGGCGTGCTTCCCGCGGGCTTCTTCGATGCGACGCGGCTGCTGCGCGAGGCGTGCGCGTCGCGGGCGGGCGAGACGGAGAACAGCTTCGTGGCGGTGGGTCGGGGACGGCTGTCCGAGTCGGCGTGGACTGCCTTGCCCAGCCCGGCGGCCGGGCGCGACGGGGATGAACCGGCGAAGGCGACGGCGCCATCCCGGCACCTGCCGGCCTGGTCCTGCGAGGGGTCGCCGAAATGAACGACCGCATGCGCCTCGGACGGATTCGCGCGGCGGTGGCGGTTGCGGCGGCGCTGGCGTTCGCGCCCGGCGTCCCCGCGCAGACGCGACCGCAAGCCCCGACGGGACCGGCGACGGCGGCGAAGGCGCTGCGCGAGGCGCCGCGCGTGCGGGTCGCGCGCGTCCGGTTCGAGGGCAACACGGCGCTGGGCGACGGGGAGCTCGCCGGGATCGCGGCGCGCTACGTCGGGCGCACGCTGCAGGCGGAGGATCTCGAGGAGCTGCGGCTGGAAGTCACGCGCCGCTATGTCGCGGCGGGCTACATCAATTCCGGGGCGGTGATCCCCGACCAGAAGGTCGCCGACGGCGTCCTCGTCGTGCGCATCGTGGAGGGCCGGCTCGCGGCCGCGGAGATCTCCGGGGAGCACGTGTTCCAGCGCGGATTTCTCGAGGAGCGCCTGCTGCTGGCCACCGGGACGCCCCTCAACGTGAACCGGCTGCAGGAGGCGATGCAGGTCCTCCTGCAGGAAGGCGCCATCGAGCAGATCAATTCGGAGCTCGCGCCCGGCGAGCGTCCGGGCGAGGCGATCCTGCGCACGCGCGTGCGCGAGGCGCCGCGATTCAGCGCCGAGCTCGCCGCCGTCAACAACCGCCCGCCCAACGTCGGCGAGACGGCGGGCGAGATCCGGCTTGCCGCGCGCAACTCGTGGGGCCTGAACGAGACCCTGTCGGCGAGCTACGCGATCACCAAGGGCAACGACGAGTACGGGGTCTCGGCGAGCGTGCCGGTCACCGCGCGCGATACGGCGGCGTTCGTGCGCGCCGGCCGCACCCTCGGCGCCGTGGTCGAGGCGCCGTTCGACCGGATCGACCTCGCGAGCGTCAGCGAGACGACGGAAGCGGGCGTTCGGCATCCGTGGATCCGCGCCCTCGACCGCTCGCTCGTGACCACCCTGTCGCTCACGCGCAGCCGCACGACGACCTACCTGCTGGGCGAGCCGTTCCCGATCAACCCGGGCAGCGAGGACGGGCGCACGCGCGTCACGGCGGTCCGCCCGGCGGTGGAGTGGGTGAGGCGCGATGCCGACCGCGTCTTCGCCGCGCGCGCCGCGCTCGGCTTCGGCCTCGATGCCATGGGATCGACGATCCACGACGACCGGCGCCTGCCCGACTCGCGCTTCGTGACCGGTCTCGGGCAGGCGCAGTGGATCGCGCGAATCGACGGGGACGCGGGCCAGGTCGTCGCCCGTGCCGACTTCCAGCTCGCCTCGCGCAAGCTGCCCGTCTCCGAGCAGTTCCCGGTGGGCGGCGCCGCCAGCGTGCGCGGCTACCGCGAGAACACGCTGATCCGCGACGAGGGCATCAGCGCCTCCCTCGAGTACCGCATGCGGATCGGCCGGCTCGAGTTGCCGGGCATGTCGGCCAATCCGGCGGACGGGGCGGTGCAACTCGCCGTGTTCGTCGACGCCGGCGCCGGGCGCGCAAGCGGCGGGCGATCGGACTCTCTCGCGAGCGTCGGCGGCGGGCTGCGCTGGTCGGCCGGCGGCGGGCTGGAGGCGTCCGTCTACAAGGGGCTTGCGCTGCGCGACGAGCCGGCGGGCGGCAACGCGCTGCAGGATCACGGCATCCACTTCCGCATCGCCTGGCAACGGAGATTCTGATGAACCCATCGAGCTCCAGCTTTCGCCTCGGCGCCGTGCTGGCGGCAATTGCCCTGGGTCCCGCCGGGTGCGCCCACAATCGTCCCGGCCCGGAGGACTTCGCCGCGGCGCCGCAAGCCGCGCCGCAGGCGCGCGCGAGCGGTTCCGGCGCCCCGACGGCGGCGGCGCTCAACGAGCTCGGGCTCCTCGAGGCCCGTTCGCGCCGCGACGCCGAGGCGCTCGTCGCGTTCTCGCGGGCCGTCGATCGGGCGCGCGCCGCGGACGAGCCTGCGCTTGCCGCCCGGGCGGCGCTCAACGCCGCGGACGTGCTGCGGCGCGAGGGCCACGGCGAGGCTGCGCGCGCCGCGGTGGCGCTGTCGCTGTCGTTCATTCCGCGGTTGCCGCCCTCGGCCGAAAAGTCGCTGCTGCTCTCCGCGGCGGCGGCGAGGCTCGCGCCGGCCGTTCCGGACCGGCGCGAATCGATCCTTCGCGACGCGCTGGAGGCGGCCGACGCCGCCGGCGACCTGCGCACGCGCTCGCAGGCGCTGGGGATGCTCGGCGAGCGGGCGGCCGAGGGCGGCGCCGGCAGGGAAGCGCTCGAGCGCACGCGGGAGGCGATCTTCGCGGCCCAGGCCTCGCAGTCGCCCGACCTGCTGTTCCGCTGGGAGTGGCAGGCGGCGCGGCTCGCCCGGGCAGCGGGCGACACGCCGGCGGCGCTCGCGCATTTCCGCAGGGCGCACGAGAGCCTCGCGGCCTTCCGCGACGACCTGCTGGCGGAGCTGCGGCTGCGCGGCGAGTCCTACCGCGACGCCATCGGCCCGGCTTTCCTCGAGTACGCCGACCTCCTGCTTCGCGCCTCGGACGGCGAGCTCGCTCCCGGGGCCCGCCGCGAGCGCCTCCTCGAGGCGCGCGAGGTGATCGAGCGAATGAAGGCGGTCGAGCTGGAGGACTATTTCCAGGACGAGTGCGTGGCGCGGCTGCGGTCGCGCGAACGCAAGCTGGAGGCGCTCGCGCCGCGCACCGCGGTGATCTACCCCGTCATCCTGCCGGACCGCCTCGACCTCCTGGTGAGCGCCGGCGCGGACATCGAGAAGGCGAGCGTGCCGGTGTCCGCGGCCGCGCTGAACGCGGAAACGCGCGCCTTCCGCAGGCTGCTCGAGAAGCGCACGACCCACGAGTACCTGCCGCACGCGCAGCGCCTGCACGAGTGGCTCGTGCGGCCCGTGAGCGCGTTCCTCGCGGCCCACGAGGTCGCGACGATCGTCGTCGTTCCCGACGGCGCGCTGCGCGGCATCCCCTTCGCGGCGCTGCACGACGGAACCGGGTTCCTCACGCAACGCTACGCCCTCGCCACGGCGCCGGCCCTGTCGCTCGTCGCGCCGGGCGAAGGCGGCCTCGCGGGCCGGCGCGCGCTCGTCGGCGGGCTGAGCGAACCGGTGCAGGACTTCCCCGGGCTGCCGCAGGTCGAGCGCGAGCTGGGCGACGTGGGCGGGCTCTTCGAATCCCGCCTGCTGGGCAACGAGGCGTTCCGCGTCCCCGCGATGCGCGCGGCCATGGACGCCACGCCCTACTCGGTCGTGCACATCGCCTCGCACGGCGAGTTCGATTCGGACCCGCGCCGCACCTTCCTCCTCACCTGGGACGGGCGCATGACGATGGACGTGCTGGAGCGCCTGATGAAATCGGGGCGGCTGCGCGACGAGCCCGTCGAACTCCTCACGCTGAGCGCGTGCCGCACGGCGGCGGGCGACGACCGCGCCGCGCTGGGGCTCGCCGGCGTGGCGGTGAAGTCCGGGGCGAGGAGCGCGCTCGCCACGCTCTGGTACATCAACGACGAGGCCTCGAGCCTGCTGGTGACCGAGTTCTACCGCAGCCTCGCGGCGGGCCCGGTCGACAAGGCGCGCGCGCTGCAGGTTGCGCAGGCGCGCCTGCTCTCCGAGCCCCGCTACCGGCACCCGGGCTACTGGGCGCCGTTCCTGCTCATCGGCAACTGGCAATGACGCGTGCGGACCTGCTCCGCGTCCTGCGCAAGCCGCGCTTCGCCATCATGGCGTCGGGGGCGCTCGCTTTCCTCGCCGTCGCCGCGCTGAGGGCCCCGGGAGCCCTGGAGGGACAGGAACTGCTCGCCTACGACCTGATGGTCGCCGCGCGGGCCGGTCCGGCGGCGCCCGCGGCCACCCACGTCACGATCGTCGCCGTGGACGACGCGGACATCCTGCGCTGGGGCTGGCCGCTCTCCGATGCCTTGCTCGCCGAGGCGATCGAGCGCATGCGCGCCGGCGCGCCGAGCGTCATCGGCATCGACCTCTATCGCGACATCGCCTATCCGCCGGGCAACGAGCGGCTGGCGGCCGCGCTTCGCGACGGGCCGGTCGTCGGTGCCGCGAAACTGCCCACGCCGGGCCGCACGGCCATTCCCGGCCCGCCGGCGCTGGCCGGGTCCGATCGCGTGGGCTTCACCGATTTCCCGCTCGACCCGGGCGGCGTCGTGCGCCGCGGGCTCCTCTACGCCGAGGCCGACGGCGAGACGGCGACCTCGTTCGCGCTGGCGGTCGCCCTGGCTCACCTTGCCCGGGAAGGGGTCGCGCCTCGGCCCGGGGAGGCGGACCCCTCGCACCTCGCGCTCGGCCGCGCGACGCTCGCGCCGTTCGAGGCGCACGACGGCGGCTACGCGGACGCCGACGCGGGCGGATTCCAGTTCCTGCTCGACTTCCGCCGCGGCGAGCGGCCCTTCCCGGTGGTCGGACTCACGCCGCTGCTCGAGGGCCGCGTGCCGCGGGAGCGCCTCGCGGGGCGAATCGTGCTGCTGGGCATCGCGGCCGAGAGCGTCAAGGACCAGTTCGCCACGCCGCTCTCGCGCCGCACCGGCGAGCCGCAATTCGGCGTGGTGGTCCACGGCGAGGCGGCCGACCAGCTCGTGCGGATGGCGCTCGCGGGCGACCCGGCCTTGCGCGTGCTGCCGGGATGGGCCGAGCTCGCCGTGATCGCGGCCTGCGCCCTGGGGGCCGTCGCGCTCGGGTGGACGGTGCGCGGACGCTGGCGCTCCGCCGTCGTCAACGCGGCCGCGCTCGCGGCCATCGCCGCCTCGGCGTTCGCGGCCTTCGTCTCGGCCTCGCTCTGGGTTCCCGTCGTGGCGGCGCTCTACGCGTGGGCCGTGGGCGCCTTCCTCTCGGCGGTGTACGCGTCCCGGTTCGAAAGCGCGCAGCGCGCCACCGCCCTCGGGCTCTTCTCGCGCTACGTGCCGCGCAAGGTGGCCGAGGACCTGTGGGAGCGGCGCGAGGAGATGCTCTCCGAGAGCGGCAGGCCGACGCCGCGCCGCCTCGTCGCCACGATCCTCTTCAGCGACATCGAGGGATTCACCACGCTTTCGGAAAGGATGGAGCCCGCGCGCCTGGCCCGGTGGCTGGACGAGTACCTGAACGCGATGGCGGGCGAGGTCGGGCGCGCCGGCGGCGTCGTGGACAAGTTCGTGGGCGACTCCGTGATGGCGGTGTTCGGCGTGCCGATCGCCCACGAGAGCATCGAGGAGCAGCGCGGCGACGCGCGCGCGGCGGTCGAGTGCGCGCTCGCCATGCGCGGGGCGCTGGCGGGACTGAACGCGCGATGGCGGCGGGAAGGGTATCCCGAGGTGCGCGTGCGCGCCGGCATCCACACCGGGCCGGTCGTGGCCGGCAGTTTCGGAAACGCCGAGCGGCTCGAGTACACGGTGATCGGCGACACGGTGAACGTGGCCTCGCGCCTCGAGGGGTTCGACAAGTCGCCCGTGGGCCCGGAGGAGCTCCTGCGCATCCACCTGAGCGACGCGACCGGGTCGTTGCTCGACGGAAGGTTCGCGACCGTCGGGATCGGGGACGTGATGCTCAAGGGCAAGGACGTGCCGGTGCACGTCCACCGGCTATCGGGTACGGTGGACGCTGCGCCGCCTGCCGGAAAAGGAGAAGGACGATGAGAACGTCATGGGCAATTGCGGTCTTCCTCGCGTGGGGCGGGATCGCCCTCGCGCAGGCCCCGAAGGATGCGCCGGCTCCGCCGCGGGAGGGCGCGTCGACGGCCCCCTCGAAGGCCGCGCCGGCCGTGGCCTACAAGCCGCCGGCGCGCGGCGCGCCGCAGCGCCGCGTCGGCGGCGCCTCGCGCGGGGCGGCCGCGACGGCGCCCGAGGTGGCGGTGCTCGCGCCCGACCACGTGGGCCTCACGCTGGAGGAGCAGCCGGATCTCTACTGGTTCATCTCGAAGCCCTCGACCGTGCGCATCGAGCTCACGCTCATCCACGGCGACAGCCCGGCGCCCACGAAGGAGGTGACGCTCAAGGGCGCGGAGAGCGCCGGCATCCAGCGCTTCCCGCTTCGCGAGCACGGCGTGCGGCTCGCGGAGGGAACGGACTACGAATGGTCGGTGGCCGTCGTTCCCGATACGGAGGGCCGCTCCGCCGACATCGTGTCCGGCGGCGCGCTGCGGCGCGTGGCGCCCGGGCCGGCGCTGGCCGCGAAGCTGCGCGGCCTGGCGGGCACGGCGCGCGCGGCGGCGCTGGCGGAAGCGGGCATCTGGTACGACGCGCTGGCGGCGCTGGGCAGGCAGCTCGACGCGAACCCGTCGGACCGCGAGGCGCGGCGCGCGCGCGCCGAACTCCTCGAGCAGGTCGGCCTGAAGGACGTCGCCGCCTTCGAGCGGCGCTGAACGGCGCCTAGCCCTTCGGGGCGCGGCCGAAGAGGCGCGCGAACGGCAGGCGCAGCCACCAGCGCAGGCCGCCGCGGCGGGCGATCTCGGCCTCGCGCAGGGCGATGACCCTCGATTGCTCGGAGACGGTCCGCTCCGCCTGCGCCAGCCGGCTTTCGAGCTGCCCGGCCCACGCCAGCGCGTCGTCGCGCGCCCTGACCGCCTCGTCGTGGGTGCGCCGCAGCTCGTCGACCTGCCTGCCCAGCGCCTCGAGCTGCGCGCCCGCGTCGACCAGGTGGCGCATCACCTTCTCGTAGTCGCGGTGCGCCCAGTCGTCGCGGTCGGAGAGGACCGAGAGCGTGGCGGGCAACCGGCCGAGCGTGTCCATCGAGCGGCTGGCGGCGACGAGGAAATAGAGCGGCTCGCCCAGGGACGCGCCGGCATCGGCCGGATCGGCTTCCGACACCTCCGCGAGGTGGCCCGCCTGCGCCTTCGGCTCCGGCGCGATCACGGAGAAGAAGCTCGGCCGCTGCCCGTACCAGCGCGAGTGCCCGAACCGGCGCGCGACGAGCGCCTCCAGCTCCTCGCGGTAGAGCTCCTTCACGTGGAACTCGTTCGCGAAGCCGCGGCGGTCGCTGTACTCGCGCTTGTTGGGGCAGGAGAGCAGCAGGAGGCCGTCGGGCGCCAGCACGCGCGCGATCTCGTCGACGAACGCCTCCTGCTCGCGGATGTGCTCGACGGTCTCGAAGGTCACGAAGAGGTCGGCGCTCGCGTCCTCGAGCGGCAGTTTCGTGCAGGGCGCCTGCACGAACGAGAGGTTGGCGATTCCGGGATAGGCGCCGCGCGCGTGGGCGACGGCCTGCGCCGAAATGTCGGCGCCGACGACGCTCGCCGCCCTTCGCGCGAGCAGCGCCGAGCCGTAGCCCTCGCCGCAGGCGGCGTCCACGACGCGCAACCCGTCGGCGAACTGCGCGGCGAAGTGGTAGCGGTGCCAGTGCTCCACCCAGATCTCGCCGCGCACGCCGGGCACGAAGCGCTCGCCCGTGAAAGGCAGTTCGCTGGCGTGCGGTGGCGAGGACATCGCGCCATTATAGGCGAGGGGCCGCGCGCGGCAGCGGCGGCGGGGAGCGCACGCCTAGCGGATCATCCTCCAGCGCCGCAGCCACTCCACGACGGGCTTCCTCCACGCCGCGAGCGGGCCCAGGAGGCGGTTGCCGTAGACGAAGCGCTTGACTTCCTGGTGCGTGACCATCCTGCGCGCGTGGCTTCGCGCGTAGGCGTCGGCCATCGCCGAGATCTCCCGCGGCGAGGCGGTGACGAGGAGGCGGCGCTGGCGCTCGAGCGCGTCGGCGTAGGCCCGGTCGAGCAGCGCCTGGCGCTCGGCCGCGCCGCGCGTCTCGGCGGGCACGCGGTACTTCGAGGTCGTCTTCCCGACCATCACGAAGTCGTCCTCGAGCGTGTAGCGCGTCCACAGGTTCCAGTCCTCGAGCTGGTCCATGTCCTCGGCGAAGCCGCCGTGGCGCTCGTAGAGGCAGCGGTGGAAGAGCACCGCCTGGATGGGCAGGAAGTTGTGGTGCCAGAGCGTGAGCCGGTCGAAGGCCTGGCGGTGGACCGTGGCGTGCATCGTCTCCTCGTAGCGCGCGCGGTCGCGGTCGTGGACGAGCGTCTTGGTCTCCCAGGCGAGGCCGTAGGCGCCCTTCGCGCCGGCGGCGAGCGCCGCGCCCAGCAGCACCTCCACGTGGTCGGCGAAGAAGACGTCGTCGTCGTCGAGGAAGTTGAGCCACTCGCCGGTGGCGAGCGCCAGCGCCCGGTTGCCGGCGCGCGATCGCCCGACGTTCTCCCCGGTGGCCTCGTAGCGGATGTCGAGGCGGTCGCGGAAGCCGTCGACGATGGCCCGCGAGGCCGGCTCGCCGTCCTCGACCACGACGACCTCGAGGTTGTCCCAGGTCTGGTTCGCGCAGGAGGCCAGCGCCTCGCGCAGCCACGCCGCGCGATCGACCGTGCGGATGAGTATCGAGACCTTCGGCCGCGGGGCTTCCGGGCGCTCGCGCCGGGAGCGGAACTCGTGGAAGGCGCCGTCGCGCCGCGTCTCGTAGCCCCAGCCGGCGAACTGCGGGCGGAAGCCTTCCGCGGAGGGGACGCGCGAGAGCAGGAAATGCGGCGCGCGCGCGATCGCCCGCAGCCCGGCCATCGCGAGCCCGAGGCGCCGGCCGGGGAAGGAGGGCGGGGCGAGAAGTTCCGCCGCGAGCATGGTGAAGCCCTGCGCCGTGCGGGCGATGCCGCCGAACCGCATCCTGAGGCCCAGGTTCGTCTGCACGCCGCCGAAGACCTGCAGCGGCTTCACCTCGCCCGCCTCCTTGTACGTGCGATGCACCACGGCGCATTTGGGCTGGTAGGTGATCCGCCAGCCCGCGGCGCGCAGGCGCCACGAGAGGTCCACGTCCTCGCCGTACATGAAGATGGCCTCGTCGAAGCCGCCGGCGGCCTCGAAGGCCTCGCGGCGGAAGAGGGTCGCCGCGCCGCTCACCCACGGCGCGTCGAGCGAGGCCGGGTCGTAGGCCTTGGGATGCTCGTAGGGGATCTGGCGCATCTCCCACGCGGCGACCTTCGCCCCGTCGTTCGCGGCCGTCTCCACGAGACGGGCGAGCGCGCCGGGCTCGACGATGCAGTCCTGGTTGATCACCAGCAGCCACGGCGAGGCGCCGCGCCTCGCGTTGGCGTTGTGGCCGCGGCCGAAGCCGAGGTTCTCGCCGGAACGCTGCGCGTCCACGCTCGCGAACGCGCCGCCGGCAAGCTGCGGCATCGCGCGGATGGCCTCGACGGCTTGCGGGTCCGGGCTGTTGTCCTGCACGAGCAGGTGCAGGCGCATCCCGTCGGAGGCTTCCGCGAGGCTCGCGAAGAGGGAGGCGAGAAGCCCGGCGTCGGGCCGGTAGGTGACGACGCTCAGGTCAACGTCGCGCATCGAAGGCGAGCTTGCGCAGCAGGCGCCGCAACGGCGAGGGAAGCCGCTCGAGCGCTTCCTTGTCGAGGCGCAGGCGGTCGGCCTCCTGCGCGAGGCGGTC
>JAGRPO010000173.1 GCA_019449455.1 Betaproteobacteria bacterium | reverse complement strand
GGGGCGGAGCTAGCTTGCCCGTCGCGCCGGCCCGAACCGGCGCCACAGCCCGGGCAGCACGATGACCGCCACGGCGAGCGCCAGCAACCCCGCCGAGATGGGGTGGGTCAGGAAGATCTTCGGGTCGCCCTGGCTGATGGCGAGCGCCCGGCGCATCTGTTCCTCCGCCAGGGGACCCAGGATCATGCCCACGATCACCGGCGCCGCCGGGAAGCCGAAGCGGCGCATGACGAACCCCGCCAGCCCGACGGCGTAGAGCAGGAACACGTCGAACGGGGACTGGCGCATGCCGTACACGCCCATGGTCGCGAAGACGAGGATGCCCGCGTAGAGCTGCGGCTTCGGGATCTCGAGGAGCTTCACCCACAGCCCCACCATCGGCAGGTTCAGCACGAGCAGCATCACGTTGCCGACGTAGAAGCTCGCGATGAGCCCCCACACGAGCGCGGCGTTCGACTCGAAGAGGAGAGGACCCGGCTGCAGGCCGTATTGCTGGAAGGCCGAAAGCAGGATCGCCGCGGTGGCCGAGGTGGGAAGCCCCAGCGTGAGCAGCGGCACCATCGTTCCCGTGGAGGAGGCGTTGTTGGCGGCCTCGGGGCCGGCCACGCCCTCGATCGCGCCGTGGCCGAATTCCTCCGGGTTCTTCGCCAGCTTCTTCTCGATCGCGTAGGAGAGGAAGGTGGGGATCTCCGCGCCGCCCGCGGGGATGCTGCCGAACGGGAAGCCGATCAGCGTGCCGCGGATCCACGGCTTCCACGAGCGCTTCCAGTCCTCGGCGCGCATCCAGATCGACCCGGTGATCGCCTCGAGCTTCTCCTGCACCTGGTTCATCTTCGAGGCGAAGTAGATCGTCTCGCCCACGGCGAACAGGCCCACCGCGATGGTGACGACCTCGATGCCGTCGAGCAGCTGCGGGACGCCGTAGGAGAAGCGCGCCTGCCCCGTCTGGTTGTCGATGCCCACCAGCCCGATCGCGAGCCCCAGGAACAGGCTCGTCATGCCGCGCAGCGTCGAGTCCCCCAGCACCGACGACACGGTCGTGAAGGCGACGATCATCAGCGCGAAGTACTCCGGAGGGCCGAACTTGAGGCCCAGCTCCACCACCAGCGGCGACAGGAACGTGAGCCCCACGGTCGCGATGGTCCCCGCGACGAACGAGCCGATGGCGCTCGTCGCGAGCGCCGGGCCCGCCCGGCCCTTCCTCGCCATCTGGTTGCCTTCCATCGCCGTGACGATGGTCGCGCTCTCGCCGGGCGTGTTGAGGAGGATCGAGGTGGTGGAGCCGCCGTACATCGCGCCGTAGTAGATGCCGGCGAACATGATGAGCGCGCCGCTCGCGTCCACCTTCGTGGTGATGGGCAGCAGCAGCGCCACGGTGACGGCGGGACCCACGCCGGGCAGCACGCCCACCGCGGTGCCGAGCGTCACGCCGACGAGCGCCCACATGAGGTTCTGCGCCGTGAGCGCGATCGCGAACCCGTTGAGAAGCTGCGCCCAGACGTCCATCAGGGAAGCACGCCGCGCAGGACGCCCGCGGGCAGCTGCAGGCCCAGCCCGTAGTTGAACACCGCGAAGATGAACGCGGCCACGGCGAGCCCGATGGCCGCGTTCGACAGCCACCGCCGGCTCGAAAAGCCGCGGGCGACGGCGACGAACAGCAGCGTGGAAGCGATGAGGAATCCGGCGCGCTCCACCAGGAGCCCGTAGACGATGATGCCCGCGCTCACCCAGCCGAAGGCCTTCCAGTCCATCGGGACGTGGATCTCGGCCTCCTCGTCGACGCCGCGGAATCCGCCGGTCAGCGCCTCGCGCAGCAGCATCGCGCCGAGCAGCAGGAGGACGCCGCCGACGATGCGCGGCACCACTCCCGGGCCGACCTGCGCGTAGCCGCCGCCCGCGGGCAGGTCCCACGCGCCCGCGAGCACCAGCGCGCCCAGGACGAGCACGCCCGCCGAGACCGCGACCTGTCCCCCGGGGCGTGGCCGGCCGGTGGTGGTCGGGGGACGAGCCGGCTGGTCCATGATGCGGCGGCGCCCGGTTTCCCGGGCGCTCGCGTCACTTCTTGCCGAGATTGAGACCGGCGAGGATCTCGCCGATGCGCTTCGTTTCCGCCCGAACGAAGGCGCCGTACTCGTCGCCCGGCTGCCAGAAGTTGGCCCAGTCCTGCTTCTTCAGGGTCTCCTCCCAGGACTTGTGCTTCACCGCCGTCTCGACGGCCTTCACCAGCTCGGCCTGCTGCGCCTTGGTGATGCCGGGCGCGCCGAAGATTCCGCGCCAGTTGGCGAGCTCGACATTGAAGCCCTGCTCCTTGAGCGAGGCGATGTTGCCGATCTTCGCGGCCGACGACACCGCCAGCGCGCGCATCTTGCCCGTCTGGATATGCTGGGCGAACTCCGACAATCCCGACACGCCCACGGACACGTGGCCCCCGATGATGGCGGCCACCGCCTCCCCGCCGCCCTTGAACGGGACGTAGTTCACCTTGCCGGGCTCGATCCCGACTTCCTTCGCGAGGAGGCCGGCGAGGATGTGGTCCGTGCCGCCGGCGCTTCCGCCGCCCCACGAGATGCTGCCCGGGTTCGCCTTGAACTTCGCCATCAGGTCCTTCGTGTCCTTGATGGGCGAGTTGGCGGGCACGACGATGACCTCGTACTCGGAGGTGAGCCGCGCGATCGGCGTCACCTGCTCCAGGGTCACGGCGGACTTGTTCTGGATCGTGCCGCCCACCATCACCATGCCGCCCATCATGAGCGCGTGCGGGTCGCCCTTGGAGGCGCTCACGAACTGCGCGAGCCCGATGGCGCCCGCGGCGCCGCCCTTGTTGTCGTACTGGATATTCTTCACCGCCCCGGCGGCGAGCATCGCCTTGCCGAGCTCGCGACCCGTCGTGTCCCAGCCGCCGCCGGGGTTCGCGGGAATCATCATCTTCACGCTGTCGAGCGCGGCAGCGGTGCCTGCGATCGCGATGCCGGCGGCAAGGGCCGCGGTGCGGATCAGTGTGCGTGCGGAACTGCGTGCCATCGTCGTTCTCCTCGTCTGTAATCGGGTCTGCCCCGTCGGGGAGGCCACTGACGGCCGCCCTCGAGATTCGCCGCGAGTGTAGCAAATGCCCCTTCCCGCCGCACTGCGATCCGGCGGCGCCCTCCTGCCGCGAGGCCTCAGGGGAACGACAGGGACGCGACCAGCAGGTAGGCCACGAACCAGAGGACGAGCGAACGCCACAGCATTCCCTCGAGGCTCGCGAGGGCGTCCTCGCCCGCCGGGTCCCCGGTTCCCAGCGCCGGCCGGTCGACGAGCGCCTCGCCCCGCACGAGGGCGTCGCCCAGCCGCACGCCCAGGGCGCCGGCGCCGCTCGCGAGGACGATGCCCTCCTCCGGGCGCAGCCACTGCGCGGCCTGCGAGCGCCAGCAGAACAGGGCGTCCTCGAAATCGCCGACGATCGCGAAGACGAACGCGGTCACGCGCTGCGGCACCCAGTCGAGCACCTCGAATGCGCGCCCCGCGAACCAGCCGAACTCGCGCTCGTCGGGGTCCACGCCGAGGTCCCAGAGGCGCGCCGCGCGCTGGGTGAGCGGGTACAGCACGACCCCCAGCGGCCCCGGAAGGACCAGGAACCAGAAGAGGATCGCGAACGTCCCCAGGTGCGCCTCCCGCAGCCCGTGCTCCGCGGCCAGGCGCGCCGTGGTCCCGGGGTCGTCGGAGAACGGTGCCTCGCCCTGCCATTGCGCCAGGCGCCTGGATGCGGACGCCGCATCGCCCTCGCGCAGGCTGCGCTCGATGGCGCCGAGGTGCGAGGTGGTCTGCAGGAACCGCAGGCTTGCGTACAGGACAGCCGCATCGAGCACCGCGAGGACCACGGGATGGATCGCCGCCGCCAGGGCCGACACGGCGGCGAGCGGCACGAGCGCCACGGCGACCAGCGCGAAGTACGCGAGGACGCCGGAGTTGCGGTCGCCCGCGTTGAGACGCTTGGCGGCCGACAGGCACAGGCGACCGTAGAGCGCGGGAAGCGGCGGGCGTTCCGCGGGCGGGTAGGCGTACTGCGCAATGAGGGCTGCGACGAGGGTGACGAGAATCAAAGGGGCCTCCGGACTCTGCCCCGATTATAGATTCCCCGGCACCGCATCCTGGGGAAAAAGGACATAATCCCCGCCTCGGGCCGGCGTTCGACCGGCGTAGTCGATGTTGAGCGCACCAATAAACGGAGGAGTGAACCGATGATTCGCAAGTTCCTGGCCGCCTTCGCGGCCCTCGTCGCATCCACGGCGGTCCTCGCACAGGACTACCCCAACCGCACCATCACCGTCGTCGTGCCGTTCTCGGCGGGCGGCCCGACCGACACCGTGACGCGCCTGGTCGCCCAGTCGATGACGAAGACGCTCGGACAGACGGTGATCGTCGAGAACGTCGCCGGAGCCGGCGGCACGATCGGCCCGAAGAAGGTCGCCGCCTCCAAGCCGGACGGCTACACCCTCGTGCTCATGCACATCGGCATCTCCACGAGCGTGTCGCTCTACCGCAATCTCGGCTACAACCCGCAGACCGACCTCGAGCCCATCGGCCTCGTCACCGACGTCCCGATGACCTTCATCGCGCGCAAGGACTTCCCGCCCAAGGACATGAAGGAGCTCATCGCCTACGTGAAGGCGAACAAGGACAAGGTCACCTATGCCAACGCGGGCGTGGGCGCGGCCTCCCACCTGTGCGGCATGCTGCTGATGACGGCGATCCAGGCCGACCTCACGACCGTCCCGTACAAGGGAACCGGCCCGGCGATGACCGACCTCATCGGCGGCCAGGTCGACTTCATGTGCGACCAGACCACCAACACCACGCCCCAGATCCGGGGCGGCAAGGTGAAGGCCTATTCGGTGACGACGAAGTCCCGGATCAAGACCTTCCCCGACCTGCCGACCGTGCAGGAATCCGGCATCAAGGACTTCCAGGTCGGCATCTGGCACGGCATGTGGGCTCCCAAGGGCACGCCGAAGCCGGTGATCGACAAGCTGGCGGCGGCCCTGCAAGCGGCGCTCAAGGACCCGGCCGTGATCTCCAAGTTTGCCGACCTCGGCACCGAGCCCGTTCCGCAGGACCAGGCCACTCCCGCCGCGCTGGCCAAGCACCTCAAGGCCGAGGTCGAGAAATGGGCCCCGATCATCAAGAAGGCGGGCGTCTACGCCGACTGATTTTCGCCAGCCGGCCGCACGGAAAGGCCCGCCGATCGGCGGGCTTTTTTTTCCTCGGCCCCGGCCGGCGCAGAGCTAACGTTCCGGGTATGAAAAAAACCCCGCCGGGGATAGCCGGCGGGGTAAACCGCTCTCGGAGGAGAAACTGCCGGCACACCCGGGGGGCGCGCCGACATCGCATGTGCAGCATGGAACGTGCCAGCGGCCGCATGGCGACAATATCTCCGTACATCAACAAGTTACGGAGCCCACCCGCGGCCCGGCCCGCACTACGGACAGCCGCATGTTGGTGCACTGCAGCACCAGCGTGGGTCGGAGGCCGGGCCGGCGGGCCCGGACCCTACCGGGGATGCCGGCCGGGGATCTTCGCGAAATGCGCCTCGACGCGCCGGCGCTCGGCCTCGATGTCCTCTCCCACCTCGATGACGGGGCCGACCCGCACCGCGCGCGCCGAGTAGTCGAGCCCGACGAGCACGACGGGGACGCCCGCTCCCCGGGCGATGTGCAGGAACCCCGTCTTGAAGCGCTCGACTTTCTTGCGCGTGCCTTCGGGCGCGATCGCGAGCACCCGCGAAGGCTCGCCGCGGAAGGCCTCCACGGCCTCCCCCACCAATCCCCGCGAGGCGGAGCGGTCGACCGGAATGCCGCCCATCCATCGCAGGATGGCGGAGAACGGCCAGACGAAGAGCGTGTGCTTGCCGATGAACGAGACCTTGAGGTCGAGCGCGAACATGGCCGCCGCGCCGAGCAGGAAGTCCCAGTTGGAGGTGTGCGGCGCCACGGCCGCCACGAGCCTGCCCGCGTCCGGGAAGTTTCCCTCGATTCGCCACCCGGCCAATCGCAATGCCGTGCGGCCGATCCACTTCCAGAGCGGGGAACCGCGCCTCGGGATGGCCGGAGGCAACTCCGGGATCGGAGAACTCACGCGAACAGCCTGGCGGCCGCGCGAAGGTCGACGTTGCCGCCGGAGAGAATGATGCCGATGCGGGCGCCGCGGGCGTCGAGCCGGCCTGACAGGACGCCGGCGGTCGCCAGCGCCCCGGTGGGCTCCACCACGAGTTTCATGCGCTCCCACAGGAAGCGCATGGCGTCTACCAGCTCCTCGTCGGTGACGGTGAGGAAGTCGTGGACGTTCGCCAGCACGAGCGGGAAGGTGAGCCTGCCCATCGACTGGGTGCGGGCGCCGTCGGCGATGGTCTGCGGATTCTCGACGCGCTGGAGCGTGCGGCTGCGGAACGATCGGGCCGCGTCGTCGCCCGCCGCCGGCTCCACGCCGACGACCTTGATGCCGGGCGACAGGTGGCGCGCGGCCACCGCGCAGCCCGACAGCAGCCCGCCGCCTCCGCAGCACACGAAGAGCCAGTCGAGCGGCCCCGATTCCTCCAGCAGTTCCTTCGCCGCCGTGCCCTGCCCCGCGATCACGTGCGCGTGGTCGAACGGGGGAATCACCGTGGCGCCGCGCTCGGCGGCGATGCGCGCCGCGAACGTCTCGCGATCCTGGCCCGCGGCGCGGTCATAGAGGATGACCTCCGCGCCGTAGCCCTTGGTGGCCGCCACCTTCACCTCCGGCGCGTCGGCGGGCATGACGATCGCCGCGGGAATGCCGAGGATCCTCCCGGCGAGTGCCACGGCCTGCGCGTGGTTGCCCGACGAGAACGCGACGACGCCGCGCCTGCCCTCCTCCGGCGTGAGACGAGAGAGCGCGTTGTAGGCGCCGCGGAACTTGAAGGCCCCCATGCGCTGGAAGTTCTCGCACTTGAAGTGGGCCCGCGTGCCCGTGCGCGCATCGAAGGTGCGCGACGTCATGACGGGCGTGCGGTGCGCCACGCCCTCGAGGCGCTGCGCGGCCGACTCGACGTCGGCCCAGGTGACCGCCTGAGCGGCGCCGAGGTCGTCCATGGCGCCCCCTACTCGAGCGAGATTCGCCCGTCGATGGTGACGCTGAGCGCGAGGCCGTCGACGGTGAGCGTCATCTTCGCGGGCAGCGTCTCGGCGCCCTTGAGCTTGCCGGAGGCCATCGCCTTCTCCACCGCGCCCTCGATCTCGCGCTGGGACTGCACTCCCACGCTCTTCAGGAACTTGCGGATGCTCATGTTGAAGGTCTCGGGATTCATGGCGCCTCCTGGCGGGAACGGGTGATGGATGCGAGGGCGTCGCGCAGCGTGTCCTCGGCGAGCGCGTTGACGCTCTCGGCGAGGAGCTCGGCTTCGGTCGCCACGGATTGGGGGAGCGCGCGGCTTTCCATGAGGGCCACGAATTGCGCGGCCGCCCCCGCCACGGTGAGCAGCCGCTTGCGCTCGGCCATCAGGATGTCGAGCTCCTTGCTGAGCATGTAGGTGCCGGTGTTCTCGCCGACCATCGTCATTGCATCACCCGCGTTGCGTTTCGAGGAGGATTCATTCTACCGCGATGCAGTCCTCAGCTCGCCCGCGCGAACGGCAGGTTCACGAGGAGGTTCTGGGGCTTGAGCTTGAGGGTGTGGTCCTCGCGGAAGGCGAGGCCGAGGTACACGGGGCTGCCCGCGGCCTCGGCCAGGGCGTCGGCGGGGTCGGCGAACGTGAGCCGGAAGAGAGTGGCGAGCCGCCGGCGCGCCTCGTCCGTCACGGGCTCGCCGAGATAGAGCGCGTTGAGGAGCCGCGTCGACTCGACGTCCAGCCCGACGTGCCAGCGCCAGCGTTCGTCGGCCACGCGCTCGACGGGCTCGATCGCGACCCGCACGCCCGCGAGGCGCGCCACCCAGCGCTCCAGGACGGCCGCCAGCGCCTTCGCGCCTTCGCCGCCGGGCGTGAGGTCGAGCAGGAACGAAAAGAGCTCGTCGCGAAGGAAATAGAACGGCAGGTTCTCGGCGTTCAGGACGTCCATCTTCACCGTCGCCACCGGCGTCTGCTGCTGCCTGAGAAGCCGGCCGACATTGCCGAATCCCCCCGTCTCGGCGTACGCCTCGATCGTGGAGGCGTCGGCCGCGAGCACCCGTCCGCCCTCGATGCTCACCCGCTGCCTGCGGAAGAGGAGCTCTCCCGCGCGGGCGAGGTACGGGTCCGCCGTCCCCTCGAGAAGAGCGCGGACGATGGCCTGGGCGAGGGCGTCGAGGAAGGGCGGGGCGATGTCCACGCCGGGCCGGCGGAACTGGTCGGCATAACAGGCTTCCAGCGAGCCCGACGCGAGCAGCCGGTCGCGGAAGCGCAGGAACTCGGTCCAGTTCTCGCGCGCGTCGGCGTCCTCCACCGCCGCGAGGTCCGCCGCGCCGATCTCGAGGCGCGGCTTGTCCTGGAGCCGCGCGTGCAGGTGGCGCTCGCCCGGACCCGCCTCCGGCGGCGGCGCGAGTTCCGCGCGCGCGAGGAAGTGCCTGAGGTAGTCGTCGCCCGGAACGAGCCAGCCCTCGGGGGAGCGCCCGAGCAGCCGGAAGCCGCTCGAGGCCCAGAAATCCTGCGCCACCGCTAGCCCTGGACGCCGGAGCGCCCGACCATGCGCATGATCGTCTGCAGGCCCGTGGCGCAATGCGTCCGGCGGCCGGCCTTCTCCACGTGCACGTCGAATTGCGTCACGGTGATCGTGCGCCCCGAGCGGATGACGCGACCGGCGGCCACGATGCGCTCGCCGTCGGCCGGCGCCATGAGGTTCACCTTGAACTCGACGGTGAGGACTCCCGCGTCCTCCGGAAAGAGCGTGTACGCCGCATAGCCGCCGGCGGAATCGGCGATCGTCGCGACGATCCCGGCGTGGAAGAAGCCGTGCTGCTGCGAGAGCTCGGGGCGGAACGCCGCCGCGATCTCGACGAGCCCGGGCTGCACGGTGACGAGTTCCGCGCCCAGGTGCGCCATGGCCCCCTGGCGGGCGAAGCTCGCGCGCGTGCGCCGCTCGAAATCGGCGTCGACCGGCGCGAAGCCGGCGGCTGGCTGGACGCTCATCCCCGCGCGCGCCTCAGGCAGCGCCGAGGACAGCCACCTCGGGCAGGGGAAAGCCGTTGAAGTTCGAGGCGTACGCGGTGGTGTAGGCGCCGGCGTTCTTGATGAAGATGAAGTCGCCTTCCTGCAGGTCCCCCGGCAGGAGCTCGTCGCGCATCACGACGTCCACGGAGTCGCAGGTCGGCCCCGCCACGTTCCACGCCACCGCCTCGCCGTCGCGGTCCGTGTACAGGTTGTAGCGCAGGCCTTCGGTGGTCTCGATCACGCCACCGAACACGCCCGCGTCCCAGTACATCCAGCGCTGCCCGTTGCGCGTGGCCGTGCCCACGACGCGGCAGATGAAGTAACCGGCATCGGACACCAGGTACCGGCCGGGCTCCGCGATCACCTGGATCTCGGGGCCGAAGTGCTTCAATTCCCGGTTGATCACCTCGGCGATCGTCTCGATGGAGGGAATCGGCTTCACGTGCCGGACCGGATAGCCGCCGCCCAGGTTGAGCAGCCGCGGGTTGAGGCCGGCCTGGCGCATCGCCGCGAAGACCTTGCGCGCGCGCTCCATGCCCACGCGCCAGTTCGCCGGGTTGAGGCACTGCGAGCCCACGTGGAAGGTGATGCCGGCCAGGTCGGCCTTGCAGTCGACCGCGGTCGCGATGAGTTCGGGAATGTCGTTCATGTGCGCGCCGAACTTGCCGGCGAGCGGCCAGTCGCTGCCGATGTTGGGCGCATCGATCCGCAGGTAGAGCTTGGCGTCGGCCTTGACCGACTGCACCTTGCGGATCTCCTCGACGGAGTCGACCACGAACCACTCGACGCCCTTCGCCGCGGCGTACTCGAGGTAGGCACGCGACTTCATCGGATTCGAGTAGAAGACCTCGGCGACCGGGACCCCGAGGCCCAGGAGCACGTCCAGCTCCGCGATGGAGGCGATCTCGAAGCCGGCGCCTTCCTGGATCAGGACCTTGAGGACGCGCGGATCGGGGTTCGCCTTGACGGCGAAATGCGGCCGCACGCGCGGCAGCGCCGCCCGGAACCGCCGGGTCTTGACGCGCACGACGTTCAGGTCGACGAGGAGGACCGGCTTCTTGTAGGGGTGCCGGGCGAGGTACTGCTTGACGGCACCGAAGTCGAGGCTGACTTCGGGATGGGAATCGAGGGGGAACTCCGGAACGGGGCGGAGCTTCTTGACTACGGCTCGGGGCATCGATGTCTTTCGTGACGGGTCGTCGAGGCGATACGGGAAGGACGGGCCGCGCGGCACGGCGCGGCGGCGGCGTCATTCCGGTACTTCCTCGGTCCTGTCATGATGACCTCCTTCATTCCCCTTCCGGGGCCCGGGGCGAAAAATGCGCGAAGTATAGGGCAAAACCCGCCCGGCGCCGCAAGTTTCGCGTGGTTGAAACGCCCGTTACCCGAAAGGGACATGAAGGCGGGTCCGCGCCTCACATCTTGGGCAGCGTGACGCCCTGCTGGCCCTGGTACTTGCCGCCGCGGTCGCGGTAGGAAGTCTCGCAGACCTCGTCGGACTCGAAGAAGACCACCTGCGCGCAGCCCTCGCCCGCGTAGATCTTCGCCGGCAGCGGCGTGGTGTTGGAAAACTCGAGGGTCACGAACCCCTCCCACTCGGGCTCGAACGGCGTCACGTTCACGATGATGCCGCAGCGCGCGTAGGTCGACTTCCCGAGGCAGACCGTGAGGACGTTCCTCGGGATGCGGAAGTACTCGACGGTGCGCGCGAGCGCGAAGGAATTGGGCGGGATGATGCACACGTCGCCCTCGAAGTTCACGAAGGACTTCTCGTCGAAGTTCTTCGGGTCGACGATCGTCGCGTTGATGTTGGTGAAGATCTTGAATTCCCGGGAGCACCGGATGTCGTAGCCGTAGCTGGAGGTCCCGTAGGAGACGATGCGCTTGCCGTCGATCGAGCGCACCTGGCCCGGCTCGAACGGCTCGATCATGCGGTGGGCGTCCGCCATGCGGCGGATCCACTTGTCGCTCTTGATGCTCATTGTTCTTTGCTCACGGAGTTGAGCGGCGGGATCGTCCGCTCGAACGATCGCCCCGATGTCCTTTCAATAGCCGGTGATCACGTGTTCTGGACCACGATCTTCGGGAAGATCGCGGTGCGGTCCTCCGCCTGCCGCGCGATGCGCGCGGCCACCTTGCGGGCGATTTCGCGGTAGATCGAGGCGATCCTGCCGTCCGGGTCGGCCACGACGGTGGGCTTGCCGCTGTCGGTCTGCTCGCGGATCGCGATGTCGAGCGGCAGGCCGCCGAGGAACTCCACGTCGAAGTCCTTGCACATGCGCTCGCCGCCGCCGTGCCCGAAGATGTGCTCGGCGTGGCCGCACTTCGAGCACACGTGGATCGACATGTTCTCCACGATCCCGAGGATCGGCACCCCGACCTTCTCGAACATCTTCAGGCCCTTCCTCGCGTCGATGAGGGCGATGTCCTGGGGGGTCGTGACGATCACCGCCCCGGTCACCGGCACCTTCTGGGCGAGCGTGAGCTGGATGTCGCCGGTGCCCGGCGGCAGGTCGACCACGAGGTAGTCCAGGTCGCGCCAGCGCGTCTCGGTGAGGAGCTGCTCGAGGGCCTGCGTGACCATGGGGCCGCGCCAGACCATCGGCGTGTCGGCCTCGATGAGGAAGCCCACGCTCATCGCCTGGATGCCGTGGCCCTCCATGGGCTCCATGGACTTGCCGTCCGCCGAGGTCGGCCGCCCCGTGATGCCGAGCATCGTGGGCTGGGAGGGGCCGTAGATGTCCGCGTCGAGCATGCCGACGCTCGCCCCCTCGGCCGCGAGCGCCAGCGCCAGGTTGACGGCGGTCGTGCTCTTGCCCACGCCTCCCTTGCCCGAGGCCACGGCGATGATGTTCTTGATCCCGGGGACCAGCTTCACGCCGCGCTGCACGGCGTGGGAGACGATCTTAGAGGCGACGTTCGCGCTCACGCTCGCCACGCCGGGGAGCTGCCCGAGCCGGTCGGTCACCTGCGCGCGCACCTTCTCGATCACCCCGCGGGCGGGGTAGCCGAGCACGACGTCGAGCGTCACGCGCTCGCCGTCGACCTTCACGTTCTTCACGGAGCGCCCTTCCACGTAGTTGCGGCCCGTCACCGGGTCGACGAGCTCGGAAAGGGCTGCCAGGACGTCCTTGTCGGTAATTGCCATGTCGGGATGTGGCGTTCGGGGGGCGAACGCGGAAGCGGGAGGGAAGCGCGCAATTTTAAAGCAATTTGCTACAATCGCGTTGACTCATATCCCTTCGATTTTCACGCACTCGCCACCGCCTCCCGCGGCGGCCCGAGCCGTCCGCCAACCACTTTAGGCTCGCCACCCGGCTTCATGCCACGCAAGCTTTTCGTCACGACGGCGCTTCCCTACGCCAACGGCCCTTTTCACATCGGCCACATCATGGAATACACCCAGGCCGACATCTGGGTGCGGTTCCAGCGGCTGCAGGGGCACAAGGTGCACTTCGTCTGCGCCGACGACACCCATGGCGCGCCGATCATGCTCAAGGCGGAGGCCGAGGGCATCACGCCCGAGGAGCTCATCGCGCGCGTGGCCGACTCGCACAAGAGGGACCTCGCGCGCTTCGGGGTGAGCTTCGACCACTTCCACTCGACCCATTCGGCCGAGAACCGGGAGCTCGCCGGCGAGATCTTCGCCAGCCTGAAGGAAGCCGGTTTCATCGCCACCCGGACGATCGAGCAGTTCTTCGACCCGGTGAAGGGGATGTTCCTGCCGGACCGCTACATCAAGGGCGAGTGCCCGAAGTGCGGCGCCAAGGACCAGTACGGGGATTCCTGCGAGAACTGCAGCGCCGTGTACGCGCCGACGGACCTGAAGAACCCCTTCTCCGCCCTGACGGGCGCCACGCCCGTCCTCAAGAAGTCGGACCATTTCTTCTTCCGGCTTTCCGACCCGCGCTGCGTGGAGTTCCTCAAGGCGTGGACCCAGGACGGCAAGCTCCAGCCCGAGGTCTCCAACAAGGTGCTGGAGTGGCTCGACGGGGGCCTGAACGACTGGGACATCACCCGCGACGCGCCGTACTTCGGCATCGAGATCCCGGGGGTCAAGGGCAAGTACTTCTACGTCTGGCTCGACGCGCCGATCGGATACCTCGCCTCGCTCAAGAACTACCTGGAGAAGAAGGGGCTCGATTTCGCCAAGGTGCTCGCCGACCCGAAGCTCGAACAGATCCACTTCATCGGCAAGGACATCATCTACTTCCACACGCTCTTCTGGCCCGCGATGCTCAAGTTCTCCGGCCGGAAAGTGCCCGACAACGTCTTCGTGCACGGCTTCCTCACGCTCACCGGCGAGAAGCTCTCGAAGTCGCGGGGGATCACCGTGAGCCCGCAGCGGTACGCCGAGATGGGCCTCAACCCCGAGTGGCTGCGCTACTACCTCGCCGCCAAGCTCAACGCCCGGGTGGAGGACCTCGACTTCAACCCGGACGATTTCCTCGCCCGGGTGAATTCCGACCTCGTGGGCAAGTACGTGAACATCGCGAGCCGCGCGGCCGGGTTCATCTCGAAGCGCTTCAACGGCAGGCTCTCGGAGGAGCCGCTGTCGGCCGGCCGCGAGCTGAAGCACAAGCTCCGCGGCAACGTGGCCGCTCCCGTTCCCGACAAGGAGGAGCAGGTCCCCGCCATCCTCTTCGAGGTGAGGAGCTTCGCCGACCAGATCGCGGCCGACTACGAGGCGCGCGAGTTCGGCAAGGCCATCCGCCAGGTGATGTTCCTCGCCGACCGCGTGAACCAGTACGTCGACGAGCAGAAGCCGTGGGAGATCGCGAAGGAGCCCGGGCAGGAGGCGGCCCTGCAATGGTTCTGCACCCTCTACCTGGAGCTCTTCCGCATCCTCACGATCTACCTCAAGCCCGTGCTGCCCGTCGTCGCCGCGGACGTCGAGGCGTTCCTCGCGCTGGCGAAGCCCCTCGCCTGGGACGATGTCTCCGGCCCCCTCAAGCCGGGGCACACGGTGCAGCCCTACAAGCACCTGCTCACGCGCATCGACCCGAAGCAGATCGTCGATCTGCTGGAACCGCCGGCCGAGGCGAAGCCGGAGGCGGCGAAGCCCGCCGCGGGCGAAGCGCCGGAGTTCCGCCTGGAACCCGTGGAGCCGCCGAAGCCGGCGCCGATCCTGCCGGTGGGCGAGACCATCTCGATCGACGACTTCGGCAAGATCGACCTGCGCGTGGCCCGCATCGTGGACGCGGAGCTGGTCGCCGACGCCGACAAGCTCCTCAAGCTCACGCTCGACATCGGGATCGACACGCGCACGGTCTTCGCCGGCATCCGCTCGGCCTACACGCCCAAGGACCTCGTGGGCCGCCTCACGGTGATGGTCGCGAACCTCGCGCCGCGCAAGATGCGCTTCGGCGAATCGCAGGGCATGGTGCTCGCCGCCGGGGATGGAAGCTCGATCTACCTGCTCGCCCCGGAGTCGGGGGCCACGCCGGGCATGCGCATCAAGTAGGCCCGGCGGGCAAATGACGAAGGGCCCGCCGGTTGCCGGGGGGCCCTGTCGTGGCGCCTGCCACCGCGTGGATTTCAGCCGAAGGTGTAATCCACGATCGGCGCGTCCTCCTCCGCCGCGGCCGCCGTCTCCTCGACGATGGCCGGCTGCTCGGCGCCGTACGTCATGTCCCAAACCTCGTCCTGGGGCGTTTCCGTGGCGACCGGCACCAGCGCGACGATGTTTCCCGCCGCGAAATCGGCCACTTCGTCACGGTCGTCCGCGCTCGCCGGCATGAAAGCGATCGCACCCACCGCCGCCACCATCGCCATACCCACCGAAATCCTGGTTTTCGCGTTCATTGTTTTTTCTTCCCCTGTCCGTTGACTTGCCGCCTTGGCGGTCCGGCCGGCCCCGCCCCCATGACACGACCGCATCGTGATCGCCGCGACGGGCGTTTCCTGTGACGCTGCGCACAAAGATCCCGGCGCCGGGATTTCAGGCGTAACGGGGCCCCGGGGGGCGCGGCCGCGGGCGCGAATGCGGCAATTGCCTCAAAATCGCGACCATGGCCCGCCGAGCCCCCCTTGCTCCCCCGCCCTACGCCACAGACCGCGCCACGCTGGAGCGCGAGGTGACGGTGGACGTGTTTCGCGCGAGCGGGCCGGGCGGCCAGCACGTGAACCGCACGGAGTCGGCGCTGCGCCTCACGCATCCGCCTTCCGGCGTGGTCGTGATCGCGCAGGACTCCCCTTCCCAGCACCGCAACCGCGAGATCGCCTTCGAGCGCCTGATCGGCAGGCTCGAGCGCCTCAATCACGTCCCGAAGAAGCGGGTGGCCACGAAGCCCACGCGCGGCTCGAAGGAGCGTCGCATCGGGGAGAAGAAGCTGCGGGGCGTCACCAAGCGCGGGCGCGGAAAGGTGGGCGGCGATGAATGAGCCCGCGTGCCGGCGGCTTCGCATCCATGGGCTCGTGCAGGGCGTGGGCTTCCGCTACGCGATGCACCGGGAGGCGACCCGGCTGGGCCTCGCGGGCTGGGTGCGGAACCGGCGCGACGGCACCGTGGAGGCCGTGGTCGCGGGGCCGGCGGCGGCCGTGGAGGCGATCGTCGCCTGGTCGCGCCGCGGCCCGCCCTCGGCCCGCGTCGAATCGGTGAGCGTCGCGGCCGAGGAAGGCCGCTTCGAAGGCTTCGAGCAGCAGCCGACGATCTAGCGGCCGGCTCGCTCCCCGACGACGCTAGTACACCACCTCGACGTTGCGCTCCGTCAGCCACTCGGAGAGGGAGGCGATGAGCGGCGCCGAGACCTTCACCCGGTATTCGTCCGGCAGGCGGATGTCGCATTCGCCCTGCGCGTTGCGGTAGTGGATGGCGACGGCGCACTTGCCGCCCGTGTAGGGCGCCAGCAGCGCGCGCAGCTTCGCGGAATCCGCCTGCCCGTTGATGGACAGCCGTATGGCGCGGGCGTAGAGGCCGCGGATCTCGGCCAGGTCCATCAGCTTGTCGGCGGTGAAGCGGATGCCGCCGGAGAAGTCGTCCTGCGACACGCGCCCCTGGACGACCACGACCTGGTCCTCCTGGATGACGGCGCGCTTCTCGTGGAAGAGCTCGCCGAACACCACCACCTCGACGCGGGCGCTGCCGTCGTCGAGCGTGAGCACGGCCATGCGCCCGCGGCGCGAATTGCGCATGGCCACGCCGTAGATCACGCCGGCGGCCATCTGCGGCTCGTTGGCGGGGCGCAGCTCCGCGAGCGGCGTCCTCGCGAAGCGGCGGATCTCGTCCTTCCACTCGCTGAACGGGTGGCCGCTCAGGTAGAAGCCGAGGCTCTGCTTCTCCGCGAGCAGCCTTTCGCGCTCCGGCCAGTCCGGCGCGCGCATGAGCTCGAACGCCTCGGCCGTCGCCTCCTCCGCGCCGCCGAAGAGGCTCGTCTGCTGGGCGAAGCGCTCCGCCTTCTCCGCGAGCTCGATCGCGGCGCCGAGCGAGGCGGCGAGGCTCGCGCGGTTGGGCTCGATCGCGTCGAAGGAGCCCGACTTGACCAGGGCCTCCATGGCGCGGCGGTTGACGACGCGCCGGTCGACGCGCCGACAGAAGTCGCCGAGGTCCCGGAACGGGCCGCCGGCCTCGCGCGCCCTGACGATTTCCTCGATGGCCTGCTCGCCCGTGCCCTTGACCGCGCCCAGCCCGTAGCGGATGCGCCGCCCGTCCAGCGGCGCGAAGCGGTGGCCGCCCTCGTTCACGTCCGGGGGCAGCACCTCGAGGCCGTTGGCTCGCGCGTCGTCGAAGATCACCTGAACCTTGTCGGTGTCGTTCATGACCGCCGAGAGGTTGGCCGCGCAGAAGGCCGCCGCGTGGTGCGCCTTGAGGAAGGCCGTCTGGTAGGCCACCAGCGCGTAGGCCGCGGAGTGCGACTTGTTGAAGCCGTAGCCCGCGAACTTCTCCATCTGGTCGAAGAGGACGTTCGCCTTGGATTCGTCCAGCCCGCGCCCCGTCGCGCCCTTGAGGAAGATCTCGCGCTGCTGGGCCATCTCCTCGGCCTTCTTCTTGCCCATCGCGCGCCGCAGGAGGTCTGCGCCCCCGAGCGTGTAGCCGCCGATCACCTGGGCGATCGTCATGACGTGCTCCTGGTAGGTCATGACGCCGTAGGTGGGGTCGAGGATCTCCTTGAGCCGCGGATCGAGGTACTCCCAGCGGCTGCGGCCGTGCTTCCGGTCGATGAACTCGGGGATCAGGTCCATCGGGCCCGGCCGGTAGAGGGCGTTCAAGGCGATGAGGTCCTCCAGCCGGTCGGGCCTCGCCTTCATGATGAGGTCGCGCATGCCGCGCGATTCGAACTGGAAGATGGCGACCGTGTTGCCCGAGGAGAACACCTTGTAGGCGGCGGGGTCGTCGAGCGGGATCGCCTGGATGTCGAACTCCGGATCCCCCATCGCGCGGATGTGGCGCTCGCTCTCGGCGATGATCGTGAGCGTGGTGAGACCCAGGAAGTCGAACTTCACCAGGCCGGCCTTCTCCACGTCGTCCTTGTCGAACTGGCTCACCGAGGCGTTCGAGCCGTCCGCGCAGTAGAGCGGCGTGAAGTCGGTGAGCTTGCCGGGGGCGATGAGGACGCCCCCCGCGTGCATGCCGACATTGCGCGTGAGCCCCTCGAGGGCGCGCGCCAGGCGCATGAGCTCGGCGACCTCCTCCTGCTCCTCGATGAGGCTCTTGAGCTGCGGCTCGGCGGCGATCGCCTCGTCGAGCGTGATGCCCAGCTGGAAGGGAATGAGCTTCGCGATCCGGTCGACCTCGCCGTAGCCCATGCCCAGGACGCGGCCGACGTCGCGCACCACGGCCTTGGCCGCCATCGTGCCGAAGGTGGCGATCTGGGAGACGCTCTGCGCGCCGTACTTGTCGCGCACGTACTCGATCACGCGGTCGCGGCCTTCCTGGCAGAAGTCGATGTCGAAGTCGGGCATCGACACCCGCTCGGGGTTGAGGAAGCGCTCGAAGAGGAGCTCGTAGCGAAGCGGGTCGAGCCCGGTGATGCCGAGCGACCAGGCCACGAGCGAGCCGGCGCCCGAGCCGCGGCCCGGCCCGACGGGAACGCCGTTCTTCTTCGCCCAGTTGATGAAGTCCGCGACGATGAGGAAGTAGCCCGGGAAGCCCATCTGCTCGATGGTCTTCACCTCGTAGTCGAGGCGCTCGAGGTAGCGGGGCCGGGCGGCCTCGCGCTGCGCGGGCTCCGGATAGGCCTCCGCGAGGTGCCTGTCCAGCCCCTCGAGGGCGAGCTCGCGCAGGTAGTCGCCGACGGCCACGCCCTCGGGCTTCGGGAAATCCGGCAGCCGGGTCTTGCCGAGCGAGAACTCGAAGGCGCAGCGGCGCGCGATCTCCACGGAGTTCTCGAGGGCCTCGGGCAGGTCGGCGAAGAGCGCGGCCATCTCCGCCTGCGTCTTGAAATACTGCGACGGGCGGAAATCGCGCGGGCGCCTGGCGTCTCCCAGCACCCAGCCCTGTGCGATGCAGACGCGGGCCTCGTGGGCGGTGTACTCCTCGGCCTTCACGAACTGAACCGGGTGCGTGGCCACCACCGGGAGCCCGAGGCGCCCGGCGAGCGCCGCCGCCGCGCGCACGTACGGCGCGTTGCGCTCCGGATCGACGCGCTGCAGCTCCACGTAGAACGCGCCGGGGAAGTCCTGCGCCCATTCGCGCGCGAGCGCCTCGGCCTGCGCCGTGCCGCCGGCCAGCAGCGCGGCGCCCACGTCGCCCGATTCCGCCCCGGAAAGGACGATGAGCCCGCCGACGCCCTTGAGCCACTCGCGCCGCACCTCGGCCCGGCCGCGCCACTGGTTCTCGGCATAGGCCCGGGTGATGAGGTCGCAGAGGGCGAGGTAGCCCGCCGTGTCGCGGCACAGCACGACCACGCGCGAGGCCTGGTCGCGGTTCCTGTCGTTGGTGATCGCGAGGTCGCAGCCGATCACCGGCTGCACGCCGCGCGCGCGCGCGGCGAGGAAGAACTTGACCGCCCCGAAGAGGTTGCCGGCGTCGGTGATCGCGAGCGCGGGCATGCCGTCGGCGACCGCCGCGTCGACGGCGCCGTCCACGCGCGCCATCCCGTCCACGATCGAATACTCCGTGTGCAGGCGAAGGTGGACGAAACGGGGAGCGGGCATCGAGGCGCAGCAGGCGGTGGGAAGCGGGGAAATTCTACACCCGGCGACCCGCCCGCCCGCGCTAGCGGCGCTCGGCGAAGAACCGCTTGAGCAGCGCCCCGCACTCGGCGGCGAGGATTCCGCCCTCGAACGCCGTCTGGTGGTTGAGCTTCGCCTGCGCCGACAGGGCCACCGCGCCGCCGCAGGCGCCCGTTTTCGGGTCGGCCGCGCCGAAGACGACGCGCGCGAGCCGCGCGTGCAGCATCGCGCCCACGCACATGCAGCAGGGCTCGAGCGTCACGAAGAGCTCGCAGCCCGTGAGCCGGTAGTTGCCGAGCCGCGCCGCGGCTTCGCGCAGCGCCACGATCTCGGCGTGCGCGGTCGGGTCGCGGGCCCCGATGGGGCGGTTCCATCCGCGGCCGACGATCTCGCCGTCCTTCACCACCACGGCGCCGACGGGCACCTCGCCCTGCGCCGCCGCCGCGCCCGCGAGGGCGAGCGCCTCGCGCATGAACGCG
>JAGRPO010000172.1 GCA_019449455.1 Betaproteobacteria bacterium | reverse complement strand
GAGCCGGCCGTCCTCGATGAGGCCGGCGGCCGCCTGGGCGAGGCGCCGGTTCGCGTCCACGGTCGCGTAGCCGGGGGCGAGCTCGGGCCGGCAGCGCAGGCACGGGCGGAAGCCGCTCGCCTCCGCGGCCGCGGCGCTGGGATAGAACGAACAGTTGCGCGCGAGCGGCGTCTTCGCCGTGCACACCGGGCGGCAGTAGATTCCCGTCGTGCCCACGCCCACGAAGAAGCGCCCGTCGAAGCGCGCGTCGTGGGTGCGAAGGGCGCGGTAGCACTGGTCGGGGTCGAGGAACATGGCGGCATTATCCGCCGCCCGCGCAATCGCGCTCGCCGTTTTCGGACATGCAATGCCGCGCCGCCTTGTGCGTGCGGGCGAATCGTGTAGATTTCAGTCGTGGGAGGCGACCACGACCGCCGCTCCCCCCCGGAATTCCACCATGCGCCCGCCAGCCTTCACGTCCACGCTCCCGGCCCGGTTCGCGGCCCTCGCGTTCGCGGCACTTGTTTCGGCCTGTGGCGGAGGCGGCGGCAGCGAGGCCCCGCCCCCACCCCCGCCCAAGGCGGGCCAGTTCGATCCTTCGTTCGGCAGGTCGGGGCTCTTCGAGCTCGTGGCGCCGGAGTTCGCCGCGACCTCCACCACGGCAGGCTCCCTGTCGATCGACAGGAGCGGCCGGCTGCTCGCGGCCGGATGGACCTCGGTGCCCGGCACGGGGCTTCCGAATGGAGCGCTGTTCGTCCGCGTCCTCCCCTCGGGCCTCGCCGATCCCGGCTTCGCCGGCTCGGGATACGTGCGAATCACCCATCCCGTGCCGCGACGCGACGTGGGCACGGGGGCCTTTCCGATCGACGCAGGGCGGTCCCTGGTCGTGGACGCCGGCCAGGACATCTGCACGCTGCCGCCGCACGAGTGCCCGGCGATCTACCCGTGGGCGATGGTCCGCAGGTTGAATGCCGACGGCTCGGTCGATCCCGCCCTGCTCTATTCCTTCGCGCCCGTGTACCAATGGCAGACGATCGGCGAGCCCGACGGCTCGATCGTGATCATGGGCACCAGCGACCCGGCTCACGGGAGCCGATTCTGGTCGATCGTCGCCGCTCGGGTACACGTCGACGGCGTGCCTGACCCGGAGTTCGGGACCAGGGCTGGGGAGGCGATGAAGTGCCCGGGCTTGCCGGACACTTCCTTCCATGTCGTGCGCTTGGCGCGGCTCGCGGACGGCAAGTTCCTGGTCGCCCGGAAGAACACGGCGGCGAGGGACGATTGGGAGCGGATCCGGATCTGCGTATCGCGGCTCATGCCAGACGGCTCGCTCGACACGACCTACGGCACGGAAGGGCGCCTTTACGTGGACAACCCGCAGTACGTCGGGACGGACTTCATCGAGTTCCTCGAGGGCGGTGACGGCCGCGTGGCGCTCGTCCAGCGCACGAATATCGTGGGCCGGCCGGGCTTCGGCTCGATCGTGTGGCTTACGGCGGGCGGCGCGGTGGACATGGCGATGGGAACGGGTGGCCTCACTTCCCCGCTGCCGGCACTCGGTCACCCCACGTCCGCCGCCATTCAGGCCGACGGCCGCATCCTGGTCGCCGGCTGGCCCAACAAACCGGCCTCCTCCGACCTGCTGGATCCCTGGGACTACGGTAGGCCGAGCCTCGTCCGGCTCGACGCCTCGGGAGGCGCCGACGCGACGTTCGGTGAGGGCGGCGTGGCGCTCCTCGTGGCCGCCGGGATCCCCTTGCAGCCTTCCCGCGTCACCGTCGGCGCGGACGCCTCGATCTTCGTGGCGGGCTCGGCCGGCCGGATGCCCGGAGGGACGGCCGCCGAGCCCTCGCGCCTCGCGATCGGCAAGATCGCCGGCCGCGGGCCCTGAACCCGCAGACCGCTGCCGAAGTCGCCTGTCAGCCCGCGACGATTCCCGGGTCGTTCTCCACGGGGAAGTCCACGGAGTTCGCCACGAAGCAATGCTCGTGTGCCTTGGCGTGCATGGCGCGCGCGTCGTCTTTCGGACATCGAAACGCGGCCCTCAGGCGCGGTCGATTCGGGCGGCGAAGCAGCCGGGGCGCGCGTAGTGCGCGTGCAGGTAGGCCGCCCGCGGGTCGGCGAGGAACCGCGCCGCGAGCGCCGGCAGCTCCGGGCCCGGCGCGACGTCCGCGCCGACCAGGAAGCCCGCGGCGTCGAACGCGCGCACCGAGAGCAGCCGCGTCGCCAGCGCCGGGGGCAGCTCGTTCACGCGATCGTAAGCCTCGCGCGCCTCCCGGCGCACGTAGATCGCGTGGCTCGCCCGAAAGGGCGAGTCCACCGCGTGGTGCTCGTAGTGGACGAGCACGACCTCCTCGCCAGGCTCGGCGTCCGCGAGGCTCACGCGGCAGGGCGCGCCGGG
>JAGRPO010000171.1 GCA_019449455.1 Betaproteobacteria bacterium | reverse complement strand
GACACCAGCGGCAGGATCGCGAGCAGGCCCACCAGCGGCTCGGCCACGTGCGCCGTGCCGAAGACGCGCGCCGCGGCCACCAGCACGCCCGCCTTCACCAGCACCGCCATGTAGGCGGTGGACGGAACGCTCGCGGCCTCGTAGGCGTCGGGCGCCCAGCCGTGGAACGGCACGATGGCGGCCTTGAGGAAGAACGCGGCCACCACCATCACCACCGCGGTGCGGGCGAGCAGGTCCGGCGACGAAAGCGCCGTCCCGAAGCTCGCGAGCCCGAGGGAGCCGGTGGAGCCGTACATGAGGGAAGCGCCCATGAGGAACGAGGCGCTCGCCGTGCCGGAGAGCACGAGGTACTTGAGCGCGGCCTCCGCGCTCTCGGGGCGGCGGTATCCCAGCAGCACCAGCACGTACACCGGGATCGACATGAGCTCGATGCCGAGGAAGAGCGTGAGGAAGCTCTCGGCCGAGGCGAGCAGGCACACGCCGTAGAGCGAGGAGAGCACGAGCGGGTAGAACTCGCCCTCGCCGAAGTCGTCCTTCGAGAAGAGGATCACCGGCACCGCGAGCGCCAGCATGATCGCCTTGGCGAACGAGGCCGGCGGCGTGAGGACGAACTGCCCGGGAAAGGGCGCGCCCGTCCAGCCGGTGAATCCGAGCCAGGCCGCCGCGATCGCCGCGGCCGACACGAAGGCCACCGCGAGCGGCAGCGCGGCGCGCGCGCGTCCCGAGACGACGTCGAGGATGAGAAGCGCCACGATGCCCGCGAGCAGCAGGTGCTCCGGGGCCATGGCGATC
This sequence comes from Betaproteobacteria bacterium, assembly GCA_019449455.1. Classification (GTDB taxonomy): domain Bacteria; phylum Pseudomonadota; class Gammaproteobacteria; order Burkholderiales; family Usitatibacteraceae; genus FEB-7. The sequence continues at coordinate 2,538 of JAGRPO010000171.1, read as the reverse complement.
GATACGGCCGTGAAGTTCATCGCGCCGCCTCCGCGGGAACGGGCCCGGTGAGTTTCGTGGCGAGCGGCGTGCGCGGCGCCGAGACCAGCTCCTGGTACTCGCGCGCGGCGAGCTCCGTGCGCTTCATCGCGGAATCCGGAAAGAGCCCGAGCCAGAAAACTGCCACCAGGAGGATCGCGAGGATCGACTTCTCGCGCAGGTTCAGGTCCGCCACCGGCCCGTGCGGAACGCGCTCGGCGCCGAAGAGGAAGCGCTGCGCGAACCAGAGCATGTAGAGCGCGCCCAGCACCACGCCCGAGACGGCCACGCCCGCGACCCAGACCGGGATGCCCGCGGTGTGGCGCCACGCCGCGTTGAACGCGCCCATGAGCACGAGGAACTCGCCCGTGAAGCCGCTGGTCGTGGGCAGGCCCACCGAGGCGAGCGTGAGGATGAGGAAGAAGACGGAGTACACCGGCAGGACTTTCGCGAGCCCGCCGTAGGCCGCCAGCTCCCGCGTGTGGCAGCGCTCGTAGATCATGCCGACCATGAGGAAGAGCCCGGCGGCGACGAGCCCGTGGCTCACCATCTGCACGATGGCGCCCTGGATGCCCAGGAGGTCCACGCTCAGCAGCCCGAGCATCACGTAGCCCAGGTGGCTGATGGAGGAGTAGGCGATGATCTTCTTGATGTCGGTCTGCACCAGCGCGAGGCAGGCGCCGTAGACGATGCTCACGACGGAGAGGATCGCGAGGAACGGCGTGGCGAGCTGCGTGGCGTCCGGGAAGAGCGGGAAGCCCAGCTTCATGAACCCGTACGTCCCCATCTTGAGCAGCACGCCCGCGAGGATCACGGAGCCGGCCGTGGGCGCCTCCACGTGCGCGTCCGGCAGCCACGTGTGGAAGGGCACCATCGGCACCTTGATCGCGAAGGACAGCGCGAAGGCCGCGAGCAGCCACTGCTGCGCGTCCAGCGGCAGCCTCGCCTTGTAGAGGTCGGCGAACGCGAAGGAGGTGATGCCCGTGGTGCTCCACAGCGACCACACGAGGTAGATCACGGCGGCGAGCATCATGATGCTGCCGAACGCGGTGTAGAGGAAGAACTTGACCGTCGCGTAGATACGCCGCTCGCCGCCCCAGATGCCGATGATCAGGAACATCGGGATCAGCATCGCTTCCCAGAACAGGTAGAACAGGAACAGGTCCTGCGCGACGAAGGTGCCGAGCATCGCGAACTGGATGAGGAACACCATCGCGTAAAAGAGCTTCACCTGCTTCGTGATGGCGCTGAACGCGCCGGCGGTCACCAGCGGGCCCAGGAACGTTGTGAGCAGGACGAGCAGGATGTTGTAGCCGTCGAGCCCGATGATGTAGGTCACGCCCCACGACGGGATCCAGGGCAGGCGGGTCGCGGCCTGCAGGCCCGGCACGGCCGGGTCGAAGTGCACGTACAGCAGGATCGACAGCAGGAACTGCGCGACCATCACCGCGAGCGTGAACGCGCGCACCAGGCCGTCGCGCCCCGGCGGAAACGCCGCGATGGCGAGCATGCCCGCGACGGGGAGGTAGAGGACCAGCGACAGGATCGTGCTATCAGCCATTGCGCCACATCCAGACGAGGCTCGCCACCATGCCGACGAGCACGAGGAACGCGCACTTGTGGAGGCTGCCGGTCTGCACCCGCGACAGCCGGCCCGCAGCGCGCTGCGCCAGGGAGGCGAGCCCGTTCAGCGTGCCGTCGAGGAGCATCCGGTCGCCCAGCTTGAGGAACACCGCGTCCGACACCCAGAGCAGCGGCCGGTTGATGGCGCGGTCGTACAGCTCGTCCACGAAGTACTTGTTCGACAGGACCCGGTAGAGGCCCGCGAAGTTCTCCTTCACGCGCGCCGCGCGCGAGGCGTCGCCCGAGAAGAACCAGGCGGCGCCGGCGAGGCCCGCCGCGGCGATCGCGATCGAGCCGCCCACCACCCAGTAGTGGAAGGCGCCCATCTCCGGCCGCACGCCGGGCAGCGCCACCATGGGCTCGAGGAAGTGCGGGATCGACAGGAACCCCCCGACGGCCGACAGCAGCGCGAGGACGATGAGCACGCCCGTCATGGACGGCGGCGACTCGTGGATGTGGTGCTCGACTTCCTTGATCATCCGGGGCTTGCCGAAGAACGTGAGCCAAAGCAGGCGGAACATGTAGAAGGCGGTGAGCAGCGCGGTGAAGGACATCACGGCGAGCAGCAGCCACGAGCCGCCCCGGTCGCTCGCGAGCGCGAACCACAGGATCTCGTCCTTCGAGAAGAAGCCCGACAGCGGCGGGATGCCCGCGATCGCCGCCGTGGCGACGGCGAAGGTCGCGAAGGTGACCGGGATCTTCTTCGCGAGGCCGCCCATCTTCTTGATGTCCTGCTCGCCCGACATGGCGTGGATCACGCTGCCGGCGCCCAGGAAGAGGCAGGCCTTGAAGAACGCGTGCGTGTAGACGTGGAAGACGGCCACGCCGTAGGCGCCCACGCCGAGGGCCACGAACATGAAGCCCAGCTGCGAGACGGTGGAGTAGGCGAGCACCTTC
>JAGRPO010000170.1 GCA_019449455.1 Betaproteobacteria bacterium | reverse complement strand
CCCCGGCACGATGTACCCGGTCCTCCACGGCCTCGAGAAGGGCGGATACCTCAGGTCGTCGATCGAGAAGGCCGGCAGGCGCAACCGGCGCACGTACGTGGTCACGGCCGCGGGCAGGAAGGCGCTGCGGCGGGCGAAGGAAAGGGTCTGGGAGTTGTTCAGGGAGTTGTTCGAGGAAGAGCTTTCGCGGGGGTCGCTGGAGACGGCGGCGCCGCACGGCAAATCGACAGAGGGAAAGGGAAAAAGGCGATGAGACTTCACTTGGGAACCGGATTGAAGGGCATGGCGATCGCGGCAGTCCTCGCGCTATCGCCGCTGGCCGCATCGGCGCAGGCGATCAGCGGGACGGTGTCGGACGGCGGCAAGCAGGCCATCGGCGGGGCGACGGTGTATCTCGTGCCCGCGGCCGACGTGGCCAAGCTTCGCAAGGCGCCGTCCTTCAACATCCGGCGCAACGCCGACGACGACGAGCCGATGGAGGACAACATCGCCGCCCACGGCGACAAGTACCAGCAGGCGGTGACGAACGGCAGCGGCGAGTTCAGCATCGCCAACGCCGTGGCCGGCAAGTACTTCGTCTACGTCGCGCCGGACGACGACAGGCACCTGCCCGGCGGCACGCTCGCCAACAAGGCGATGACGGCGGCCGAGCTCGCCGCCAAGCCGCTCGCGATCCAGGTCTCCGGCAAGATTCCCGCCGACGCGACTTTCGTCGGCAGCTCCCGGTGCCTGAAATGCCACGACGACTTCGTCGACATGACGAAGACCGCGCACAAGCTCGGCATCTCGGTCGTCGGCAAGCCCAGCAAGCTGCAGGACGCCTCCCGCTTCCCCGCCATGCACGACGGGCTGAAGAAGCTGCAGGCCGGGGCGAAGCTCTACCTCCACGGCTACGACAAGGGCCGCGGCTTCGACAAGTACCTGGTCTCGGACAAGGCGCCGGCCGACATGAAGACGGTGAGCTTCACCGCCACCTTCTTCACCGACAAGGACGGCTCGCTCAAGCTGCGCACCGAGAACGCGCGCGATCCCTCCGACAAGGCGCGCGTCTATCCCGTCGCGATGACCTACGGCGGCGGCGTGTACAAGCAGCGCTACCTCATTCGCGTCGGCAACGCGACGTACCCCTTCCTGCAGTACAACACCGAGGGCAAGGACGCCCGCGCCGACCGCACCCGCAAGCCCTGGCGCGACTACCACGGCGACTGGCTCTTCAACGAGACCACGAAGAAGCTCATCGACCCGCCGAAGTCGAAGTCCTTCGAGATCCAGTGCGCGTCCTGCCACTTCACCGGGTACACGCTCACCCCGACGGTGGAGGGCAGCTTCGTGGCCGGCGCGGTGAACGACCCCAACGGCGAGCTCGACATCGACGGCGACGGCGTGCCCAACGAGCTGAACATCGGCTGCGAGACCTGCCACGGCCCGGGCTCGGCCCACTCCAAGGCGCCGCTGCGGAAGAAGGCCTCCTACATCGTGAGCCCCAACAAGCTCGCCGCCGAGCGCTCCATGGTCATCTGCAACCAGTGCCACAGCCGGCCGCAGGGCACGATGAAGAACGACCAGCCGATCAACAAGGACAACCGGATGCTCACCCCCGGCATCAGCCGCAACGAGTATCTCGTGAACCACACCACGCGCGAGGATGCCGCCCAGAGCGACTTCTGGCCCGACGGCGTGCACTCCAAGGCGCACCACCAGCAGGGCACCGACCTGATCCGCTCGAAGCACTACGTGAACGAGACCCAGATCCTGTCCTGCGCCAACTGCCACGACCCGCACGGCAAGACCGGCCTCAAGAACCAGGTCAGGCTGGCCGTGCGCGACGGCAAGGACAGCCTGTGCGCGAGCTGCCACAAGGTGGACATGAAGGAGCACACCGCGAAGACCGTCGGCGAGCCGCACACCCGCAAGATCGCCTGCGTGGACTGCCACATGACCAAGACCATGCAGACGGGCGCGGGCCTGGGCGAGGGCATCGAGGGCAAGGGCGGCAAGAACTACTGGATGAACGACATCACCTCGCACCTCTTCGACGTGCCTCGCATCGCCAACAAGGGCGTGAAGGGCGTCGAGCCGGGCAAGGCCATGCCGATCCCGTACACCAACGCCTGCGGCACCTGCCACGAGGCGGAGAAGATGTAGGCGGGCGACCGGTCCCGCGGCACGGAAGGGCCCGCTTCGGCGGGCCTTTTCCTTGCCGCGCGGAGGGCGCTTGCGGTCGGCTTGCTACACTGCGGGAACCATGGCTCGCAACGACCCAGCGCACTACGACGTCGTCGTGATCGGGGCGGGTGCGGCGGGCATGATGTGCGCGGCAACGGCCGGGCAGCGCGGCCGGCGCGTGCTCCTCGTCGACCACTACCCGAAGCTGGGCGAGAAGATCCGCATCTCCGGCGGCGGGCGCTGCAACTTCACCAACCTGCACGCCACGCCCGCCAGCTATCTCTCGAGGAACCCGCACTTCTGCCGCTCGGCGCTGGCGCGCTACACGCCGCGGGATTTCGTCGCGCTCGTGGAGCGGCACGGCATCGCGTACCACGAGAAGACGCTGGGCCAGCTCTTCTGCGACGGGAGCGCCACCCAGGTCATCGACATGCTCAAGGCCGAGTGCGACGCGGGAGGCGTCGAGTGGCGCAGGCCGTGCGAGGTGCGCGCGATCTCGCGCGACGGCGGGCGGTTCCGGGCCGACACCGGGGCCGGCCCCGTGGACGCCTCGTCGCTCGTCATCGCCACCGGCGGGCTCACGGTGCCCAAAGTCGGCGCCACGCCCTTCGGCTACCGCGTGGCGGAGCAGTTCGGCCTCGCGATCGTGCCGCCCAGGCCCGCGCTCGTGCCGCTGAGCCTCGACCCCGGGACGCTCGCCCGTTACGGCGACCTGTCCGGCGCCTCCCTCGACGCGGAGGTCTCCTGCCGCGGCGGGCGGTTTCGCGAAAGCGTGCTCTTCACGCACCGGGGCCTTTCCGGCCCGGCGATCCTGCAGGCGTCCTCGTACTGGCAGGACGGCCCCGCGTCGGACCCGATCCACGTGAACCTGCTGCCGGGCACCGATGCGCGCGCGTGGCTCGCCGCGAACCGCCGCGCGAAGGCGCACCTCGCCACGCTCCTCGCCGAGCGGATGCCGAAGCGCTTCGCGCAGGCGTGGTGCGACGCGCACGGCCTCGAGAAACCCGTGGCCGAACTCTCCGACAAGGCGATCGAGGAGGCGGCGCGCGCGCTGGGCGACTGGCCGGTGCATCCCTCCGGCACGCTCGGCTACGACAAGGCCGAGGTGACGCTGGGCGGGGTCGACACGCGCGGGCTTTCGTCGAAGACGATGGAGGCTGCCGCGGTTCCGGGGCTCTTCTTCATCGGCGAAGTGGTCGACGTCACCGGCCACCTCGGCGGCTTCAACTTCCAGTGGGCCTGGGCCTCGGGCCACGCCGCGGGCGAAGCCGCATAGGCGCCCGTCCCCGCTTCACGGAGACGGCCGGCTGTCGGGAGCGCGACCTACGACGGGAACTTGTCGCGGAGCGCTTGCGTGCCGGCGCGGAACAGGCCGAGGTCGCTGCCCACGGCGACGAAGGTCGCGCCCCACTCCATGTAGCGGCGGGCGTCGGCTTCCACCGGCGCGAGCGTGCCCGCGGGCTTTCCGCCGGCCACGGCGCGCTCGAAGACGTGCTTCATGGCGGCCTGCACGTCCGGGTGCGCGGGATTGCCGAGATGGCCCAGCGCCGCGGCCAGGTCCTGCGGGCCGACGAAGAGGCCGTCGACGCCGTCCACCGCCGTGATCGCGTCGATGGCCTCCAGCCCGCCGCGGCTCTCGATCTGCACCATGACGGCGATGTTGTCGTCGATGATCCCGAGGTAATCGGGCACCGTGCCGAAGCGGTTGCTGCGCTGGGAGACCGACACGCCGCGGATGCCGCGCGGCGGATAGCGCGTCGCGGCCACCGCGGCGCGCGCGTGTTTCGCGGACTCCACGAAGGGCATGAGGAAGTTGTGGAAGCCCGCGTCGAGGAGCCGCTTGATGACCACCGGCTCGTTCCAGGGCGGGCGCACGACGGGGGCGCTCGGGCTGTCCTTCAGGGCCATGAGCTGCGGCACCAGCGTGCTCACGTCGTTGGGCGCGTGCTCGCCGTCGAGCAGCAGCCAGTCGAAGCCCGCCAGGCCGAGCACCTCCGCGGTGACGGGGTTGGCGAGCGAGCACCAGCAGCCGATGAGGCGCTTGCGCGCCAGGAGGTCGGTGCGGAACCGGTTGGGGGGCGAACGGTACGGAGTGCTCATGGGGGTCTCCTGCAAGGCGGGTCAGACGGGCGTGAGGGCGCGACCGGTTTCGAAGAAGCTCGCGAGGTTGTCCAGCACGAGCTGGCCCATCGCGGCGCGGGTGTCCGTCGTGGCGCTCGCGATGTGCGGGGTGAGCACGACGTTGTCCATCGCGAGGAGCGCTTCGGGCACGCGCGGCTCGTCGGCGAAGACGTCGAGCGCGGCGCCGGCGATCCGCCTTGCCGCCAGCGCGGCGACGAGGGCCGGCTCGTCCACCACGGAGCCGCGCGCGATGTTCACGAGGAAGCCTTCCGGCCCGAGCGCCTCGATCACGGCCGCCGAGACGAGCCCGCGCGTCGCCTCCCCGCCGGAGGTGGCCACCATGAGGAAGTCGCACCAGCGGGCCAGCTCGAGGAGCGAGTGCTCGAACGGGTAGGGAGCGTCCGGGCTTTGCCGCCGGTTGTGGTAGCGGATCTCCATGTCGAAGCCCTCGGCGCGCGCCGCGATGGCGCGGCCGATGCGGCCCAGCCCCACGACGCCCAGCCGCTTGCCGCTCACCTTCGTGGCGAGCGGCATCGGGCCCTTCGGCCACCGACCGGCGCGCACGTAGCGGTCGCCCGCCGAGACGCCGCGCGCCACGTCGATCACGAGGCCCATGGCGAGGTCGGCCACGCAATCGGTGAGGACGTCGGGGGTGTTCGAGACGACGACGCCCTTGCCGCGCGCGCACTCGACGTCGACGTTGTCGTAGCCGACGCCGAAGTGGGCGACGATCCGCGCGTTGGGCACCGCGTCGAGGAGCGCGGCGTTCACGCCGGCCCTGCCCGAGGAGACGACGGCGTCGACGGCGGCGCCGTGCTCGGCGAGGAAGAGCGCCGCGTCGGGCGCCTTGGCCAGGAGGAGATGGGTGTAGCTCGCGGCGAGGCCCTGTTCCACCAGCGGCAGCATCGGGCCCAGTTGCAGGACGGTCGGTTTCAAGGCGTGCCTGTCTTTCGCTAGTGGATCTCGGGGTCGGGCGTGGCCGCGCCGTCCTCGAGGAAGTCGAAGTCGCAGCCCTGGTCGGCCTGCGTCACGTGCGCGAGGTAGAGGCTGCCGAAGCCGCGCGAGTAGCGCGGTTGCGGCGCCTTCCATGCGGCGCGCCGGCGCGCGAGCTCGGCGTCGTCCACGAGCAGCTCGAGGCGCCGGGCGGCGACGTCGAGCGAGATCCGGTCGCCGTCCCGCACCAGCGCGAGCGGGCCGCCCACGTGGGATTCGGGCGTGACGTGCAGGACGCACGCGCCATAGCTCGTGCCGCTCATGCGCGCGTCCGAGATGCGCACCATGTCGCGCACGCCTTCCTGGAGGAGCTTCTTCGGAATGGGAAGCTGGCCCCATTCGGGCATTCCGGGCGCGCCCTGCGGCCCGGCGCCCTGGAGCACGATGACCGAGTCGGCGGTGACCGGCAGCGCCGGGTCGTCGATGCGCGCGGCCATGTCGTCGTAGCTGGCGAAGACGACGGCGGGGCCGGTGTGCCTGCGCAGGCGCGCTTCCATCGCCGGCGGCTTGATCACCGCGCCGCGCGGCGCGAGGTTGCCCGTGAGGACGGCCAGGCCGTCGGAGGCGACCAGCGGATTGTCGCGCGTGCGGATCACCTCGTCGTTCCACACGGCGGCGCCGGCCAGGTTCTCGCCGAGCGTGCGTCCGTTCACCGTGGGCGCCGACGCGTCGAGAAGGTCGCCGAGCCTCGCGAGCAGGCCGCGGAGCCCGCCGGCGTAGAAGAAGTCCTCCATCAGGAACTCTCCCGACGGACGGATGTTCGCGAGAACGGGCGTCTTCCTCGCCAGCGCGTCGAAGCGCGCGAGGTCGAGGGCGACCCCCGCCCGGCGCGCCAGCGCCACGAGGTGCACGATCGCGTTGGTCGAACCGCCCAGGGCGAGCACCGCCGTCACCGCATTGTCGACGGCGCGCGCATCCACGATGTCGCGCACCTTCAGGTCCTCCCAGACCATGTCCACGATCCGCTTGCCGGAGAGCGTGGCCATCTGCGCGTGGCGCGAGTCGGGCGCGGGAATGGAGGCGGCGCCCGGCAGCGTGAGGCCCATCGCCTCGGCGGCGCTCGTCATGGTGGATGCCGTGCCCATCGTCATGCAGTGGCCGGGCGAGCGCGCGATGCCGTTCTCGACGCCCTGCCACTCTTCCTCGGTGATGTTGCCGGCCCGCAGCTCCGCCCAGTACTTCCAGGTGTCGCTGCCGCTGCCGAGGAACTGTCCCCGGTGGTCGCCGCGCAGCATCGGGCCGGCGGGAACGAAGATCGACGGCAGGTTCATCGACAGGGCGCCCATGATGAGCGCCGGCGTCGTCTTGTCGCAGCCGCCCATCAGCACGCACCCGTCGACGGGATACGAGCGCAGCAGCTCCTCGGTCTCCATCGCGAGGAGGTTGCGGTAGAGCATCGTGGTGGGCTTCTGGAACGGCTCCGAGAGCGTGAGCGCGGGCATCTCCACGGGGAAGCCCCCCGCCTGCCAGACGCCGCGCTTGACCTCTTCCGCGCGCTGGCGGAAGTGCGTGTGGCAGGGGTTGATGTCGCTCCAGGTGTTGACGATGGCGATGACGGGCTTGCCCGCGTAGTCGGAGCGGTGGAAGCCCATCTGCGAGGTGCGCGAGCGATGGCCGAACGAGCGCAGGTCGTTCACCCCGTACCAGCGGTGGCTGCGCAGCTCCTCGGGGCGCTTGCGGCGGGCGGTCAAGGCGGACTCTCCATCGCCATGATCATAGCGCGAGACACGTCCCCCGGCCGCGCGACGGTCGCCGCCTATGGCGCGGCGCGTCGCTTCGCGAGGTAGCGGTAGGCCGGCTCCGTGGCGAGCACCACGATCGCGAAGCGGATCACGTGGGCGGCGGTGACGAAGGCCACGCCGACGCGAAGCACCTTCGCGGTGATCGACATCTCGGCGATGCCGCCCGGCGCGCAGGCGAGGAGGAGCGTGGCGGGCAGGAGCCCCGCCATCCACGCGAGGCCCAGCGCCGCGAGCACGCCGAGCACGAGCATCAGGGCCACCGAGGCGAGCACCGCCGCCATGAACCGCGGCGCCTCCCGCACGAAGCTCTGCTGGAAGCGCGCGCCGAGACTGCACGCGAGAAGGAGCTGCGCGGCGTTCGTGACCCACGAAGGGACGGAGGAGAAGACGGCTCCGCCCGTCGTGAGCGCGATCGTGAAAAGCAGCGGGCCCATCATGAAGGGGTTGGGCAGCCGCGTGCTCCGCCACGCGAACGCGGCCGCCAGCGCGAGCGCCACGAGCAGGGCGAGCCCCGGCGGGTCGAACGGGACGGCGACGGGCCGGTAGTCGTCGGTGCCGGTCTGGCCCAGCAGGGTCATCGCCACGGGAATGGTGGTCACGACGACCAGCAGGCGCAGCGAGTGCGCGACGGCCACGCGGTCCACCAGCGCGCCGTGCCGCTCGGCGAGGTTCGCCATCTCGGCCGCGCCGCCGATCGCGCTGGAAAAGAAGGCCGTCGCATGGTCCACGCGCGCGGCGCGCTCGAGGAAGGCGCTCGCGGCGACCCCGATCAGGAAGACGCTCGCGGCGGCCGCGACGAGCGTCGGCCCGTGCGCCAGCAGCTCGCGCGCCACCGTCGGCGTGAAGTAGAGTCCCAGCGCGACGCCGATGGCGAGCTGGCCGGCCTCGCGCCCGAACGGCGGCGACTCCAGGCTCGCGCCGCCGAACTGGAAGATCGCCATGCCCGCCAGCGGCCCGATCATCCAGGGCAACGGCGTGCCGAGCCACGCGCACAGGGCGCCGGACGCGACGCACACCGCGAGCGCCCCCCCGATCGCGGCGGCTCTGCTTCTTTTCATGGCCTGCATTTTGCCCGTTGCGGCGAAACGGCGTTTCCGCCTCCCGGTCGCGGATTGACGTGCATCAAACGACAGGTTGGACTAAAGGCTAATCTGCCGGTGGCAGGAAAGCGGCCGCAGGTCCCGCCGCCAGAAAACAACGATGAACCCCTATGTAGTCTTCCTCCTGTACATGGCCGCGATCCTCGGCGTCGTGGCCATCATGCTTCTCCTGAACCGCGTCCTGGGGCCGAAGCCGCAGGACACCGAGACGAAGCTGGAGCCCTTCGAGTGCGGCGCCACCCCGGTCGACACCCATAACGTGAAGGCGGTGCCGATCAAGTACTACGCGGTGGCCATCATCTTCATCCTGTTCGACCTCGAGACGGTGTTCCTCTTCATCTGGGCCCTCGGCGCCCAGCCCCTCACCGGATTCATGCTCTTCACGCTGGGGATCTTCGTGTTCCTGCTGGTGCTGATACTCCTGTACGTGTACAAGGCGAGGCTGCTCGAGGCCGTGAGGCAATGACCGTGAACCCGCGCACCATCCCCATCCATCCGGCGGAGGCCACCGGCAAGTCCGCGGCCTTCGAGTACCTCTCGACGCGCAAGGACGAGCTGGTCGGCTGGGCGCGCAAGTTCTCTCTGTTTCCCTACCCGTTCGTCACCGCCTGCTGCGCCATGGAGTTCATGGCGGTCAGCTCCACCCCCTACGACACGGACCGCTTCGGCGCCGCGCTGCCGCGCTTCTCGCCGCGCCAGTCCGACCTCCTGATGGTGGTGGGCACCGTCACGCACAAGCAGGCGCCGATCCTGCTCAAGGTGTACGAGCAGATGTGCGAGCCGAAGTGGGTGATGGCCTTCGGCGTGTGCGCCACGAGCGGCGGCTTCTACCAGAACTACGCCGCGGTCGCCGGCATCGACAGGATCATCCCCGTGGACATCTACATCCCCGGGTGCCCGCCGCGCCCCGAGACGGTGATCGACGGGATCATGAAGCTGCAGGACAGGATTGCCCGCGACAAGCACCCGATCATCACGAAGGATTTCTGATGGGCGCAGAGGTTTTCGACCGGATCACGACCCGCCTTGCGGCAAGGGAGGAGGAGGCCCGCGTCATGCACGGCATCCTGGTCGTGAACCTCGCGCCGGACGCGGTCGCGCAGGCCGCGCGCTCGCTGAAGGCGGAGTTCGCGTTCGACATCTTCCTCGACGTGACCGCCGTCGACTGGCCGGGGCAGGAGCCCCGCTTCGAGGTGGTCTGGCACTTCTACTCGACGACGGACAACGTGCGCGTCTGCCTGAAGACGCGCGTGCCGGAGTCGAACCCCGTCGTCGCCTCGCTCACGCCGCTCTTCGGGTCGGCCGCGTTCATGGAGCGCGAGTGCCACGACATGTACGGCATCGTGTTCGACGGCAACGCCGACCTGCGACCGATCCTCCTCTACGAGGGATTCGTGGGGCACCCGCTGCGCAAGGACTACCCGAAGGAGCGCGAGCAGCCGCTCGTTCCCTACCGCGACGCCGCGGCCGAGCGGGGAGGCGAGTAGGCATGGCGGCCAATCCCCGCATCCCGAACCCCGTCCGGCCCACGTTCGCGCCGGGAGAGCGCGACGACACGGTGGTCGTGAGCATCGGGCCGTCGCATCCGGCGACCCACGGCACGGTCCAGATCTTCGCGGAGCTCGACGGCGAGCGCATCCTCCGCGTCGACGTCCACTGCGGGTACCTGCACCGCGGCTTCGAGAAGGAGTGCGAGTCGCACACCTGGCACAACCTCATTCCCTACGTCGACCGCCTCAACTACTGCTCGCCGCTCATCAACGACTTCGCCTACTGCGACACCGTCGAGCGGCTGATGGGCGTCGAGATCACGCCGCGCACGAAGTACCTGAGGACGCTCCTGTCGGAGTACTCCCGCCTGTGCGACCACCTCACGTGCATCGCGGCCGCGCTGATGGAGCTGGGGGCGATGACCGCCTTCCTCTACCTGGTGATGATCCGCGACTACATGTACGAGCACATCGCCGCGCTCACCGGGGCGCGCGTCACGCATTCCTACGGGCGTATCGGCGGCCTCGCGCGGGACCTCCCGCCCGGGTGGCTCACGCGCCTGGCCGAGATCCTCGACCAGTACGAGGAGTTCATCGGCCGCGTGCACGGGCTCGTGGACAGGAACCGCATCTTCATCGACCGCATGCGCGACGTCGGCGTCCTCACCACGGCGCAGGCGCTCGACTTCGGCTACACCGGCCCGATGCTCCGCTCCACCGGCGCGGCGCGCGACCTTCGCAAGGACACGCCCTACCTCGCCTACGCCGAGCTCGACTTCGAGGTGCCCGTGGGCATCAAGGGCGACAACTACGACCGCTACTACGTTCGCATGCGCGAGATGGACGAGTCGGTGCACATGATCCGGCAGCTGATGGACATGCTGCCCGCGGGCCCCATCAACGTGGACGACCGGCGCTGCACCTTTCCCGAGAAGACGCTCGTGTACGGCGAGATCGAGTCCCTCATCAACCACTTCAAGCTGGTGATGGAGGGCCCGCGCGTGCCCGCCGGCGAGATCTACCACGCCCACGAGTCCGCCAACGGGGAGCTGGGCTTCTACCTCGTGTCCACCGGCGAGGGCGTGCCGTACAAGGTCCACGTGCGTGCTCCGAGCTTCGTGCACATGGGCGGCGCGGCCAAGCTGCTCGAGGGCTACCAGCTCGCGGACCTCGTGCCCACCTTCGGCTCCATCAACATGATCGGCGGGGAGTGCGACCGGTGAAGCACCTCATCCCCGAGTTCGAGAAGATGAAGCAGCGCTACCCCGAGGGGTTCGAGTCCTCGCTCGTGCTGCCGTGCCTGCAGCGCATCCAGGAGGATCGCGGCTACGTCGCCGAGGAGGACATCGTCGGCGTCATGGAATACCTCCACGTCCCCCGCATCCAGGTGGAGGAAGTCCTCTCCTACTACACGATGCTGCGCAGGAAGCCCGTCGGGCGGTTCCACCTGCAGGCCTGCCGCAACATCGCCTGCTCCATGCGCGGCTCCGAGGGCATCCTCGGCCACCTCGTCGCGAAGCTCGGCATCCAGCCCGGCGAGACCACCCCGGACGGGCGCTTCACGCTCTCCGTGGTGGAGTGCCTCGGCTCCTGCGGCACCGCGCCCGTCGTGATGGTGAACGAGGCCTACCACGAGAACATGGACGCGCAGAAGCTCGACAAGCTCATCGAGGAGCTTCGCTGACCATGCCCGGCCGCCAGCTCATCATGGATTTCGAGGTGACGCCCACCTCGCACACGCTCGAGGCCTACCGCGCGCGCGGCGGCTACGCCACGCTCGAGAAGGCGCTGAAGTCGATGCAGCCGGCCGACGTGACCAAGGAGATCACCGCCTCGGGCCTGCTGGGACACGGCGGCGCCGCCTTCCCGGTCGGGCGCAAGTGGTCGGTGATGAAGCCGGGCGACGGCCAGCCGCACTACCTGTGCTGCAACGCCGACGAGGGCGAGCCCGGGACCTTCAAGGACCGCTGGATCCTCGAGCACGCGCCGCACCTGCTCGTCGAGTCGATGCTCATCGCCTCCTACGCGCTGGGCGTGCGCAACGCCTTCGTCTACATCCGGGGCGAGTTCGACCTGCCGTGGCGCCGCATCCAGGGCGCGGTGGACGAGGCCTACGCGGCGGGGCTCCTCGGCGCGAAGACCTTCGGCACCGACTTCGTCCTCGACATCGTCGTCTACCGCGGCGCCGGCTCGTACGTCTGCGGCGAGGCCTCCGGCCTCATCACCTCGATCGAGGGCCGCAAGCCCTACCCGAGGAACCGGCCGCCCCGCCTCACCGTCAAGGGCCTCTACCAGCGCCCGACGGTGATCAACAACGTCGAGACGCTCGCCAACGTCACCGGCATCATCCGCATGGGCGCGGAGGAGTTCCGCAAGGTGGGCACCGCCAAGAGCCCCGGCACGCAGCTCGTCTCCATCTCCGGCCACATCGCGAAGCCCGGCGTCTACGAGGTCGAGTACGGCTACCCCTGGGTGAAGTTCCTGGACGAGGACTGCGGCGGAATGCTCAACGGCGCGACGCTCAAATGCGTGATCCCGGGCGGGATCTCCACCAAGGTCCTCACGCGCGCCGAGATCGAGACGCTCACCCTGTCCCACGAGTCGGTGAACCCGGCCGGCTCCGGGCTCGGCTCCGGCGGCATGATCGCGATCGCCGAGGGCACCTGCATGGTGCGCCTGCTGCAGGTGCTCCTGCGCTTCTACCACCACGAGTCCTGCGGCCAGTGCACGCCGTGCCGCGAGGGCATGGGCTGGATGCACCGGATCATCGACCGCATCGTGGACGGCAAGGGCGTGCCCGAGGACATCGAGCGCCTCTACGCCATCTCGCACGCGAACGACGGCACCACGATCTGCGGCATGGGCGACGCCGCCGGCTACGCCACCGTCGGCATCCTCAACAAGTACCGCGACGAGTTCGAGCACTTCATCACGAGCAAGCGCTCCAGGTTCGACGGGAGGCTCGAATGCCTCGCCTGACCATCGACGGCCGCGAGATCGAGGCGCCCGCCGGCCAGACCGTCATGGAGGCGGCGAAGGCGGCCGGGATCTTCATCCCGTACTTCTGCTGGCACCCGGAGCTCTCCGTGCCGGGCAACTGCCGCATCTGCGTGGTGGGCGTCGAGGACAAGGGCGGGGAGTGGGTGGACATCGCGTGCAACATGCCGGTGGCCGAGGGCATGGTCGTGTACACGAACTCGGACAAGGTGCGCGAGCGCAGGAAGGCCACGCTCCAGTTCATCACCCTCAACCACCCGGTCGACTGCGGCATCTGCGACAAGGCCGGCGAGTGCACGCTCCAGGACTACCACTACGAGTACAACGGCGAGCGCTCGGTCTCCGTGGACTCCAAGGTGCACGCGACCAAGCACTACGACCTCTCGGCGCGCATCGTGCTGGACAACGAGCGCTGCATCCAGTGCACGCGCTGCGTGCGGTTCACGCGCGAGGTGTCGATGTCGTTCGGGCTGGGAATGCAGAACCGCGCCGACCACTCGCTGGTGCGCGCGGCCGAGGACGGCAGCTTCGAGGCCGACGCGTACTCCGACAACGTGATCGACATCTGCCCGGTGGGCGCGCTCCTGTCGCGCTCGTTCCTGCACAAGTCGCGCGTGTGGTACCTCAAGCCCGCGGCCTCGGTATGCCCGGGATGCGCGCGCGGCTGCGCCGTCAACCTCTGGCACCGCAGGCCCGAGTGGAGGCTGCGCGCCGCCGACATGCGCGCGCAGAACGAGGGGATCCAGCGCGTCACGCCGCTCGAGAACCCGGCGGTCAACGGGCCGTGGATCTGCAACAAGGGCCGCGACCTCGCGAAGGTCTTCGGCCGCGCGCGGGCCGAGGTGTCGATGCTCAAGGGCCGCCCCGCGGACCTGCACGGGGCGCTCGCGCAGGCGCGCTCGCTCCTCGCCTCGGCGAGGAAGCCGGTGGCCGTCGTCTCGAGCTGGGGCTCCAACGAGGAGCTGGCGGCGTTCAAGGCGGCCCTCGGCTCGCGGTTCACGACGTTCGTGAAGGCCGACCACGAGCCCCAGGCCGGCGAGGTGCTCGAGGACGCGATCCTCATCCGCGCCGACAAGAACCCCAACACAGCGGGCGCGCGCGCCCTCTTCGGCGATGCGGCGCCTGCGATCCCGAAGGACGCGGACCTGGTCCTCGTCTGGGGCGAGGGCTTCGACTTCCGCCTCATCCCGCCGGAGGCGAAGATCGTGTACCTGAACGCCTGGCTGCAGCCGGAAAACGGCCATGCCGACGTGTTCATCCCCATCTCCATCCAGACCGAGCGCGACGGCCACTACACCAATTTCGCCGGCGTCACGAGCGCGTTCTCGAAGTGCTTCGCGAAGCCCGTGGGCGTGGCGGACGCCGAGGCGGTCTTCCCGGCGCTCGCGGCAATGGCGGGAGGCGGCCAATGATCGCGGATCTCGTCATCGCGCTGGTCTTCATCGGCTACGCGATCAGCGTGCTGATGGGCTTCGGCACCATCCTCACCTGGGTCGAGCGCAAGCAGGCCGCGGTGATGTCGGACCGCATCGGCGCCAACCGCGCCTACATCCGCATCCCGGGCACCAAGGTGAAGCTCGTGTGGTGGGGCCTCTTCCACGGCATGGCCGACGGCCTGAAGATGCTCCTCAAGGAAGACTTCAAGCCGCGCACCTACGACTGGTACGCCTACGCCGTGGCGCCCTGGGTGGTGTTCACGCCGGTGCTCCTGGTGTTCGCGGTGATTCCCTTCGGCGGCGCGCTCACGCCGGCCAAGCTCTGGGCGCCGCTCGCGGGCTTCTTCGGCGAGAAGTCCTGGCCGATGCAGATCGCAACCCTCGACGCCGGGATCCTCATCGTCTTCGCCTTCAGCGGCCTCACCATCATCGGCGCGATGCTCGCCGGGTGGTCGTCGTCCAACAAGTTCTCGCTGCTCGGGGCGCTGCGGGCCGGCTCGCAGATGATCTCCTACGAGCTGGTGCTCGCCCTCACGGTCCTGGGGCTCATCCTCATCTTCGGCACCGTGAACCTGGACACGATCGTGCGCATGCAGTCGGGGACGGTCCTGGGCTTCCTGCCCGCCTGGGGCATCGTCTACCAGCCCTTCGCGGCCATCCTCTTCCTCGCGGCCGCCATCGCCGAGAACAAGCGCATCCCCTTCGACCTGCCGGAGGCGGAGAGCGAGCTGATCGCCGGCTACTTCACCGAATACAGCGCCATGAAGATGGGCCTCTTCATGTTCGCGGAGTTCATCGAGATCGCCATCGTCGGCGCCCTGTTCACCACGCTCTTCCTCGGGGGCTACAACCTGCCGTTCATGACGGACGCCGGGTTCGCCTTCCCGGGCGGGGGAACGGTCGCGATGCCGCACGGCGCCGTGGTGGTCACGCAGCTCGCGGTGTTCCTCCTGAAGGTGTTCATCGTGTGCAGCTTCCAGATCCTCATCCGCTGGACGCTGCCGCGCTTCCGCTACGACCAGGTGCTGACGTTCGCCTGGAAGTTCATGTTCCCGCTGGCGCTCGCGAACCTGTGCGTGACCGCCGTGGCCGTCTGGGCGCTGCGCGCATGAGCCGCAAACCCCACGTGCGCAAGCAGTACTGGAACGAGGCCGAGATGGGCCTGTGGGAGCGCTCCTACCTGCCCGAGATCCTGCGCGGCCTCTTCATCACGGGCGGCGTGTTCCTGCGCAACATGGCCAAGTGGATGACCGGCCGCAAGGGCGCGCTCACCACGTACTACCCCGAGGAGACGCGCTGGGACTATGCCGCCGCCAACCGGGGCAAGCACGTCCTCACGCGCCGTCCCGACGGATCGCCGCAGTGCATCGCCTGCAACATGTGCGCGACGGTCTGCCCGGCCAAGGTGATCGAGATCGAGGCGGGATTCGACCCGGCCGACACGGCGCACCCGAAGTTCCCCGTGCGCTTCGAGATCGACTACTCCCGTTGCGTGTTCTGCGGGCTGTGCGTGGAAGCCTGCCCCGAGGACGCCATCCGCATGGCCAAGGAAGTGCCGGACCTTCCCTCCGACGACCGCCGGACCATGTGGCTCGCCAAGGAGGAGCTCCTCCAGTGGCAGCCGCAGGGCGACGTGGCGAAGCCCTATCCCCCGGCCCCGCCCGGCGCCGGCAAGGCGGACCGATCATGATCAGCGATTTCCTCGCCCACCTCGACACGCTGCTCCTCTGGGCGTTCGCCGGCTGCGCGTTCGTGAGCGCCGCCCTCATGCTGGTGCTGCGCCAGCCGATGCGCGTGGCGATGGCGCTCGTCTCCTGCATGGTCTTCCTGGGCGGCGTGTACGGCCTGCTGGGCGTGCACTTCATCGCCGCCTTCCAGGTGCTCATCTACGTGGGCGCGGTGATGGTGTTCATGGTCTACGCCATCATGCTGCTCGACCCGCGCGACGAGGCGGCCTCCGGCGGGAAGTACTCGAAGTTCTTCTGGCCCGGCCTCATCGGGTTCGCGCTGCTGGCCGAGGCGCTCGCGGTGGGCTACTGGAACGACCTCCCGCACGCCCCGCGCGGGGCCGCGGGCGAGCCCTTCGACATCACGCGCTTCTCGGCGGCGTTCCTGTCGGAGTACTGGCTGCACTTCGAGCTCACGTCCGTGCTCCTGCTGGCCGCCGTGGTCGCGGCGCTCGCCGTGATCAAGGAAAACCGGAGGCACGACCGTGGATAAGGTGCAGATGCTGCAGGTCCTCGCGGCTTCGCTCTTCGCCCTCGGCCTCACCGGCGTCATCATCCGCAGGAACGTCCTGGTGATGCTCATGTGCATGGAGCTCATGCTCAACGGCGTGAACCTGAGCCTCGTCACCTTCGCGCACACGATGGGGTCCGCGGTGGGCGCGGTGCTCGTGTTCCTGATCTTCGTGGTCGCCACGGCGGAGATCGCGATCGCGATCCCCGTGGTGCTCCTCCTCGTGCGCCGCAAGCGCACGCTCGACATCGAGTCCTACACGGACCTCAAAGGCTAACGGGTCATGGGACTTCTCACCCTCATCGTCGTCCTGCCGCTCGCCGGGTTCGTGCTGAACGGCCTCGCGGGCAACCGCCTGGGCAAGGGCTTCGTGTCCGCGGTCGGCTGCGGGATGCCCGCCATCGCCTTCGCGGTGACGGTGAAGTGCTTCCTCGACCTGAAGGCCGGCGGCTGGTCGCCGATCGCCGAGACGGCCTACGTCTGGACGATGGTCGGGCAGGACACCTTCGAGGTCGCCTTCTGGTTCGACCGCCTGACCGCGGTGATGGCGCTCATCGTGACCGGCGTGGGCACGCTCATCCACATCTACTCCATCGGCTACATGCACGAGGACAAGAGCTACGCGCGCTACTTCGCGTACCTGAACCTCTTCCTCGTCTTCATGCTGCTGCTGGTGCTGGGCAAGTCGCTGCTGGTGCTCTTCGTCGGCTGGGAGGGCGTGGGGCTCGCCTCCTACCTCCTCATCGGCTTCTGGTTCGGCGACATGGAGAAGGCCGCCGCGGGCAAGAAGGCCTTCATCGTCAACCGCATCGGCGACGCCGGCTTCCTGCTGGGCATGTTCGTGATCTACTCGGCCATCGGCACGCTCGACATGCCGAGGATCAACGCGGCGTTCGCGGGCGCCTCCGTCCCGGCGGTCTCCGCGAGCCTGGTGGGCATCCTTCTCTTCATCGGCGCCACCGGCAAGTCGGCGCAGATCCCGCTCTACGTGTGGCTGCCCGACGCCATGGCGGGCCCCACGCCCGTCTCCGCGCTCATCCACGCGGCGACGATGGTGACCGCGGGCGTCTACCTCGTCGCGCGCATGTCGGGCATCTACCTGCACGCGCCGGAGGCCTCGACCGTCATCGCGGCGGTCGGCGCGCTCACCGCGCTCATGGCCGCCACCATCGCCGTCGCGCAGGACGACATCAAGAAGGTGCTCGCCTACTCCACCGTCTCGCAGCTGGGCTTCATGTTCGTGGCCCTCGGCGTGGGCGCCTACGGCGTGGCCGTCTTCCACGTCTACACGCACGCGTTCTTCAAGGCCTGCCTCTTCCTGGGCGCCGGCAGCGT
>JAGRPO010000029.1 GCA_019449455.1 Betaproteobacteria bacterium | reverse complement strand
GTTCATCGCGAGCGTGGCCACGTTGCCCACGAGCACGGTGTAGCCGTCGGGCGCGGCATGGGCGACGGAATCGGCGCCGATCATGCCGCTGGCACCCGTCTTGTTCTCGACGATGATGGTCTGGCCGAGGTTCTCGGCGAGCGCGGGCTGGACCGTGCGGGCGTAGACATCGACGGCGCCGCCCGGCGGGAAGGGGACGATGAGCTTGATGGGCTTGGTCGGGTAGGGCTGGGCAAGCGCCGCCGTGGCGGCAAGGGCGAGAAAAGCGAGGAGGGCGGAGAAAGTGCGCGTGGTCGTTTTCATGGTCGTGCGTCGTCTGGGTGGAAAGAAGAAAGTTACTCCACTTCGCCACATCGAGGCTTCCCGCTCCCGCTTGCGGGTGAGGGACCAGCGGTGAGGTCATCGTAGAATTCGGCCACGTCCCCACTCCCCCGCCTGCAGGAGCACCCCATGAACGACACCCTATGGATCCGGCAGGCGGTTCGGCGAATCGAGGCGGACTTCAACCGCTCGGCCGACACGCACCTCATCCCGCTCGCCCTTCCCGCCTGCCCGGGCGTGAACATCTACCTGAAGGACGAGTCGAGCCACCCGACGGGAAGCCTCAAGCATCGCCTGGCGCGCTCGCTCTTCCTCTATTCGCTCTGCAATGGGTGGCTGCACGAGAAGAGCACCGTCATCGAGTCCTCGTCGGGCTCCACCGCGGTGTCGGAGGCGTACTTCGCCCGGCTGCTCGGGCTGCCGTTCGTCGCGGTCATGCCGGCCAGGACCTCGCCGGAGAAGATCGCAGCCATTCAATTCTATGGAGGGAGCTGCCACCTGGTGGACGACCCGCACGCGGTGTACGGCGAATCGGAGCGGCTCGCCCGGGAGCTGGGCGGCCACTACATGGACCAGTTCACCTACGCCGAGCGGGCCACGGACTGGCGCAGCAACAACAACATCGCGGAGTCGATCTTCAGCCAGATGGAGCGCGAGCCGCACCCCATCCCGCGCTGGATCGTGTGCAGCGCCGGCACGGGGGGCACCACGGCCACCATCGGGCGCTTCATCCGCTACCGGTGCCATGACACGCGGGTGTGCGTGGCCGACCCGGAGAATTCGGTGTTCTTCGACGCGTTCGCCTCGGGCGACTCGTCCCTGAAGATCGCGACCAACTCGCTCATCGAGGGCATCGGGCGGCCGCGCGTGGAGAAGTCCTTCCTTCCCGGCATCGTGGACGGGATGCTGAAGATTCCGGACATCGCGTCGCTGGCGGCGATCCGCTACCTGGAGAAGGTCATGGGGCGGCGATGCGGTGGTTCGACGGGCACCAACTTCATCGCCACGCTGCACCTGGCCAGGCGGATGCACGAGGCGGGCGAGAGGGGATCCATCGCGACGATCCTGTGCGACAGCGGCGTGCGCTACGGGCACAGCTACTACAACGACAAGTGGATGGCGGCGCAGGGGTTCGAGATCGGGCCGGCGGTGGAAGCGGTGAAGGCGTGCGCCGAGTCGGGAACGGTGCTGCCCTGGACGCTGGCCGCGGCGGGACAGGCGGCCGCACCGGCCGGGAACCGATAGACTCCCTGAAGGGAACCCCGGAAACTCGCGCATGACCGCGCTCACCATCGTCGCCCTGCTCATCCTGACCTGCGGATTCTTCGCCCTGACGGAGATGGCGCTGGCCGCGTCGCGCCGGTCGCGGCTGCAGATGCTGGTCGACGCCGGCGATCTTTCGGCCGCGCGCGCCCTGCAGATCAAGGCCAAGCCGTCGCGCTTCATCGCCGCCACGCAGATGGGACTCACGGCGGCAAGCCTTCTTGCCGGCATCTTCGGCGAGGCGGCGCTCGCCGGCGACATCGAGCGTTTCATCGAGGCGTCGCTGCCGATGCTGGCCTCCGTCAAGTCGGAGGTGGCGATCACGACCACCGTCGTGGTGGTCACCGCATTCGCCATCGTATTCGGCGAGATCGTGCCCAAGCGCATCGCGCTCGCGTATCCGGAGAAAGTGGCGAGCCTGGTGGCACCCTTCATGCACCTCTTCATCCGCGTGCTCTCGCCTGCCATCAAGCTGCTCTCGTGGTCCGCGGACCTGGTGCTGAAGCTCCTGCCCTTCCGCTCGGCGCCCGAGGTGATCGGCGTGGAGGACATCATGGCCGCGCTGGACGAGGGCGAGCGCGTGGGCGCCATCGCCCCGGAGGAAAGCCACCTGCTGGGGAACGTCTTCCTGCTCGAGAACCGGCACGTGGCCGCGGTGATGACGCCGCTGAAGGACGTAGCCTTTATCGATGTCGAGCGATCGCGCAACGAGAACCTGCACGTGCTTCGCGACATGCCGCACGGCCGCTATCCCGTATGCAAGGGCGACCTGCAGCACGTGGTCGGCATCGCCGAAAGCCGGTCGCTCCTGCGGGCGGCCACGGCCGGCGAGCTCGATTTCCTCAACCTGCCGATGACGCCGCCGCTGTACGCGCCGGTGTCGCTCACGCTGATGGAGCTCCTGAGGCACTTCCGCGACCACGGCGCCATCTTCGCGCTGGTGGTGAACGAGTTCGGCGTGACCGAAGGGGTGGTCACAATCGCCGACCTCTTCCAGACGATGGCCGGCAACATGATGCCGGGCGCGAACGACCCCGCGCTGGCGCTGGCCGCGCAACGCGAGGATGGGTCGTGGCTCCTCGACGGGCTGCTCCCCGTGGACGAAATGCAGGACAAGCTGGGGCTCGCGGGCCTGGCCGACGAGACGCAGGGGCTCTACCACACGGTCGGCGGCTTCGTGGTCGCGCACATGGGCAAGATCCCCAAGCGGGCCGAGAAATTCCGCTACCGGGGTTGGGAGTTCGAGGTCGTCGGCGTGGACCACAACCGGGTGGATGAGGTGCTGGCCACGCGGTTGCCTGAGGTGACGGCTTCCGAAGCTCCCTAGCTCACCTTCTCCAACCCCCGCTTCTCGTAATAGCTCGCGATCCGCTCCCCATCCCACACGAACGCCAGGTGCGGCCCCTGGATCGCCGGCTTGAGCGCGCGCGGCTTGAACGCGGCCACGCACTCGCCGCCAGGATTGCGCACGCTATCCCACACGATGCCCGTCGATCCCTTTGCGCGAAGCATCCGCGCGAACGGCTGCGACTTGGCGTAGCTGTCGGGGTCGTAGAGCCCCGGGCGCTTCTTGCGCAGCCCGCGGATATCCACCAGCTCCGCGTTCAGGTTCGCGAGATAGCAGCGCATGTCGATCTCTCCCGGCGCCTCCTTCGTGCGCGCCAGGAAGATCTCGCGGTGATGGGCCGTCTCGCACGCGGCCGTGTGCAGGTCGTGGGCCGCGTAATACGCGCCGTAGGTGCCGTCGGTGAAGCGCCCGCCCTCGGGATTGACGTGCGTGAAGGCGGCCATGATGGGCGAGGTGCCGGGGCCGGAGAGGCGATCCTCCGGGGCCACGAGGCGGATCTCGCCCACCTCGTCGCGAAGCCGGTCGTTGGTGAGACTTTCGATGGCGATCACCGCTTCCAGGTCCGCGGGATCGGCCACGCGCTCGAAGAGCTGGATGGGCGGGAAGCGGCTGGGCACCAGGCGATAGCTGGGCTTCCAGGCGACGCGCGAGACCTTCTCAGCCCCAGCCACCGCGCTGCGCATCCAGGTATTGGCGCACGAGGAAGAGATCGGCCACCTTGCCGGCCTTCAGGCGATCGAGCGCGCTGGCGCCCGCGAAGAGCGGGCCCGCATTGGGCTTGCGGATCCACGCGTCGACCGCTTCACTCGAAGGCAGCAGCATCTGCAGCGCCTTGTAGATGCCGAAGACGTAGGACAGGCGCTCGAGCGTATCGGGCGACAGGGCGCCGACTTCGCCCTTGCGCCAGGCGGCGAGCGTGGTGCGGGAGCGCAGGCCGAGGAGGGCGAGCTGGTCGGCGTTGTCGAGCTTCCAGGCTTCGGCGATGCGGAAGAAGGTGCGCAGGGCGGCGGTGCCGGC
>JAGRPO010000169.1 GCA_019449455.1 Betaproteobacteria bacterium | reverse complement strand
CTTCACGTCGCGGTCCTTGAACACGAACATCAGGTCGGACGTGCGCAGGAAGCCGAGCACCTGGAGCTTGCGCGGCTCGACGTAGGACGACATGAGCTTCGTGACGTCCTCGGCGAAGCAGCGGTTGGTCATGAGCTCGTCGGACAGGACGAAGGGCAGGTTGATGATGCCGGTGCGCGCGTCGATGGTCTCCAGGCGCACCGCGACCGGCCACACCATGTGCACGGCGCCGGTGCCGAGGGCCGCCATCGCGTCCTGGTCGTTGTAGAGCTGGCCGGCGGGGAACACCTTCACGGCGAGGGCGCCGCCGGTGCGCTTCTTCACCTCGTCGGCGAACTGGTTCATGTAGCCGGTCTTCCAGTGCGTGGTGGCGACCTCGCTGGGCAGCACCAGCTCGGCCGCGCGGGCGGCGAGCGGGAAGGCGAGGCAAACGGCGGCGGCGAGGGCCGCGGCGGCGGTGCGCAGTACGGGGTGCTTGGTCATCGGTGTCTCCTCCAGGGGGTCGGTGGGTGCTGCCCGGGACGGGGCGGGTCTGGTGCCCGCTCGCGCCTCCTCAATGAAACGCTCGGATCAGGGAATGTCCTGCACGCCGTGCCCGCGCTTCGGGATGAGCACGTTGCGCACGAAGGACATGAACACGGTGCCGTCGGCCTTCCTGCCGGTCGTGCGCACGGTGACGATGCCCTGCGTCGGGCGCGACTTCGACTCGCGCTTGTCGAGCACCTCGCTCTCGGCGTACACGGTGTCGCCGGGGTGCACGGGCGCGGTGAGCTTGATGTCGGTCCAGCCGAGGTTCGCGATCGCCTTCCCGCTCACGTCCGCCACGGTCATGCCGAGCACGATGGCGAGCGTGAGGCCGCTGTTGACCAGGGGCTTGCCGAACTCGCTCTTGGCGGCGAAGGCGTGGTCGCAGTGCATCGGGTGGTTGTTCATGGTGAGGAGGGAGAACTGGATGTTGTCCGCCTCCGTGATGGTCCTGCCGGGGAAGTGCTCGTAGACGTCGCCGACGGTGAATTCCTCGAGGTAGCGCCCGAGGCCCGCGCGGTGGCGGGTGGGGGTAGCGGCCATGCTTTCCTCCTGCGAGATGTTCCGGACATCCTAATGTCCGGACATGCTGCGCCGGCCGCCGGCCCGCGTCAACCCCCGCGCGTTGCCGCCCGGTTCAGGGCCCCAGCAGGCGGACCAGGTCGAGGTACTGCGGGTCCTCGGGGGCGAGCACGGCGTTGCGCAGGAGCGCATCGACGGTGACGGCGCCGGCGTCCAGCGTGAACTCGCCGGCGAGCATCGCCTCGATGGTCTCGGGAATCGAGAGGCAGTAGAGGCGGGCCACCTCCCCGTCCTGGTTCTGCGGCCGGAATTCCTCCGGCAGCCACAGGTCGTGCACGAAGATGATCTCCCGGTGCAGGCCCTCGGGCACGGAGTACTCGACGCGCACGACGGAGGCGCACGCCACCTCGCCGAGGAGGCTGGAGGGGATGCCCGCTTCCTCCCACGCCTCCTTGCGGACCGTCTCGTCCACGGTGTATCCGCAGGCGATGCGCCCGCCCACGAGGTTGTCGAGGCGGTCGGGGTCCACGCTCTTCGCGGCCGAGCGCCGCGCGATCCACAGGTGCGGCTCGCCCTTGCGGCGCGTGAAGCCGTTCACGTGCGCGCCGTAGGCCATCATGCCGAAGTGGCGGGTCGCGGCGCGCTCGATCTGCAGCAGCTCGGGCGCCGCGTAGTGGTGCGAGACGCTCACCGGCTCGTCGCGCCAGCCGCGGATCACGCCGTCCCGCGCGAGCGCCCGCGTCACCTCGGCCATCGCGACGCTGCGGCCGTGGGCCGTGTCGGGGGTCGAGCGCATCGCGACGAAGGACGAGGTG
>JAGRPO010000168.1 GCA_019449455.1 Betaproteobacteria bacterium | reverse complement strand
GCCTGGATCAGCCACCCGGACTGCCGTCTCCACGAGATGGGGCAGGGCCATCCGGAATGTCCCGAGCGCCTCGACGCGATCTCGGACCACCTGCTCGCCCAGGGGATCATGAGCCTGCTGATTCCCTACGACGCCCCGATGGCGACGGTCGAGCAGCTCGAGCGCGCCCACACCGCGCACCACGTGACGGAAATCATGGCCGCCGCGCCGCGCGAGGGCTATGTCCACGTGGACCCCGATACCTCGATGAACCCGCACACGGTGCGGGCGGCGCTGCGCTCGGCCGGGGCCGCGGTGCTCGCGACCGACCTCGTCCTCAAGGGCGAGGTGAGGAGCGCCTTCTGCGCCGTGCGCCCGCCCGGGCACCACGCCACGCGCGATGCGCCGATGGGGTTCTGCTTCTTCAACAACGTCGCCGTGGGCATCCGCCACGCGCTCGACTACCACGGCCTGGAGCGCGTGGCGCTCATCGACATCGACGTGCACCACGGCAACGGCAGCGAGGACATCCTCGCCTCCGACCCGCGCGTGCTCATGGTCTCCACGTTCCAGCGCGGTCTCTACCCGTTCCAGGGCGACGAGCCCAAGGGCCTCAACATGGTGAACGTGGGCTTGCCCTCGGGCGCCACGGGCGAGCAGCTGCGCGCGGCGGTGCAGGAATTCTGGATGCCCGCGCTGGACGTCTTCCGCCCGCAGCTCATCTTCATCTCGGCCGGCTTCGACGCCCACCTGGCCGACGACATGGCCGGCATGCGCTGGGTCGAGAACGACTACGCGTGGGTCACCGCGCAGGCGGTGAAGGTGGCGCATCGCCATTGCGACGGACGCGTGATCTCGCTGCTCGAGGGCGGCTACCACCTGCATGCGCTCTCGCGCAGCGTCGCCGCGCACGTGCGCGAGCTCATTTCCGCCTGACCCGATGGACTACGACTGGATCGTCGTCGGCTCCGGGTTCGGGGGCAGCGTCGCGGCGCTGCGGCTCGCCGAGAAGGGATACCGGGTGGCGGTCCTCGAGTGCGGGCGCCGGTTCCGCGACGAGGACTTCGCGAAGAGCACGTGGAACCTGCGGCGCTTCCTGTGGGCGCCGGCGCTGGGCCTGCGCGGGATCCTGCGCATGACCACCTTCAAGGACGTGTTCATCGCGAGCGGCGCCGGCGTGGGCGGCGGCAGCCTCGTGTACGCCAACACGCTCTACCGCGCGAAGCCCGCCTTCTTCGCGCACCCGCAATGGCCGGGGCCGGAGGACTGGTCCGCGGCCCTCGCTCCCCACTACGCCACGGCCGAACGCATGCTTGGCGCCGCACCCGTGGCCCACGAAAGCGACGGCCAGGCGCTGCTGCGGGAGATGGCCGGCCACTTCGGGGTGCCGGGGACCTTCACGCGGACCACCTGCGCCGTGTACTTCGGCGAGCCCGGCGTCACGGTGCCCGATCCCTACTTCGGCGGGGAGGGGCCGCCGCGCACCGGCTGCGAGCGCTGCGGCGCCTGCATGGTGGGCTGCCGCGTGGGCGCGAAGAACACGCTCGTGAAGAACTACCTCTGGCTCGCGGAGAAGCGCGGCGTCACGATCCTCCCCGACACGGAGGTCACCGACATCCGCCCGCTGGGCGCGGCCGACGGATCGGAAGGCTACGAGGTCGCGACGGCGAGGCCCGGCGCGTGGTTTCGCCCGCGGCGCGCGACGCTGCGGGCCCGGGGCGTCGTGGTGGCCGCCGGGGCCCTCGGCACCAACAAGCTGCTCGCGAGCTGCCGGCTGCGCGGGTCGCTACCCGGGATCAGCGAGCGCCTGGGCCATCTCGTGCGCACCAACAGCGAGTCGCTCCTCGCCGTCACGCTGCCCGACGACCGCCTCGCCCCGTGGAAGGACGTGGCGATCAGCGCGAGCATCCACCCCAGCCCCGACACGCACGTGGAGTTCGTCACCTACGGGCGGCGCGGGGACTTCATGTCGGGCCTCGCCACGCTCCTCGTCGGCAAGGGCACGAGGCTCACGCGCCCGCTGCGGCTGCTCGGCAACATCGCGCGCCACCCGATCCGCTTCCTCCGGGTGACCTGGCCCTTCGGGTGGGGGCGGCGCACGATCATTGTCCTGGTGATGCAGACGCTGGACAACGCCATCCGCTTCCGCGCGAAGCGAAGCCTGCTCGGCGGCGGCGCGAGCCTCGCGACCGAGCAGGACGTCGGCCGTCCCAACCCCACCTACATCGAGGCCGGCAATCGTGCGGCGTTGTGGCTCGCGAACCGCACGGGCGGCATCGCGCAGAGCATGGTGCTGGAGGCGCTCGCCAACATCCCCTCCACCGCGCACATCCTGGGCGGCGCCGTGATCGGGCGCGACGCGGCGAGCGGCGTCGTGGACCGCCACAACCGCGTCTTCGGCTACGAGAACCTGCTGGTGTGCGACGGCTCGACCATGCCGGCCAACCCGGGCGTCAACCCGAGCCTCACCATCACCGCGATCGCCGAGCACGCCATGAGCCACGTGCCCGCGAAGGCCGCCGCCTGAGAGGCCGTCCCGCTAGTGCTTCATCGGCGAGTGGCCGGCCTCGCGCACCGTGGCCTTGACCTCGAGCGTCGTGCGCTTGCCGTCCTTGCCCGCGAACGTGAGCGTGATGGGCACCGTGTCGCCTTTGGCGAGCGGGCCCACGAGATCGATCAGCATCACGTGGTAGCCGCCGGGCCGCAGCTCCACCGGCTTGCCGGCCGGAAGCGGGATTTCGTCTACCGCCCGCATGGACATGATGTTGTCCTTCATCCGCATCTCGTGGACTTCGACGATCTTGGCGGCCGGCGAGGC
>JAGRPO010000167.1 GCA_019449455.1 Betaproteobacteria bacterium | reverse complement strand
GGCGCCCATCCGGTAGGAGGCGAAGACGCGCTCCACGCGGTCGAAGAGCCCGTAGGACTGCGCGATGGGCCAGTGCACCGCGCTGATGTTGGTGAGGATTGCGGTGCGGTGGCGGGCGGCGAGCTCGTCGAGCAGCTCGTGGGCACCCGCGAACGGGCCGGCGAGCCAGCTGCGGAAGTGCTCGAGGAACTCCTCGGGCGCCACGGGGAGCGCGAACTCGCGCACGGCCTCCTCGGCGAAGTCGGCGGTGTCCATGCGGCCGGTCTCGTGGGCGCGCACCGAGGGCGAGGCGAGCCAGCGGCGCCACATCTCGTCGGCGCCGATCCCGCCGCCCATCATCTCGAGGAAGGGGCGCTCGCCGCCCAGCTCCACGAGCACGCCCCCCATGTCGAGGAGGACCGTGCGCATCAGGCCGCCAGGCGCCTGAGGGCTTCCTGGTATTTCTCGGAGGTCTTCAGCGCCACCTCGCGCGGCACCTGGGGCGCCGGCGGCTTCCTCGCGAAGCCGATCGAGTCGAGCCAGTTGCGGATGTACTGCTTGTCGAAGCTCTCGGGGCTCTCGCCCACCTTGTAGGTCGCCAGCGGCCAGAAGCGCGAGGAGTCCGGCGTGAGCGCCTCGTCGATGAGGTGGAGCGTTCCCGCCGCGTCGGTGCCGAACTCGAACTTGGTGTCGGCGATGATGATGCCCTTCGTGAGCGCGTATTCCGCGGCCGCCGTGTACAGCCTGATCGCGACGTCGCGGATCTCGGCCGCCCGCGCCTCGCCGACGATCTGCGCCATCGCCTCGAAGGTGATGTTCTCGTCGTGCGTGCCCGCCTCCTCCTTCGTGGCCGGCGTGAAGATGGGCTGCGGCAGCTTGGAGGCGCGCTGCAGCCCCGGCGGCAGCTTGATGCCGCACACGCTCTGCGACTCGCGGTACTCCTTCCAGCCGGAGCCCTCGAGGTAGCCGCGCACGACCGCCTCGATGGGCAGGGCCTTCAGCTTCTTCACCACGATGGAGCGGCCGCGCACCTGCTCGCGCTCCCCGGGCGCCACCACGCTTTCGGGGTCGATGCCGGTGAGGTGGTTGGGCACGATCCCGGCGAGCTTCGCGAACCAGAAGTTGGCCACCTCCGTGAGGACGCGGCCCTTCTCCGGGATCGGCGTGGGCATGATCACGTCGTAGGCGGAGAGCCGGTCGCTCGCGACCAGGAGCAGCATGTCCTTGCCCACGGCGTAGATGTCACGTACCTTGCCGCGCGCGACGAGCGGCAGCGACTTGATGCTGGACTCGTAGAGGTCCATGTCGGGCTCCCCTAGACCACGACGGCCCTGAGCTCGCCCTTCGCGTAGCGCGCGGCCATCCCGTCGAGCGCGATGGGTGCCAGCTTCGAGCCCATGCCGGCGCAGCCGAACTGCTGGTAGCGCTGCCTGCAGATCTCCTTGGCCGCGGCGCGCGCGGGCTTCAGGAAGTCGCGCGGGTCGAAGGCGCTCCTGTTCGTGGCGAGGAACTTCCGCACCGCGGCGGTCATGGCGAGGCGTATGTCGGTGTCGATGTTCACCTTGCGCACGCCGTGCTTGATCCCTTCCTGGATCTCCTCGACCGGCACGCCGTAGGTCTCCTTCATCTCGCCGCCGTTCTCTCGGATGATCTGGAGCAGGTCCTGCGGGACGGAGGAGGAGCCGTGCATCACGAGGTGCGTGTTCGGGATGCGCGCGTGGATCGCCTTGATGCGGTCGATCGCGAGGATGTCGCCCGTGGGCTTCCTCGTGAACTTGTAGGCGCCGTGCGAGGTGCCGATGGCGATGGCGAGCGCGTCCACGCCCGTCTTCTTCACGAAGTCGGCGGCCTGCTCGGGGTCGGTGAGCAGCATGTCGCGGGTCATTTTCCCTTCGGCGCCGTGCCCGTCCTCCTTGTCGCCCTGCATGGTCTCGAGGGAGCCCAGGCAGCCCAGCTCGCCCTCGACGGAGACGCCGAGGCGGTGGGCCATGTCCACCACCTGCCGGGTCACGTCGACGTTGTACTCGTAGGTGGCGATGGACTTGCCGTCGGCCTGGAGCGAGCCGTCCATCATCACGCTGGAGAACCCCAGCTTGATGGCGCCTTCGCACACCGCCGGCGACTGGCCGTGGTCCTGGTGCATGGCCACCGGCGTCTTCGGGTACGTCTGGACGGCCGCCTCGATGAGGTACTTGAGGAAGGTCTCGCCGGCGTACTTCCGAGCGCCGGCGGAGGCCTGCATGATCACCGGGCTGTCGGTCTCGGCGGCCGCCTCCATGATGGCCTGCACCTGCTCGAGGTTGTTCACGTTGAACGCGGGGAGGCCGTAGCCGTGCTCGGCCGCGTGGTCCAGCAGTTGCCGCATCGATACGAGTGCCATGGGTTCCTCCGGGGTCTGTCGGTGGTGGCCGTCGGGAAGCCGGCCGGATTGTCTGGTCCTAGGGATGGTGCATTCAGGAGCGCCGTTGTTCCCCGACGCGCACGATCTTCATGGTGTTGGTCCCGCCGGACTTGCCGATGGGCTCGCCGATGGTGAGGACGATGAGGTCGCCTTCCTTCGCGGCGCCGTTCTGCACCAGCACCGACTCGGCCTCGTGCAGCAGTTCCTCGCGGTCGTGGCCGATGTAGCGGACGATGAGCGGGAAGACGCCGCGGAAGAGGGTGGTGCGGTAGCGGGTGGAGGTCTGCGAGGTGAGCGCGTAGATGGGCACGCCGCAGTTGAGGCGGCTCATCCACAGCGCTGTCGACCCCGATTCCGTGAGCGAGGCGATCGCCGTCACCTTCAGGTGGAAGGCCGTGAAGAGCGCGGCCATGGCGATCGACTGGTCGACCCTCTGGAAGACGCGGTCGAGGAACTCCCTGTCCAGCGTGACCGTCTCCGACTTCTCGGCCTCGACGCAGATGCGGCTCATGGCCTCGATCGCCTCGACCGGGTACTGGCCCGAGGCGCTCTCGGCGGAGAGCATCACGGCGTCCGTGCCGTCGAGCACGGCGTTGGCGACGTCGGAGACCTCCGCCCGCGTGGGCACGGGCGAGGAGATCATCGACTCCATCATCTGGGTGGCGGTGATCGTGAGCTTGTTGAGCTCCCGCGCCTGCCGGATCATCCGCTTCTGCAGCGCCGGCACGGAAGCGTCGCCCACCTCCACCGCGAGGTCGCCGCGCGCGACCATGATGCCGTCGCAGGCCCGCATGATCTCCTCCAGGGCGGGGATCGCCTCGGCGCGCTCGATCTTCGCGATGAGGAGCGCATGCCCGCCGCCGGCGCGAAGCAGCTCCTTGGCCATGTACATGTCGGCGCCGCTCTTGGGGAAGGAGACCGCCAGGTAGTCCACCTTCAGGCGCGCGGCGGTGCGGATGTCCTCGATGTCCTTGGGGGTGAGCGCGGGCGCGGTGAGGCCGCCGCCCTGCCGGTTGATGCCCTTGTTGTTGGAAAGCGCGCCGCCGTGGCGGGTGACGGTGTGGATCTCGGTGCCGCGCACCTCCTTCACGTCCAGCAGGATCTTGCCGTCGTCGAGCAGCAGGACGTCGCCCGCCTTCACGTCGCGCGGCAGCTCCTTGTAGTCGAGGCCGGCGCGCCCGGCGTCGCCCAGCGCGCAGGCGGCGTCGAGCACGAAGGGGTCGCCGGGCTTGAGGAAGATCTTCCCGTCCTTGAACTTGCCGACGCGGATCTTGGGGCCCTGGAGGTCCGCCATGATGCCCACGGTGCGTCCCACCTTGCGGCAGGTCTCGCGCACCAGCGCGGCGCGCGCCTCGTGGTCGGCCGACGTGCCGTGCGAGAAATTCAGGCGGACGACGTCCACCCCGGCGCGCATCATGCGCTCGAGGATGGCCGGGTCGCTCGAGGCGGGCCCGAGCGTGGCCACGATCTTGGTGTTTCGCATCTTCCGGGGCTTCCCCTCGTTATTGGTCTGAGTGCTTCCCCGCGGCGGGGGCGGTGCTATCCGGCGGCCCTGGATTCGAGCATCACGACGGCCGGCAGCGCCTTGCCCTCCAGGAACTCGAGGAACGCTCCGCCGCCCGTGGAGATGTAGCCGATCCGGTCCGTGACGCCGTACTTCGCGATGGCCGCGAGCGTGTCGCCGCCGCCGGCGAGCGAGAAGGCGCTCGAGGCGGCGATGGCCTCGGCCACGGCCTTCGTGCCGGCGCCGAACTGGTCGAACTCGAAGACGCCCACGGGGCCGTTCCAGACGATGGTGCCGGCGCCCGCGAGGATTTCCGCGTAGCGACCGGCGGTCCGCGGACCGATGTCGAAGATCATGTCGTCGTCGTCCACCGCCTTCGCGTCCTTGGTCGCCGCCGGCGCGTCGGCGGCGAACGCCTTGCCGCAGACGGCGTCGACCGGGATCGGGATGGCCGCGCCGCGCGCCTGCATCATCACCGCGATCTCCTTGGCCTCGGGCGCGAGGTCGGCCTCGCACAGCGACTTGCCCACCGGCAGGCCGGCGGCCAGCATGAAGGTGTTGGCGATGCCGCCGCCGACGATGAGCTGGTCGACGCGGGCGGCGAGGCTCTTCAGGATCGTGAGCTTGGTGGATACCTTCGAGCCGGCCACGATCGCCACCAGCGGGCGCTTCGGCTTCGCGAGCGCGCGCCCGAGGGCGTCGAGTTCCGCGGCGAGGAGCGGCCCGGCACAGGCCA
This sequence comes from Betaproteobacteria bacterium, assembly GCA_019449455.1. Lineage (GTDB taxonomy): Bacteria > Pseudomonadota > Gammaproteobacteria > Burkholderiales > Usitatibacteraceae > FEB-7. Next base: position 14,567 of record JAGRPO010000167.1, on the reverse strand, counting down.
CCTTCGCGAATTTCGCGATGCCGTGCGTGGTCGCCTCGGCGCGGTGCGCGGTGCCGAAGGCGTCGTTGGCGTAGACGTCGCAGAGGGCGGCCATCTTGCGCGAGAGCGCCTCGTCGTCCTTCTTCTCGCCCTTGTTGAAGCGGCAGTTCTCGAGGAGCACCACCTGCCCGGGCGCCACGGCAACGCCGTCCACCCAGTCGCGGACCAGCGGCACGTCGCGGCCGAGGATCTTCGCCAGTCGCAGGGCCACGGGGGCCAGGGAGTCGGCCTCGCTGAAGCTGCCCTCGGTGGGCCGGCCGAGGTGCGAGGTCACCATGACCGCCGCGCCCTTGTCGAGGGCGAGGCGGATGCCCGGCACGGAGGCGCGGATGCGCGTGTCGTCGGTGATCGACCCGTCGTCGGCCTGCGGAACGTTCAGGTCCGCGCGGATGAACACGCGCTTGCCCGCGAGGTCGAGGTCTGCAAGCTTGAGGAATTTCATGTCAGCGGCGGCTCGTCGATCCGGGAGGCCGGCCTGCCGGCCCGTTCCGCGGCCACGGTCATTTCGCGGCCATGAGCGCGACGGTGGTGTCCAGCATCCGGTTGGAGAAGCCCCATTCGTTGTCGTACCAGCTCGAGACCTTGACGAGACGGCCGGACACCTTGGTGAGCGTGGAGTCGAACGTCGAGGAGGCCGGGTCGTGGTTGAAGTCGATCGACACCAGCGGTCCCTTGTTGTAATTGAGGATCCCCTTGAGGGCGGCGGACTCGCTGGCCTCCTTCATGATCGCGTTCACCTCGTCCACCGTCGTGTCGCGGGCGGCGATGAAGGAGAGGTCCACGAGGGAGACGTTGATGGTGGGCACGCGGATCGCGTAGCCGTCGAGCTTGCCGTTCAGCTCGGGCAGCACGAGGCCCACGGCGGCGGCCGCGCCGGTCTTGGTCGGGATCATCGACATCGTGGCCGAGCGGGCGCGGCGCAGGTCCTCGTGATAGACGTCGGTGAGCACCTGGTCGTTGGTGTAGGCGTGCACCGTGGTCATGAGGCCGTTCACCAGGCCGATCCTGTCGTTCAGCGGCTTCACCAGCGGCGCCAGGCAGTTGGTGGTGCAGGAGGCGTTCGAGATCACGGTGTGCGAGGCCTTCAGCACGCCGTGGTTCACGCCGTAGACAATGGTTGCGTCGACATCCTTGCCGCCGGGCGCGGAGATGATGACCTTCTTCGCCCCGCCCTTGAGGTGCGCGGAGGCCTTTTCCTTGCTGGTGAAGAAGCCCGTGCACTCGTGCACGACGTCCACCTTCAATTCGCCCCAGGGCAGCTGCGAGGGGTCGCGGTTGGCGAGCACGCGGATGCGGTCGCCGTTGACCACCATGTGGTCGCCGTCCACGGTCACCGTGCCGGGGAACTTGCCGTGCGCCGTGTCGTAGCGGGTGAGGTGGGCATTGGTCTCGGCGTTGCCGAGGTCGTTCACCGCGACGATCTCGATGCCGTGCTTCTTGCCGCCCTCGTAGTGGGCGCGGAGGATGTTTCGGCCGATGCGGCCGTAGCCGTTGATGGCGACGCGGATGGTCATTTTCGGGGCTCCGGAACGGGGTGAATGCGGGGAAAGACCCCCATTTTAGCCCATGGGGGGGCGGCGACTTGACGCCGGACAAAGGCGGGGCAGTGGGTCAGGCGACCGATTTCACCGCCGCGACCACGTGTTCCGCGTCCAGGCCGAAATGCTTGTAGACGGCGCCGGCCGGAGCGGACTCGCCGAAGCGGTCCACGCCGACGGCCGCGCCTTCCAGGCCCACGTACTTGCGCCAGAAGTCGGTGACGCCGGCTTCCACGGACACGCGCGGCAGGCCCTTGGGCAGCACCGCGGCGCGCCAGGCGGCGTCCTGGCGGTCGAAGGCGCTCGTGCAGGGCATGGAGACGACCCGCACGGGGATGCCCGCCTCGGAGAGCGTCTTCTGCGCGGCGAGCGCCAGGGACACTTCCGAGCCGGTGGCGATGATCGCGGCCTTCGGGGCGCCCGCGGCCTCGGAGAGCACGTAGCCTCCCCGGCGGATGGCGGCGACCTGCTCGGGCGAGCGCTTCACGAAGGGCACGTTCTGGCGCGACAGCGCGAAGGCCGACGGCCCGTCGCCGCGCTCGATGGCGGCGGCCCAGGCGACCGCCGTCTCCGTCGTGTCGCACGGGCGCCAGAGGTCGAGGTTCGGGATCAGGCGCAGGCTCGAGACGTGCTCGACGGCCTGGTGGGTGGGCCCGTCCTCGCCCAGCCCGATGGAGTCGTGGGTGTAGACGAAGAGGTTCCTCAGCTTCATGAGCGCGGCCATGCGCACGGCGTTCCGCGCGTAGTCGCTGAAGACGAGGAAGGTGCCCGAATAAGGAATGAAGCCGCCGTGCAGCGCGATGCCGTTGCCGATGGCGGTCATGCCGAACTCGCGCACGCCGTAGTGCACGTAGTTTCCAGCCTGGGTGGCCGACACGCTCTTCGAGCCCGACCAGTTGGTGAGGTTCGACCAGGTGAGGTCGGCCGAACCGCCGAGGAGCCCGGGCAGGTGCGGCGCGATGGCCTCGATCGCGTTCTGGGATGCCTTGCGCGTGGCGATCGTCTCGGCCTTCTCGATGGCCTTGGCGACGGCCGCCTCGGCGACCTCGCCCCAGTTGGGCGGGAGCTGCCCGGCCATGCGGCGGCGGAATTCCTTGGCGAGGTCCGGGTGCGCCTTGGCGTAGGCCTCGAAGCGGGCGTTCCAGTCGCGCTCGAGCTCGGCGCCGCGCGGGCGCTGGTCCCAGGCCTCGTAGACGGCCGCGGGGATCTCGAATGGCGGGTGGTTCCAGCCGATCGCGTCCCGGGTCGCGAGGACCTCGGCTTCCCCGAGGGCCGCGCCGTGCACGCCGTCGGTGCCCTGCTTGTTGGGCGAGCCCTTGCCGATGACGGTCTTGCAGCAGATGAGCGTGGGCTTGGACGAATCCGCCCTCGCCTCGGCGATGGCCGCTTCCACGGCCTTCGGGTCGTGGCCGTCCACCTTCGGGATCACGTGCCAGCCGTAGGCCGCGAAGCGCATCGGCGTGTTGTCCCGGAACCAGCCGTCGACCTTCCCGTCGATGGAGATGCCGTTGTCGTCGTAGAGCACGATCAGCTTGCCCAGCCCCAGCGTCCCGGCGAGCGAACAGGCCTCGTGCGAGATGCCTTCCATCAGGCAGCCGTCGCCCACGAACGCGTAGGTCTGGTGGTCGACGACGGAGTGGCCCGGGCGGTTGAACTCGGCCGCCAGCAGCTTCTCCGCCAGCGCCATCCCCACCGCGTTGGCGAGCCCCTGGCCCAGCGGGCCGGTGGTGGTCTCCACGCCGGGCGTGGCGCCGACCTCGGGGTGGCCCGGGGTCTTCGAGTGCATCTGGCGGAAGGACTTCAGGTCGTCCATCGAGACCGCGTAGCCCGTGAGGTGCAGCAGCGCGTACTGCAGCATCGAGCCGTGGCCGTTGGACAGCACGAAGCGGTCGCGGTCCGCCCAGGCCGGGTTCGCCGGGTTGTGGCGCAGGAACCGGCGCCACAGCACCTCGGAAATCTCCGCCATGCCCATGGGCATGCCGGGGTGGCCGGAATTGGCCTTCTGGACGGCGTCCATCGCGAGGGCGCGGATGGCGTTGGCGAGATCGGAGGGCAATGCGGGAGAGGTGGCCATGCGCTTGGGAGAGAGGGCGGACTGCATGAGGGGGACTCGTATTTTATCGGATATGGGAGGCGGGCCCCGCGGGCCGCGCCAATTCAGCTCGCGCCGGCCTGCTTCCTGCGTTCCATGAGGCGCCAGATCATCGGCGTGAAGATGGTCTGCATGGCGAGGTCCATCTTGCCGCCCGGCACCACGATCGTGTTGGCGCGCGACATGAAGGAGTCGTGCAGCATCGACAGCAGGTAGGGGAAGTCGATGCCGCGCGGGTTCGCGAAGCGGATCACGAGGAAGCTCTCGTCGGGCGTGGGGATGAAGCGCGCGACGAAGGGGTTGGAGGTATCCACCGTCGGCACCCGCTGGAAGTTGATGTGCGTGCGCGAGAACTGCGGCGTGATGTAGTTCACGAAGTCGGGCATGCGCCGCAGGATCGTGTCGGTCACGGCCTCGGTCGAGTAGCCGCGCATCGAGCGGTCGCGGTGGAGCTTCTGGATCCATTCCAGGTTGATCACCGGCACGACGCCGATGAGGAGGTCGGGGTGCTTCGCCACGTCGAAGCCTTCGCCGGCCACCGCGCCGTGCAGCCCCTCGTAGAAGAGGAGGTCGGTTTCCTCCGGGATGTCCTCCCAGGCCGTGAAGGTGCCGGGCGGCTGCTTGTACGGGGCGGCCTCGCCCTCGTCGTGCAGGTACCTGCGCCGCTTGCCGCGCCCCGTCTCGCCGTAGCTGCGGAAGAGCGCCTCGAGCTCGGGAAAGAGGTTCGCCTCCGGGCCGAAATGGCTCATGTGGCGGTTGCCCGCGGCCAGCGCCTCGGCCATCTTCGCCTTCATCTCGGCGCGGTCGTAGCGGTGGAAGCTGTCGCCCTCGATGAAGGCCGCGTTCACGTTCTCCCGCCGGAAGATCTGCTCGAACGTGCGCATGACCGACGTGGTCCCGGCCCCCGATGACCCGGTGATCGCGATGATGGGATGCTTCGTCGACATGGCGCTTCCTCCGTGGATCCTGCGGGTTGTCGCGGCCCGGCGCTCAGGCCTTCGTGAAGAGCGACCGGTCGTGGAACAGGGGCGGCGACGTGGGCGGCTCGACGCCCGCGTCGTGATCGCGATGGTAGCGCTCGATCCGCTCGACCTCGTCGCGCGAGCCGAGGATCACCGGCACGCGCTGGTGCAGCGCCGAGGGCTCGATCTCGAGGAGCCGCCCGCGCCCCGTGGAAGCGCAGCCTCCGGCCTGCTCGACGATCATCGCCATGGGATTCGCCTCGTACAGGAGGCGCAGGCGCCCGGGCTTCGCGGCGTCCTTCGTGTCGCGCGGGTACATGAAGAGGCCGCCGCGCACGAGGATGCGGTGCACCTCGGCGACGAGGGAGGCGATCCAGCGCATGTTGAAGTCCGAGCCGCGCGGCCCGGCCTTGCCCTGCACGCACTCGGCCACGTAACGGCGCACCGGCGGCTCCCAGAACCGCTCGTTGGAGGCGTTGATGGCGAACTCCCGCGTCGCGGCCGGGACCATCATGTCCGGGTGGGTGAGGATGAATTCCCCGATCGAGCGGTCGAGCGTGAAGCCGTGCGTGCCGCGGCCCAGGGTGAGCACGAGCATCGTCGTCGGGCCGTAGATCGCGTAGCCCGCGGCGACCTGCTTCGTGCCGGGCTGGAGGAAATCCCGCGCGCCCGGCTCGGTCACGCCCTCGGGGCAGCGAAGCACCGAGAAGATGCTGCCCACGGACACGTTCACGTCGATGTTGGACGAGCCGTCGAGCGGGTCGTAGACGAGGAGGTACGGTCCGCGCGGAAAGGCGCCGGGAATGAGGAGCGGCTCCTCGCGCTCCTCGGAAACGAGGCCGGCGAGGTGGCCGCCCCACTCGTTGGTGCGCACGAAGATCTCGTCGGCCAGCACGTCCAGGTGCATCTGCGTCTCGCCCTGCACGTTCTGCGAGCCGGCGGCGCCCGTGGCGCCCGAGAGGGCGCCCTGGCCCACCACGTGGGCGATGCGCTTGCAGGCGAGGCGGATGTCGTTGATGACCGCGGTGAACGCCCCCGTCGCGTGCGGCGCGCGCCGCTGTTCCGTGAGGAAGAACTCCGTGATCGTCGGGCGGGTCTCGACCCTGATGGTCTCTCTCATGGCTGTGTCCCCTGTCGATCTCCGGCTCGCCTGGCCATCGCGCTCATCCCGCCGTCGCCGCGGCGCGCTTGAGCAGCCGGTCGAGCGCCTCGAGCGTGAGGAACGGGCCGCCGGCGCGCCCGGCGGCGACCGCGTCGAGCGGCATGCCCGGGTCGCCCAGGTGGGGGAGGGTGAGGTTCGCCTCGCCGAAATCCTGGCTCGCCGTCCAGCGCGTGGGCGTCACCACGGTGAAGAGCCCGGCGGCCCTGGCGGCGGCGAGTCCGTTGGCCGAGTCCTCGAAGGCCACGGCGTCCGAGGCCGGCAGGCCCAGCGTGGCGAGCGCCAGCCGGTAGATGTCGGGGGCCGGCTTCTTCGCCGGGACGACGTCGCCGCAGGCGATGACCGCGAAGCGCTTGTGCGCGTTGCTGCCCAGCTCGGCGTCGAGAAGCGCGGCCACGTTGGCCGAGGTGGTCGTCGAGGCGATGCCCACCTTGATGCCGGCCGCGGTCGCCTCTCCCAGCAGGCGCGCGATGCCGGGGCGAAGCGGCGAGCCGCCGCTCGCCACGAGCTCGGCATAGCGCTCGGTCTTCACGCGGTGCAGTCCCGGCACGGCGGCGAGCAGCCGGTCGCGCTCCTCGCGCGAGACCGGCAGGGCCTCGAAGAAGCGGGCGAGCCGCTCCTTGCCGCCGGAGATGCGCAGCAGCGCCTCGTAGCGGCCGCGGTCCCAGTCGTAGGGGAGGCGGAACTCGAGGAAGGCCGCGTTGAACGCCTGGCGATGGGTCTCCTCGGTGTCGGCGAGCGTGCCGTCGACATCGAACAGGAGGGCTTTGAGTGTCATGGCGGGTCCCCTTTCCGGTTGAACGGCCCGTTTCCCGGCCGCCTCAGGCGGCCTTGCCGCGATGGACGACGAGCGCGGCGCCCTGCGTCTGCCTGAGCTTGTCGTAGCCCACCAGGCGCACGTGGTCGCGGGGGTTCGCCTTGTGGCAGGCCTCGGCTTCGGCGAGCACGTTCTCGGCGCTCGTCTCGCCGAACATCGGCAGCTTCCACATGTACCAGTAGGAGCCGGTCGTGTGCTCCGGCTCCGTGTGCTCGATGGCCGGCGACCAGCCCTGCGCGAGGAGGTATTCCACCTGCTTGCGAAGGCCCTGCGCCGACATCGGCGGCAGGTAGGAGAAGGTCCCGAACTTGCGGCTGCCGGGGTCCGAGAGCCTCGAGTGGTAATCCCGCATCGTCGTCATGGCGCTTGCCTCCGGTCTCAGGCGTGGGCGACGTCGAGCTTGTCGACGACGTCGAATTCGAACTTGATTTCCTTCCAGGTCTCCATCGCCACCTTGAGCTCGGGGCTCGACCTCGCGGCGGCGGTGAGGATCTCCTTGCCTTCCTTCTCGACCTGGCGGCCGGCGTTGCGCGCCTCCACGCAGGCTTCCAGCGCGACGCGATTGGCGGCCGCGCCGGCGGCATTGCCCCAGGGGTGGCCGAGCGTGCCGCCGCCGAACTGGAACACGGCGTCGTCGCCGAAGATCGCGAGCAGCGCCGGCATGTGCCAGACGTGGATGCCGCCGGAGGCGACCGCGAAGGCGCCGGGCATGGCGCCCCAGTCCTGGTCGAAGAAGATGCCGCGCGAGCGGTCTTCCTTGATGAAGCGGTTGCGCAGGAGGTCGATCCAGCCCAGCGTCGACTGGCGGTCGCCCTCGAGCTTGCCCACCACGGTGCCGGTGTGCAGGTGGTCGCCGCCCGACAGGCGAAGCGCCTTCGTGAGCACGCGGAAGTGGATGCCGTGGTGGCGGTCGCGGTCGATCACGGCGTGCATGGCGCGGTGGATGTGCAGCAGCATCCCGTTGTCGCGGCACCAGTTGGCCAGCCCCGTGTTGGCGCAGAAGCCCCCGGTGAGGAAGTCGTGCATGATGATCGGCATGCCGAGCTCCTTGGCGAACTCGGCGCGCTTGTACATCTCCTCGGGGGTCGGCGCGGTCACGTTCAGGTAGTGGCCCTTCCTCTCCCCCGTCTCGGCTTCGGCCTTGCGGATGGCCTCCGCCACGAAGCCGAAGCGGTCGCGCCAGCGCATGAAGGGCTGCGAGTTCACGTTCTCGTCGTCCTTCGTGAAGTCCAGCCCCCCGCGCAGGCACTCGTAGACGGCGCGGCCGTAGTTCTTGGCCGAGAGCCCGAGCTTGGGCTTGATCGTGCAGCCCAGCAGCGGGCGGCCGTACTTGTCCATCTTGTCGCGCTCGACCTGGATGCCGTTGGGCGGGCCGCCGCAGGTCATCACGTAGGCGATGGGGAAGCGCACGTCCTCCAGGCGCAGCGCCCGGATGGCCTTGAAGCCGAACACGTTGCCCACGAGCGAGGTGAACACGTTCACCACCGAGCCCTCCTCGAACAGGTCGATGGGATAGGCGATGAAGGCGTAGAAGCAGGTGTCGTCGCCGGGCACGTCCTCGATGCGGTAGGCGCGGCCCTTGTAGTGGTCGAGGTCGGTGAGGAGGTCGGTCCACACCGTGGTCCAGGTGCCGGTGGAGGACTCGGCGGCGACGGCGGCGGCGGCCTCCTCGCGGTCGACGCCCGGCTGCGGCGTGATCTTGAAGCAGGCGAGGAGGTCGGTGTCCTTCACGTCGTAGTGGGGCTCCCAGTACGTGTGGCGGTATTCCTTCACGCCGGCGCTGTAGGCCTTGGCGGCTGGCTTCATGTGCGACTCCTTCGCTTGGGCTGCGGTTCGGTCCAATTTAAGCGCTTGCTGTCATAAGGGACAGTCACTCTTGTTTATGGTTTTCATCAGTATTGACTGATGGGCCGCGCGTTCATCGCACCAGCCCCAGGTAGAGCGCCGGCAGGCGCTCGGGCAGCCGCTCCACCCGGTCCACGACGGCGTAGCGGCCGGCGCCGAAGATGCGCGAGACGTAGTCGTCGGCGCCCGGGTCGAGGCTGATGCAGAAGGTCGCCACGCGAGAGCGCGAGAGCTCCTCCACCGCCTTGCGGGCGTCGGCGCGCAGGTACTGCGGGTCGCGCACGTCCACGTCCGAGGGCGCGCCGTCGGTGAGGACGATGAGCAGGCGCTTCTTCTCCGGGCGGCGCGCGAGGAGCGCGCCGGCGTGGCGCATCGCCGCGCCCATGCGCGTGGAGTACTCGCCGCCCATCCCCGCCAGGCGCGCCCGGGAAGCCGGGCCGTGCGCCTCGCCGAAGTCCTTGAAGCGCCGGTAGCCCACCTCGTGGCGGCCGTTGGAGGAGAAGCCGTGGATCGCGAACGGGTCGCCGAGCTTCGCCATCGCGTCGGCCAGCAGTGCCGCGGCCTCGCGCGTGAGCTCGAGCACCGTCGTCTCGCCCGAGCGCACGCGCTCGTTGGTCGATTGCGACAGGTCGAGGAGGATCAGCGCGGCCAGGTCGCGTTCGCGGCGCACCGAGCGGCGGTGCACGCGCGTGTCGGGCGCGGCACCCATGCGCAGGTCGATCGCCGCGCGCACGGCCGCCTCCAGGTCGAGGTCGTCTCCCTCCTCCTGCCGGCGAAGCCACTGCACGCCCTGCGGCTGCAGGGCCTCGATGAGCCGGCGCAGCCGCTCGACGACGGGCTTTCTCGCCGCGACGATCGCGTCGATCGCGGCCGCGTCGCCGGCCGGCGCGCGGCTCTCGAGCACCGTGCACCAGTCGGGCCGGTCCACCTGCAGGCGGTAATCCCACTCGGGGTAGCGCACGGGATCGGCCGCGGGGGGCCTGCCCTCGAGCTCGTTGAAGCTGCGGCCGTCGCCCTCGACGGGGAAGAGCTCCGTCGGGAGGGTCCAGATCTCCTGCGCGTCGTCGCCGGCGCCCTCGACGTCGACCTCGTTCACGAACTCCATGAGGCTCACGCGCCGGCGCACCTGCCGGTCGGCCCAGGGCAGCGCGCCGGCGAAACCGAGGGCCTCGTCGAATTCCCAGAGATAGCGGTTGTCGTCGCGGTAGGCCACGCTGCCCGCATCCTCGCGCGGGTGGAAGGCGAGCCGAAGCTGCGCGAGGTCGTGCGCCACGGACACACCCACTTCCCACGATACGCGGTTGGACTCCCTCGGCAATGCGCATTCGGCCCAATGCCGGCGGGCGGCCGCGACGACGGGATGGGGGTCCTCGCAGCCGGGGTCGGCCAGGGCGCGGGCCACGCGGTCGAGGAGGTCGCCCACCCGGCCCTGCTGCTGCACGGTGACGACGTGGAACCGCCGCCACAACGGGGCGAGGCCGGGCAGCTCGCGCGCCGCGAGATGCTCGACGCGGGCGTCCTCGATCACGCCGATGGCGGCCCTCTGCAGGGGCGTCAGGGCCTGCGCCGGCATCGACTCGCGCGTGCAGGCGAGGTGCGCCGCCCCGTGCGCGGCCATGGCGCGGTACAGGTCGAGGGCGCTCGCGCCCGCCGCGTCGTCGAGGGCGTCGGGCAGGTGCAGCGTGAAGTCCTCGATGAACGGGCGCGGGGCCTCGTCGCCGCCGCTCGCCGGGCGCAGCCAGAAGTCGCGTCCCCACAGGGCGCGCAGGTACATCGACAGGCGGCGCTGGACGTCCACGAGGAGCGTTCCCTTGCGCTCCTTCTGCAGGATCGCGAGCGACTCGGGGCTCGCCAGCGCGAAGTAGCGTTCCTGGGCGGGGAAGTCGGTGCGGTGCGCGCGCGCGCCCCAGGTCGCCCAGCGCCGCAGGCCGCCGAGCGTGAGCACCGAGAGCAGCCGGTCGAGGTTCTCGAGCATCGGGCGCACGCCGCGCGGGGCCTGCGCGACGAGCTGCTCGAGGAGAGCGAGGTAGCCGCGGAAGAGCTCGGGGTCCGCGAGCCGCCGGGCCGCCGTGGGCGAGGTCGACACGGCGAGCGCGATCACCGTGCCGCTGGTCTTGGAAGCCAGGGCGAGGCAGGACCGCAGCAGGTCGGCGACCGCGTCCTCGCCCAGCTCGCGGGCCACCGCGGGGGCCTCCTGCACGAAGCTCGCGACCGGCTCGGCGCCGCGCCCCAGCGCGTGCAGCGCGCGCGCGCCGCGCAGCCATTCCTCGAGGCCGCGCGGCGTGAAGACGCGGGCGGCCTCCTGCCACGCGACGCGAAGCAGGTCGGCCGCGCGGGGGCCGAGGTCCGCGTGCAGCTCCCGGTAGTCGTCGAGGCTCACGCCCACGGCGCGCGCCCCCGGGTGGGCTCAGAAGAAGGTGGTGACGGCCGCATCGAGGGCGTCGCGCATGTCCGGGTCGTCGGTGATGGGGCGCACCAGCGCCACGCGGCAGGCGGCCACCGGCTCCACGCCGCGCGCCATGAGGGAGCCCGCGTGCACCAGCATGCGCGTCGACAGGCCCTCGTCCAGGCCGTGGCCCTTGAGGTTGCGCGCGCGCTCGGCGACGCTCACCAGCTTGCCGGCGAGGGCAGCGTCCACGCCGGACTCGTGCGCCACGATCTCGGACTCGACCTCGTGCGCCGGATAGCCGAAGTCGAGCGCGCCGAAGCGCTGCTTGGTCGAGGGCTTGAAGTCCTTGAGGAGGCTCTGGTAGCCCGGGTTGTACGAGACCACGAGCAGGAAGTCGGCGTGCGCGTGCAGGAGCTCGCCCTTCTTATCGAGGGGGAGCGCGCGCCGCGTGTCGGTGAGCGGGTGGATCACCACGGTCGTGTCCTGCCGCGCCTCGACCACCTCGTCCAGGTAGCAGATGGCCCCGTGGCGGGCGGCCAGGGCGAGCGGCCCGTCCTGCCAGCGCGTTCCCGCGGCGTCGAGGAGGAAGCGGCCGACGAGGTCGGAGGCGGTCATGTCCTCGTTGCACGCCACCGTGACCAGCGGCTTGCCGAGCTTCCACGCCATGTACTCCACGAAGCGCGTCTTGCCGCAGCCCGTGGGGCCCTTGAGCATCATCGGCATGCGCGCGCCCCACGCGGCCTCGAAGAGCGCCACCTCGTCGGCCACGGGCCGGTACCAGGGCGCTTCGCGGATGCGGTGGGCGGCGAGGGGGTCGGGGATTGCGGTCATGGGGCGGGCGCCGGCGGCGCGGGGTGAGTTCATCCGAGGGGAAATCTAGGCCCGCCGCTCCATAAGGTAAACTCAAAAATCGTTATCGTTTCCATAAGCAGGGACAAGCCCGACGGAGGCCGCCATGCCGCTTCGCCACATCACGCTGCGCCAGCTCAAGGTGTTCGAGGCCGTGGCGCGGCACCTGTCGTTCTCGCGCGCCGCGGAGGAGCTGCACCTCACGCAGCCGGCGGTCTCGATGCAGGTGAAGAGCCTGGAGGCGCAGGCGGGCCTGCCGCTCTTCGAGCAGGTGGGCAAGAAGATCCACCTCACGGAAGCGGGCGCCGAGGTCGCGCGCTTCGCGCTCGAGGTGCACAGCGGGCTCAAGGACTGCGAGGACACGCTGGCGGCGATCCGCGGCGTCTCCGGCGGGCGCCTTCACCTCGCCGTGGTGAGCACCGCCAAGTACTTCGCGCCGAGGCTGCTGTCGGAATTCTCCCGCCGCCACCCCGGCGTCACGGTGAAGCTCTCCGTGACCAACCGCGAGCAGGTGATCGGCGAGCTGCAGGCGAACCAGGTGGACCTCGCCATCATGGGGCGCCCTCCGCGCGGGCTGGACGTCGACGCGACGGCCTTCGCGAAGCACCCGCACGGCATCATCGCCTCGCCGGAGCACCCGCTCGCCCGCAAGCGGAACCTGGAGCTGTCGAGGCTGGCCGGCGAGAACTTCCTCATCCGCGAGCCCGGATCGGGGACGCGCATGTCGATGGAACGCGTGTTCGCCGACCGCGGCGTGAAGCTCGCGAGCAGCATGGAGCTCGCGAGCAACGAGACCATCAAGCAGGCGGTGATGGCGGGGATGGGACTTTCCTTCCTCTCGCTCCACACCGTCGGCCTGGAGCTCGCCGCCGGCAAGCTCGTGCGCCTGGACGTGCGCGGCACGCCCGTCACCCGCGACTGGCACGTGGTGGCCCGCAAGGGCAAGCGCCTGTCGCCGCTCGCGGAGAGCTTCCGGGCATTCCTCGCCGCCGACGGCGCCGGGCTCATCGCGGAGACGACGGGAGTGCGCGTCCGCGCGAAAACGTCGCCAACTGCCGGAAAATCTTGAAAAAAAGCGGGCAGCCCGGGCAAAATAACCTTATAATTTCGCCCTTTGTTTCCGCCTCTAAATTGCTTGAGTAATCCACTGCAGAGAGGGTTCCACCCACCGCCCCTGGCTTGAGGGCGTCGGCCGCGTTTTCAAGGACGCGGCGGGCGCCCGCAGCCGGTGCCGATCGGTCCCCTCGCCTGCAGGAACTGACAGAAGAAAAGGGGGGTAACGGAGTGAAGGGACTGCATATCATCGCCGACCTGTACGGCTGCCGGAACCGCGAAATGCTGGCCTCGTCCGCCATGCTTCGCGAAGCCTGCGTGGCAGCCTGCAAGTCAGTGGGGCTCACGGTCCTCGGGGACCACTTCTACCAGTTCCAGGGTCTCGACGCGACGCAGGCCGGCGGCGCCACCGGCGCGGTCGTCTTCGCGGAATCGCACCTCGCGATCCACACCTGGCCCGAGCGCGACGGCGCCACGCTCGACGTCTACGTCTGCAACGTCACTTGCGACAACAGCGGCAAGGCCGAGCAGCTCTACGCGATGCTCGTCGCGAGCCTCGCGCCCGACGACGTCATGGCCGAGCGGATCTGGCGCGGCCGCGACCTGCCCGTCAGGAAGAAGCGCCTGGCCGCGGTGAAATAGGCCCCCGGCCCCCGCCGGGGCTCGCCGCCGGGCGGGCCCGCCACGATTCGCGCGCATCCGCGATGTCCGAGAAGATCTTCGAGCGCCTCAACGAGGCGAGCGGCGCCTGGTTCGAGGGCACGCTCGTGGAGCGGCGCCAGACGCCCTTCCAGCTCCTGGAAGTGTGGGACACGCCCGAGCTCGGCCGCATCTTCCGGCTCGACGGCTACAACATGACCAGCGAGCGCGACGAGTTCTTCTACCACGAGAACCTCGTGCATCCCGCGGCCGTGGCGCACCCGGCGCCGCGCCGCGCCCTGGTGATCGGCGGCGGCGACGGCGGCTCCTCCGAGGAGCTCCTCAAGCACGCCACGATGGAGCTCGTGCACATGGCCGAGCTCGACCCGGAAGTGATCGAGGTCGCGAAGGCGCAGTTCGGCCGCGTGCACCGCGGCGCGTTCGACGATCCGCGCCTCAAGGTGAGCGTGGGCGACGGCCTCGCCTACCTGCGCACGACCGGCGTTCGCTACGACCTGGTGGCGATGGACCTCACCGACCCCGTCGGTCCCTCGGCCGAGCTCTATGCCCCTTCGACCTTCGCGCTCGCCAGGCGGGCAATGGCCGACGGGGCCGCGCTGGTCCTGCACCTGGGCTCCCCGTTCGCGCACCCGGAGCGCGTGCGGCAGACGCTGGCGAACCTGCGCGAGGTCTTCCGCGTCGTGGCGCCGTACTTCGTGCATATTCCGCTCTACGGGTCGATCTGGGGCTTCGCCTGCGCCTCGGACTCGCTGGATCCGCGCGCGCTGGAGCCCGCGGAGGCGGACCGGCGCCTCGCGGCGCGCGGCGTGGGCGACCTGCAGTACTACAACGGCGAGACGCACCGCGCCGTGTTCGCGCTTCCGAATTACATCCGCCGGCTGGTCGCCTAGGCGCCGCCGCAAACGGGGAGGGGGGATGCTCAGGAAGATCCGCAAGTCCTCGAGCCGCGTCACGCTGGTGCTCATCGGGCTGGCGGGGCTGGCGGGCTGCGCCGACGACCGGCGCGACGTCTACGCCTCGCGCGAGGATTGCCTCGCGGACTGGGGCACCAAGCCCGAGGACTGCACGCCGGCCACCGAGCCGCGCCATTCCGGCCGCGGCTACTTCTACGGGCCGTCGTACGCGCATCGCTCCTCGACGGGCGGGAGCTGGGGCAGGAGCACG
>JAGRPO010000166.1 GCA_019449455.1 Betaproteobacteria bacterium | reverse complement strand
CGTGCAATGCGATGCGGTGGACATCGCGACCGTCCGGCCGCGATGGCTCGATGGCCTCGCAGCGGTCGATCGCGACCGGATTCGGGTGCATGGCGGCGTCGACGCCGCCGCGCTGCCATTCGGCGACCGCGCTTTCGATCTCATCGTGAGCCAGTACGGCCTCGAGTACACCGACCTCGACCGGACGCTTCCCGAGGTGCTCAGGGTGCGCGCGCCGGACGGCGGCGTCGCGATGGTGCTCCACCACGCGCAGGGCAGACCGGCCACGCTGGCTGCGGTCGAGATCGACCACCTGGGGTGGCTCACCTGCGAAGGCGGGCTGATCGCGGCCACGGCAGCGCTCGTCGGACCGATCGCCCAGGCGGCCACCCCCGAGGGCCGCGCCGCCCTGCGCCTGGATGCCCGGGCCAATGCCGCGCGCGAGACTTTCAACGCGCTGCAGGGTGAGCTGTCTGCGCGCGGCGACGGAAAGGATGGTGCGGACGTGCTTTTCGAGGTCCGCGATGCCGCCATGTCCGTGCTTGCCATGGCCGGGCGCGAAGGAGCCGCGGCCGCCACGTCGGCGCTGGCGGCGCTTCGCGGGGAACTCGATGCCTCGGAGACGCGCCTGCGCGACCTCCGCGCCCATGCGCTGGACGCCGGACGGGCGCAGGCACTTCGGGAGCGCCTCGCGATGGCCTTGGGCGTGCGGGTATCGCTCGACGAATTGCGCGAGGAGGGCGGGCACCTGATGGGTTGGACGATGCGAGCCGCGCCCGTGCGCTGACGGGGCTTCTCCAGAAAGAAAAAGGGGGCCGAAGCCCCCTTTATCCTGCTGCCGGGAAACGCGGCCGATCAGAACTTCATTTCGGCACGGGCATAGACCTGGCGGCCGTAGCCATCGTACAGATAGAAGCTGTACGCCCTTCCGTCGTAACCGACCAGCTTCGGCAACTTCTCCGTGAGGTTGATCGCTCCGGCGACGAGCTTGAGCCCCTTCACGGGGGTATGCCACCCGACCTGAACGTCGTGCGTGATGTACGCGGGCGCGGAGCGGCCGCTGCTCTCATGCTTGCCGATCATGTTCACGTTCCACGCTGCGTCGAACGCCCCGAGCTTCCAGGAGTTGTTGAGCGAGGCACGATCCTTCGGGAAGTTGAAGGAGCCGTTGAAATCGACACCGTTGCTCTCGGCGGTGAGCACGCGCGACCAGCGCAGCTCGTGGCGCAGGCTGCCGAACTTGCCGATCCGGGGCGAGAACAGGATGCTCGCATCCACGCCACGCTGCTCCAGCACGCCTTCGTTGGTCGATCCGCGCACGAGTGCGGTGATCAGGCCTTGGGCGTTGCGCGTGATGGACAAGCCGGCGGGAATGGGCAGGGGATCGATCCCGTTGTCGCGATCGACGATGGTCTGCGCGGAGACGTTCACGATCACGTCCTCGATCTTGGTGTTCCACAGATCGGCCCTGAGGCTGAGGGCAGGAGTCACGTCCCACGTCGCGCCGAACGACCACTGCTTGGCCTTCTCGGAGGTAAGTTCCGGGTTGGAGATCACCGTCGCTTGGACCTGCTGTTCGTACGCGTCGCCTTCCGGCGTGCAGTCCGCGGCCGGGTTGCCCAGCGCGATGCAGTTCCGGGTGTCGCCCACCGAGTCGGCCGAGAACGCGGGCTTCGAGGTGAGCTGCGGCAGGGTCGGTGCGGAGAAGCCTTCACCGACCGATGCGCGGAACAGCAGATTGCTGGTGGGCTGGAAGCGGATCGAGGCCTTGGGCGAGGTGTCCTTGCCGTAGTCCGAGTACTTCTCGTGGCGCACCGCCAGCGTGCCTTCCAGCATCCGGGTGAACGGCATCACCAGTTCCGCGCTGTAGGCGTTAACCTTGCGCGAGCCGGCGGCAGAGTTGCCTGCGCTGCCGAGAATGACCCCGCCCTCGGACAGGGAGTCATAGAGGTCCTCGTAGACCTCCTTGCGACGCTCGGCGCCGACGAAGACGCGCGCGGTGCCGCCGGCCAGCTTGAACAGGTCGAACGTGGCGTTCGCGTACTGCTCGGTCTGGTCGAACCTGCCGTCACGGCCGACGTTGGTGGTGAATCGGGCGAGAATGTCCGCCGGCGTGCTGGCCGGGTTGAAGATGTTGTAGTTGCCGTTGTCGATTTCGCGTTCCGCGAGCGTCTGGACCACGAAGCCGCGTCCGGTCTCGATGTACTTCGAGGTCGACTTCCGCAGGCCGGCTTCCACATCCACGCCGCGGAAGCTGCCCTTCACGCCCAGCAGCGTGTCGTACATGTTGGTTTCGGTGAAGGTGTCGCGGTTGCCGCCTGCGGCGAACCGGTGGGCCAGGAGGATCGTCTCGTCCGCAGCCACCTGGGTACGCAGGGACGGGTCCGGATAGTCCGCGTGCCACGGGTGGGCCACGCTCCCCGGACGAATCTCCAGGAATCCGGGCACCGGCGCATACCGGCCGAAGCTGCTCACCCGGTTGACCGAACTGGTCATGAAGGCCGTCCAGTCGGCATTGATGTTGAACTCGCCCCGGGCAAAGAAGGACTTGGTGCTGAGCTCGGCCTCATCGGCTGCCACGGTCTGGAAATCGTACCGGCACGCCCCGTTGGAGATCGTGAAGAAGTTGGGGTTGGTGCAACCGCCCGGAACCGCCGCGATGGGGGAACCCTCGAGGGTGTAGTAGTTGTTCGCGAAAATCGACGCGCCCCTGGTTCCGGTCGTGCCGTAGGCGTCTCTCGTGAAGATGATGTCGCGCTGGGTCATGGAAGCGCCCATGATCAGGCGGCCCTTCTCGCCGGTGAGGCCCATGATCGCCGAGGCTTCCTCGCGATCGCCACCCTCCTTCGGGCCGCTCACGCGGGTCGCGCCGACGGAAACCGCAACACCCTGGAAGCTCTTGCGCAGGATCACGTTGACCACGCCGCCGATCGCGTCCGAGCCGTAAACGGCCGACGCGCCGTCGGTCAGGATCTCGATGCGCTCGACTGCGGCGAGCGGGATTGAGTTCATGTCCACGGCGTCGCCGACGATCGGCGACTTGGCGATGCGGCGACCATCCACCAGCACCAGCGTGCGGCGGCTTCCCAGGCCGCGCAGGTTCACCTCGGAGAAGCCCTGTGCGGAACTGCCCGACTGCGGACGGAAGTTGCCTGCGGTCGAAAAGGAGATGTTGCGGATGTACTCCGCAACCGTCGTCTGGCCGCTGGACTCGAGTTCCGCACGTTCGATGACGGTGACGGGCAGGGCGCCTTCGGCTTCGGCGCGCTTGACTCGGGAGCCCGTGATTTCGAGCTTTTCGACCTTTTCCGCGGTTTGCGCATGGACCGCCGTCGTGGCGAGACTGCCCACGACCCCGGCGCTCAGGGCTTGGACCAACGCGAGCGACAACACCCGCATCCTGTTTTCGGACATGTTCTTGGCTGGCTGCACACGCTTCCTCATCTTGTGGCTCCTAGAAGTTGTTGTTAAGCGCAAATCGTAAAACGCAGTCCCACTCCGCCGGTTCCAGGGTTTCGCCGTAACTGCCCGCGTTACGGAGGTAAGGTCCGACAAACCCCCCGTCCTTTCTGCAATCCTTTTTAAATCAGGACTTTGGCTTCCAAAAAGGAGAAACATTCGATCGCCGGGACCGGCCGATCGCGGGATAATAGCCACAGTCTTGTGAAACATCCAACAAAATTCGCTTTTTGTCGCATTTCCGCAACGCCGGCGGGGCGCGGCCGGGGGGTCCCGTTCCCAAGGGCGCTTCGGCATTCCGGGCGGGGGTGAATACTGCTATACTTCGAAAGTTTCAAAAAACAGATGGGCGGCAGCGCCCATTTTTCGTTTGTGAAACCGATTTCGGGCAATGACGGCTGGCTGGAAGCGACGCTCGCGGCCCTGGGCTACGAGCTCGTCGATCTCGAGATGTCGAGAGGCGGGTTGGTGCGTGTTTTCATCGACAAGCCGGGGGGGATCACCGTGGAGGACTGCGCCGCGGTGAGCAACCACCTGACGCGCGTCTTCGCGGTCGAGGAGTTCGGTTACGAGCGCCTCGAGGTTTCGTCGCCGGGGCTGGATCGCCCGCTCAAGCGCCTGGAGGACTTCACGCGCTTCGCGGGGAGGGACGCCTCGGTGCGCCTGAAGCTGCCGCGCGACGGGCGCCGGCGCCTCGAAGGGCGCGTCGTCGGAGTCGAGGAAGGCAAGGTCCTCATTGAAGTCGAGGGGAAGCGCTGGTCGGTCGCGATGACGGAAATCGACCGGGCCCGGCTGGTGCCGGACGTCTGATGCTGGAGGTGGTGGAGATGACGAAGGAAATCCTGTTGCTGGTCGATGCGCTTTCGCGCGAGAAGAACGTGCCGAGGGACGTGGTGTTCCTCGCGCTCGAGATGGCGCTCGCGTCGGCCACCAAGAAGCGCTTCAAGGACGAGGTCGACGTGCGCGTCGAGATCGACCGCGAGACGGGCGAATACAAGGCGTTCCGCCGCTGGACGGTGGTGCCCGACGAGGACCACGAGGAGCCCGCCCACCAGGTCGCGATCACCGACGCGCTCGCCGAGAACGCCGAGGCGAAGCTGGGCGACGTCTTCGAGGAGCCCCTCGAGCCCGAGACCTTCGGCCGCATCGGCGCGCAGGCCGCCAAGCAGGTGATCCTGCAGAAGATCCGCGACGCGGAGCGCGAGCAGATCCTCAACGACTTCCTCGATCGCGGCGAGTCGCTCGTGACCGGCACCGTGAAGCGGGCCGAGCGCGGCAACCTCATCGTCGAGAGCGGCCGCGTGGAGGCCCTGCTGCCGCGCGACCACCTGATCCCCAAGGAAAACCTGCGGGTGGGCGACCGCGTGCGCGCCTACATCGACAAGATCGACCGCCAGGCGCGCGGCCCCCAGCTCATCCTGTCGCGCATCGCGCCCGATTTCCTCTCGAAGCTCTTCGAGCTCGAGGTCCCCGAGATCGAGGAGGGGCTTCTCGAGATCAAGGCCGCCGCCCGCGACCCGGGACTGCGCGCCAAGATCGCGGTGAAGTCGAACGACCCGCGCATCGACCCCGTGGGCACCTGCGTGGGCATGCGCGGCTCGCGCGTGCAGGCGGTGACCCAGGAGCTCGCCGGCGAGCGCGTCGATATCATCCTGTGGTCGCCGGACCCGGCGCAGTTCGTGATCAATGCGCTCGCGCCGGCCGAGGTGAGCTCCATCGTCGTCGACGAGGAGCGCCACTCGATGGACGTCGTGGTCGAGGAAGACCAGCAGGCCATCGCGATCGGCAAGCTCGGGCAGAACGTGAAGCTCGCCTCGCAGCTCACGGGCTGGGAACTGAACATCATGACCGTCGAGCAGCGCCAGGAGAAGGCCGGGGCGGAGACGGAGTCGCTTCGGGCGCTCTTCATGGAGAAGCTCGACGTCGACGAGGAGGTCGCCGAGATCCTCGCGGCCGAGGGCTTCACCTCGCTCGACGAGGTCGCCTACGTGCCGATCAACGAGATGCTCGAGATCGAGGCCTTCGACGAGGAGACCGTGAACGAGCTGCGCCGCCGCTCGCGTGACGCCCTCCTCACCGAGGAGCTGCAGCGCGAGGAGACCGTGGAAAGCGCGGCCGGCAGCCTCGAAAGCATGGAGGGCATGGACGGGCAGACCGCTCGCCTGCTCGCCTCCAAGGGCATCACCACCATGGATGCGCTCGCCGACCTCGACACCGAGGAGCTCAGCGAGCTCACCGGCATGGAGGCCGACCGGGCCAGCCAGCTGATCATGACGGCGCGCGCGCCGTGGTTCAAGGAGCCGGTGCAGGCCTGATCGCCTCCCGGGAAAGAACGCCAATGGCCAAATCCAACGTTGCCCAGTTCGCCGAGGAACTCAAGCTCCCGGTGCCGCGGCTCCTCGAGCAGCTGCAGGCCGCCGGCGTGAAGAAGAAGGCCGGGGAAGATCCCGTGACCGAGCAGGACAAGACGCGCCTTCTCGACTACCTGCGCGAGGTCCACGGGCACAAGGAAGAAAAAAAGAAGATCACGCTCACGCGCAAGCAGACGACCGAGATCAAGCGCGCCGACTCCACCGGCAAGGCGCGCACCATCCAGGTCGAGGTCCGCAAGAAGCGCACATTCGTGAAGGTCGACAAGCCCGAGGCGGTCGCGGAGGTCGAGAAGCCCGCCGCGCCGGCCGCGCCGATCATCGACGTCGAGGAGGCGAAGAAGCGCGAGGAGGAGGCCCGCCGCCAGGCGGAGCTCGCCGCGCGCCAGGCCGCCGACGCGCAGACGAAGACGAAGAAGGCGAAGACCAAGAAGGAGGAAGCGGAGGCCGCTGCTGCTGCCGCCGCTCCCGCTCCCGAGGCCGCCGTGCCGGCCGAGGGCGAGGCTCCCAAGAAGAAGCGCGTCATGCGCAAGAAGGGCGAGGAGCCCGCCACCGAGGCCCAGGCTCCCGTCCTGGTCGAGGTGAAGGCCGAGGCGCCCGCGGAGGCCGGCAAGGAGGCGCAGGCCAAGGCGCCCCCGAGCGAGGGGACGCTTCACCGCCCCGCCATCAAGACGGAAGAGAAGAAGGCCGTGAAGAAGCCGGCGAGGCCCACTTCTTCCTGGGCCGACGAGATGGCCAAGCGCCGCACGATGAAGACCCGCGGCGACTCGGGCGGCGGTCGCGGCGGCTGGCGCGCGGGTGCGCGCGGTACGCGCCATCGCGACGAGGATGCGCAGTCCGCCTACAGCGCGCCGATGGAGCCGAAGGTGATCGAGGTGCTCGTCCCCGAGACCATCTCCGTCGGTGACCTCGCGCACAAGATGTCCGTGAAGGCGGCAGAGGTCATCAAGACGATGATGAAGATGGGATCCATGGTCACCATCAACCAGGTCATCGACCAGGAAACGGCGATGATCGTGGTCCAGGAGATGGGCCATGTCGCGAAGCTCGCGAAGCTCGACGACCCGGAGGCGTTCCTCACGGAAGCCGCCGAGGGAGAGGCTGAGCACGTCCGCGAGGCGCGCCCGCCCGTCGTGACCGTGATGGGCCACGTCGATCACGGCAAGACCTCGCTCCTGGACACGATCCGCAAGGCGCGCGTTGCCGTCGGCGAGGCCGGCGGGATCACGCAGCACATCGGCGCCTACCACGTGAAGACGCCCAGGGGCGTCGTCACCTTCCTCGACACGCCGGGCCACGAGGCCTTCACGGCCATGCGCGCGCGCGGCAGCCAGATCACGGACCTCGTGATTCTTGTGGTGGCGGCGGACGACGGCGTCATGCCGCAGACCATCGAGGCCATCAACCACGCCAAGGCGGCCAAGGTGCCGATGGTCGTGGCCCTGAACAAGATCGACAAGCCCGAGGCCAATCCGCAGCGCATCAAGCAGGAGCTGCTCGCGCAGGGCGTGGTGCCGGAGGAGTTCGGCGGCGAGACCCAGTTCATCGAGGTGTCGGCGAAGAGCGGCCAGGGCGTCGACAAGCTCCTCGAGGCGATCCAGCTGCAGGCCGAGGTGCTCGAGCTGCGCGCCGTCGTGAACGCCCCCGCCAGGGGCACCGTGATCGATGCGCGCCTCGACAAGGGCCGTGGCCCGGTGGCCACCGTCCTCGTGAGGTCCGGCACGCTCAAGAAGGGCGACAACGTGCTGGCGGGCGCCGTGTTCGGACGGGTGCGCGCGATGACCGACGAGGACGGCAAGCCCGTCAACGAAGCCGGTCCGTCCATCCCGGTCGAGATCCAGGGCCTGCAGGAGGTGCCGCGTGCCGGCGACGACATGCTGGTGCTCAACGACGAACGCAAGGCCCGCGAGATCGCGCTCTTCCGCCAGGGCAAGTTCCGCGACGTGAAGCTCGCCAAGCAGCAGGCGGCCAAGATGGAGACCGCGCTCGAGCAGATGACCGAAGGCGGGCCCGCCAAGTCGCTCGCCCTCATCATCAAGGCTGACGTGCAGGGCTCCTACGAGGGCCTCTCGCACGCGCTCACGAAGCTCTCCACCGACGAAGTGAAGGTGAACATCATCCACACCGGCGTCGGCGGCATCACCGAGTCGGACGTGAACCTGGCGCTCGCCTCGAAGGCGGTGGTGATCGGCTTCAACGCGCGCGCCGACGCCACGGCGAGGAAGCTCGCGGAGCACTCCGGCGTCGACATCCGCTACTACAACATCATCTACGACGCGGTCGACGACCTGAAGGCGGCGGTGAACGGCATGCTCTCTCCGGAGCGCAAGGAGTCGATCATCGGCATGGTGGAGGTCCGCAACGTCTTCAAGATCTCGAAGATCGGCACGGTCGCCGGCTGCATGGTGACCGAGGGGGTCGTGAAGCGCGGCTCCTCCGTCCGCCTGGTGCGCGCCGGCGTCGTGCTGCACACCGGCGAGCTCGATTCGCTCAAGCGCTTCAAGGACGACGTGAAGGAGGTCAAGTCGGGCTTCGAGTGCGGCCTGTCGCTGAAGAACTTCAACGACGTCGAGGTCGGCGACCAGCTCGAGGTGTTCGAGGTGGTCGAGGTGGCGAGGACCCTCGCCTGACCCCCCGCCGGGGAACGGCACGGCCATGAGCACGGCTCGCCTCGCCCGCATCGCGGACCAGATCCAGCGCGAGCTGGCGGAGCTGGTCCGCCAGGAGCTGCGCGACCCGCGCGTGAAGCTCGTGACGATCACCGGTGTCGAGCTCTCGCGCGACCAGTCGCATGCGAAGGTCTACTTCACCACGCTGGGCTCCCCCGAGGATGCCGCGGCTTGCGGCGAGGGGCTTTCCCGCGCGGCCGGATTCCTGCGCGCCGGCCTCGCCCACCGCCTGTCGACGCGGACCGTTCCCGACCTGCATTTCGCCTACGACGAGTCCATCGAGCGCGGCGTGAAGCTCTCGCGCCTCATCGACGAGGCGGTCGCGCCGGCGGCGCCCGAAGACGCCCCGCCGCGCCGGCGCCCTGCCGGCTGAGGGGGGCGTGGCGGCCGGCGGTCCGGACGGGGTGCTCCTCGTCGACAAGCCCGCGGGCATCACCTCGACGCGGGCCCTGGCGATGGCCAAGCGGGCCGTCGGGTCCCTGAAGGCCGGCCATACCGGGACGCTGGACCCCTTCGCCACGGGGCTCCTTCCCCTGGTCTTCGGGGAGGCGACCAAATTCTCACGATTCCTCCTCGACGCCGACAAGAGTTACGTCGCGACCCTCCGCCTTGGGGCGACTTCCTCCACCGGGGACACGGAAGGGGAGATCGAGCAACGCCACCCTGTCACCTGCAGCCTTCCGGAGATCGAGGCTGTTTCGAGGGAGATGATTGGTGTTTCGATGCAAATCCCACCCATGCATTCGGCTGTACGCGTCCAGGGGCGGCGCCTTTACGACCTGGCCCGCCAGGGGCTCGAGGTCGCGCGGGAGCCTCGCTCCATTCGCATAGATTTCATTGAAATTGTAAGCTTCTCCGGCGAACAGCTTGTAATGTCGGTCAAGTGCTCAAAAGGCACCTATGTCCGGACCCTCGCCGAAACGATAGGGGAAAAGCTGGGCTGCGGGGCCTACCTGACCGGATTGCGCCGGACCGGTACCGGGGGCTTCCACGTCGAAGAAGCGGCCACTCCGGAGGCGCTGGCAGAGATGGGCCCGGAAGCCGCCCGCGCCAGGCTTCTGCCGGTCGAGGTCCTCGTCCGGTCCCTTCCCCGGGCCGATCTGGCCGAGCCCGAGGCCTGGGCCGTCCGCAATGGCCAGACGCTGGCGGCCAGGGTCCCATGGTCGGGCGACGAGCTGGCGCTCTTCGGCCCGGCAGGCGAATTCATCGGGGTAGGGCGGATCGCCGAGGGGCGCCTGGCGGCCGCCCGCCTCATGGCCACCGGTCATTCGGGGTAGGCCACTGATTCGGCTTGAGTTTGGGGCCCGAAACTTGCTAAAATCCACCTTTCGTCGAGATCAAGACATTTAAGCGGGCGAGTCGCCCAGGAGAGTTGAGAAATGGCCGTATCCACCGCCAACAAGGCGCGCATCGTTTCCGAATTCCAGCGTGGGGCTGGCGACACCGGGTCGCCTGAAGTTCAGATCGCCCTTCTCACGGAAAACATCAACAGCCTCACGGACCATTTCAAGGCGAACGTGAAGGACCACCATTCGCGCCGCGGACTGCTGCGCATGGTGAGCCAGCGCCGCAGCCTGCTCGATTACCTCAAGCGCAGCGACGTCGACAAGTATCGCTCGACGATCGAGCGCCTCGGCATCCGCAAGTAGGCATCCCCCGGACAACGACCCCGCGACGATCCCTTATCGGGCGTACGCGGGGTTTTTTTCTCCGGGAGCCCGGCAGTCGCCTGCGCCGGGCCCCGTTACTCCCATTCGAAGAGGATTGATACCCGTGAAACCGATCAAGAAGAGCTTTGCGTTCGGCAGGCACCAGGTGACCCTGGAGACCGGCGAGATCGCCCGCCAGGCCGATGGCGCCGTTCTCGTCACCATGGACGACACCGTGGTGCTCGTCGCCGTCACCGCCCGCAAGGACGTGAAGCCGGGGCAGGATTTCTTCCCGCTGACGGTCGACTACCAGGAGAAGACGTACGCCGCGGGCCGCATCCCGGGCGGCTTCTTCAAGCGCGAGGGCCGTCCCTCCGAGAAGGAGATCCTCACCTGCCGCCTCATCGACCGGCCGCTGCGCCCGCTCTTCCCGGACGGCTTCTACAATGAAGTGCAGGTCGTGGCCACGGTGCTCTCGATCAATCCCGAGATCGATTCCGACATCCCGGCGATGATCGGCGCCTCGGCCGCGGTCACGCTCGCCGGGATCCCGTTCGACGGCCCCATCGGCGCCGCGCGCGTGGGCTACCTCGACGGCGAGTACATCCTCAACCCGACGAAGACCGAGCTCGAGAGCTCGCAGCTGAACCTCGTCGTGGCCGGCACCGCGCAGGCCGTGCTGATGGTCGAGTCCGAGGCGAGCCAGCTTTCCGAGGAGGTGATGCTGGGCGCCGTGGTCTACGGCCACGAGCAGATGCAGGCCGCCATCGACGCCATCAACGAGCTTGCCGACGAAGGCGGCAAGGACGACTGGGACTGGGCGCCCGCCGCCACCGACGCCGCGCTGGTCGAGAAGATCCGCGCGCTGGCCGAGAAGGACCTCGACGAGGCCTACCGCGTGAAGTCGAAGGGCGTGCGCCAGGAGAAGCTCGAGGACGTGAAGAAGAAGGTCCTCGACGCGTGCGTCGTGAACGCCGACCCGCCCGCCGACGGCAACGTCGTGCGCGGCATCCTCAAGGACATGGAGGCGAAGATCGTCCGCGGCCAGATCCTCAACGGCGAGCCGCGAATCGACGGACGCGACACCCGCACCGTGCGGCCGATCTCGATCCGCCCGACGCTGCTGCCGCGCGTGCACGGCTCCGTCCTCTTCACCCGCGGCGAGACGCAGGCGATCGTCGCGGCCACCCTCGGCACCGGCCAGGACGAGCAGCGGATCGACGCGCTACAGGGCGAGTACACCGAGCGCTTCATGATGCACTACAACTTCCCCCCGTACTCCACGGGCGAGACCGGCCGCGTCGGCGTGCCCAAGCGCCGCGAGATCGGCCACGGGCGCCTGGCCAAGCGCGCGCTCCTGGGCGTGCTGCCCTCGCGCGAGGAGTTCGGCTACACGCTGCGCGTGGTCTCCGAGATCACCGAGTCGAACGGCTCCTCCTCGATGGCTTCCGTCTGCGGCGGGTGCCTCGCGCTCATGGACGCGGGCGTGCCGCTCAAGGGCCACGTGGCGGGCATCGCCATGGGCCTCATCAAGGAAGGCAGCCGCTTCGCGGTGCTCACCGACATCCTGGGCGACGAGGACCACCTCGGCGACATGGACTTCAAGGTGGCCGGCACCGACAAGGGCATCACGGCCCTGCAGATGGACATCAAAATCAACGGCATCACCAAGGACATCATGAAGGTCGCGCTGGACCAGGCGCGCGAGGGCCGCATGCACATCCTCGGCCTCATGAAGACCGCGGTGCCGGGCCCGCGCGAGGAGCTCTCCACCTACGCCCCGCGCGTGATCAAGATCAAGATCAACCCGGACAAGATCCGCGACGTGATCGGCAAGGGCGGCAGCGTCATCCAGGCGCTCACGCGCGAGACCGGCACGACGATCGACATCGAGGACGACGGCACCGTCTCCATCGCCTGCCTCTCGGTCGAGGCCGGCGAGGACGCCAAGCGCCGCATCGAACTCATCACCGCCGACGTGGAAGTGGGCCGTGTCTACGAGGGCCCGGTCATCCGCCTGCTGGACTTCGGCGCGATCGTGCAACTGCTGCCCGGCAAGGACGGCCTGCTGCACATCTCGCAGATCGCGCACGAGCGCGTGAACGCGGTCTCCGACTACCTCAAGGAAGGCCAGATCGTGAAGGTGAAGGTGCTCGAGGCCGACGACAAGGGCCGCGTGCGCCTGTCGAGAAAGGCGCTCCTCGATCCGCCGGCGCGCAGGGAAGAGCCGGTCGCCGCTCCCGCGGGCGACGGCGGCGCGCCCGCGCAGTAGGCGGGGGGCAGGGCCGCCTCGCGTTGCCGGACCGGGGCGGGGGCGGCGTATAATCCGCCCTCGCCTTGGAAGTACCCGACGGGGTGTAGCGCAGCCTGGTAGCGCACTTGCTTTGGGAGCAAGTTGTCGGGGGTTCGAATCCCTCCACCCCGACCAGATTTCCCGCCCGTGATGGATTGGAATGCGCCCGTAGCTCATCCGGATAGAGCACCGGCCTTCTAAGCCGGGGGTAACAGGTTCGAATCCTGTCGGGCGTGCCAGTTTTTCAGACGGCCCCGCAAAAGGGGGCCGCCGGTGGTGGCTGTAGCTCAGCGGTAGAGTCCCGGATTGTGATTCCGGTTGTCGTGGGTTCGAATCCCATCAGCCACCCCAACATTCATTGACCCAGGCACTCCCTCCAGGGCCTCGACCGGAGGACGCTGTGCCGAAATCGCTCCGACGCGACCGGTTCTCCGGCGGACGGGTCCATGCAATCGATGCCGTGAACCAAGAACCGAATTCGGGAGCGGGTGTCTATCGCTGTGCTGGATTTGTGCCATCCCGCGGTGTCTTCAGCCCGCCTTTCGGCGTTCTTTCACCACGGTGGCGTTCCCAAGCAGTTGATCTGGCGAAACGACTGAAGCACTGCGGGGGTCGTGATTCCGGTTGTCGTGGGCTCGCTCCCGTCAGCCACCTCACCCTTGCAGCGGCCCGGCGCGGCCGCGCCGGCGCATCCTGCGGCCGGCCCGCGACCGGAATCGAACGTTGGCGAATCACGAAGGGAGTCCAATGAACATCCTGTCCCGAATCGCAGCAATGTCTCTGGTGTGCTTCGCGGGGGCGGCTGCCCTCGCGCAGCAGCCCCCGGCCGCGGCCACGAACCGCGGCGACAGCCTGGTGCTGGTCAAGTCCCGCCAGGTCGACAAGGCCTGGCTCCTGCCGGGCGCGGATTTCCGTCCTTACCGGAAAGTCCTCCTCCGGAAGGCCGAGGTGGTCTTCCAGCACAACTGGCTTCGCGACGTGAACAGCAACAGCATCAGCCGCATCGGTCGCGTCACCCCGGCCGAGGCGCTGAAGATCGTCGACGACGCGCGCGCCGGCTTCGACCAGGTCTGGGCGGCGGCATTCACTTCCGCAGGCTTCGAGGTCGTGGCCGCGCCCGGCGACGACGTGATCGAGGTGGTGCCTCGCGTCGTGGACCTCTATGTCAACGCGCCGGACGTCAGTTCCCCGAGCATCACGCGCTCCTACACCGTGGAGGCCGGCGAAGCCACGCTGAAGATGGATGTGCGCGATTCCCGCCTGGGGACGCTGCTCGGCCGCGTCTCCGACCACCGGCCGACCGACAGCGCCATGCGGGCCCGGCTCGCGACGGCGGCCACCAACCGCGCCGAGTTCGAGCATCTGTTCGCGACCTGGGCGCGTATCGCCGTTCAGGGCCTCCAGGACCTGAAGGGCGCCTCGCCGCTGCCCGACACCCTGCAGGCCGGCCACAAGACGCCCGCGTTCCGCTAGGAGGAGACCGGGCCCCGGCGCGAGCCGCGCACGCGGGCCCGGATCCGGGTCAACCCTTGCGGCGGTTGCGCACCAGCCACGCGTCGACGAGCGCCACCGTCTCGTCCACCGCCGCGTTGCGAAGGCCCTTCTGCGCGGCGACCGCCTGCACCAGGCGGTCGACGCGCTCGATCTGCTGGGCGCCGCCCGCTAGCGCGCGGGCCGCGGAGGAGGGGCTGCCGAGCGACAGCGCCGCCGCGGCGTATTTCTCGAAGGGCACGAGGTCCTTCTCGTCGGCTCCCAGCGAGACGCAGAGCTTCACGACCCACTCGTAGACCGCCCGCGAGGCCGCGAGGTCGCCGTGCACCGCTTCCTTGATGGGGCGCACGGTGTCGGCCAGCACGCACCGGTAATTGCCCGCGAGGAGCATCGCCCACTTGGCGAGCGGCACGAACACGGAGTCGTGCACCTTGAGCTTCACCGGCAGCTCGATGCTTTCGCCGCCGGCCTCGTACCGCGCCGCCTCGATGTCCGCGGCGAGCTCCCGCAGCATCGCGGTGTGGGCATCGGAGTCGAACCGCGCCGCCTTGAAGTTGGTCGGCAGCCGCACCTGGAGCACGTTGACCGCCTCGTCGGGCGGGCGGAATGCCTGCGGGTCCGGGCTGCACAGCGTCATGAACCGCGGATCGAACGCGTCCCACACGGAGGCGTCCGTGTAGCAGTCCACGCACCGGGCGGCGTCCACCCCGGGAACGCGCCTGAGGTAAGGCATCGGCGGCATGTTCATGATCGACATGCACGGCACGCGGGACGTGGCGACCTTGGCGAGCAGCTCCCGCACGCCGGGCGAGCGGTACTGGGGTTCCTGCATCGCGAGCGCGACCAGGTCGTAGTCGGCGGGATCGACCGCGCCAGGGCCGTCCGCGTCGAGCTTGCCCGGAAGGCTTCGCGAGTTCACTTCGACGAGCCCTTCGCGGCCCTTCACGGGCAGGCGCACGATCGCGCCCTCGGCATTGATGAGCGCCGCTTCCGCGGGCAGGCAGACGAGCTTCACGGTGTGCCCCGCGAGCGCGAGCTTCACGCCCAGGAGCGAACCGTACGAGGCGCCCAGTATCAGGATCTTGCGTGTCGGCATGACTTTCCTCCTTCGCTTTTGGCGGAGCGCTGGGGTGGCGGCGTCTCGTAGGCGGCCGTGCCCCGTTCGCATTCCAGTGTTGTGACGACATGGTAGGCGCGCGGCGCCCGGGCGGTGGGCGACCGGAGGGTGAAACGGCTGATACTGCGCCGCGCGGAGTGGCTGCGCGACGCGTCCGGGGAACCCCCGCGCGCAAGCCGCCGGTCGAGGTGATAGTCTGCGCGCCAGAGCCGGGACGCCTTGAAACGCATTCCACCTCACGCCGCCGCCACGCACGGGACAGGAGCGCCATGAGATCCGCCATTGCCATCGCCATCGCCGTGTCGTTCGGCTGCACCGCGCTCGCCGCCGCCGCGGCGCAGCCCACGGCTTCGCAACCCCCGAAACATCGCACGATCTATATCGCCGCCATCGAGCCCAAGGGCGGCACCCACGTCGACCAGGAGCCGTTCCCGGACGAGCCGCTGCCTTCCGGCGGCGGCTACGGGCTCAGGAAGCCCGACGACAAGGGCCGGTGGGAGGTCTCGACCTACCGGTGGGAGCCCGGCACGATCGTGGTGAACCAGGGCGACAAGGTCACGCTGGAAATCGTCGGCATCAACGGCGACGAGCACCCGTTCACCATCGAGGGCTACTGGATCTCGGACGTGGCGCGGCGCGGGCGAATCACGCGCGTCACCTTCACGGCCGACAAGGCCGGGATCTTCAAGATCATCTGCCGCAAGCACGCCCCGGCGATGCAGGCCGACCTCGTGGTCCTCGAGTCGAGGTAGGCCGCCCCGCGCGTCCTACTCCGCCCTCGGCGCGCCCGTGGCGCGCCGGCCCGCGGCGGTCTCGATGAACGTCGTTCGAACGTAGGCTGCCACCGATTGCGCCTCGCCCGCGGTCAGCGCAAGCTCCGGCGCGTGCTCCTGCCGAAGGATCGCCTCGACCATCTCCCCGGCGCCGAGCCCGGACCTCGCCCTCGCCGGGGAGATCGGCGGGGCGGGCGCCATCGCGCCACGGCGCGCGCGCCCCTGGCCGCGATCACCGTGGCACGAGGCGCAGGACGTCCGGTAGATCGCGCGGCCCTGCGCGAGCGGCGAGCCGGGCTCGGGGGGCATGAAGGCCGTGCGGATGAAATCGACCACGCCCTCGATTTCGGCCTGCGTGAGACGCACCGAGCGGCCGACCATGGCGGTGTGCGGCCGGCCGTCGCGAACGATGGCGATCATGTATTCGCGCGACAGGCTGGTTCGGGCCTGCTCCGTCGTGAAGTCCCGGGGCGTCGTCTTGAGGGCGGCGCTCGCGAGGCTCTTCCCGTCGCCTCGCTCGCCGTGACACGCGGAGCAGACCCGCAGGAAGAGCGCGGCCGAGGCGGCCGGATCCTCGCCGCGCGCCGCCGTCGCGCCGGTGGAGAACGCCACGCACGCCGCCAGGGCGCACCAATGGAGATTGCGAAATCCCGGGATCATCGTCGTCTGGTCCTGCCCGGCCGGCGCGGGGATGGCCCGAGACTCTACCCCACTTCCCGCCGTGCAGGAACGCGATGCAGGGAAGGCGGAAGGCCCGGGGCGAAGCCTTGCGTTAGCTCAAGGCCGATACTCCGGTCCGGGAATATCGTGTGCCGCTGTCCCGCCAACCGGAGCGCGCGATGAAACGATATCCCCTGGTGGTCGTGCTGCTTGCAGGCCTTGTCTCGGCTTGCCAGGCTCTTGCGCCCGCGCCGGAGCCGGAGGAGGCCGCCCGGATCGTGGCCGCCGCCGACTGGGACCGCGTGGAGGACGTGAAGATCGAGCTGCGCGACGCCGGCTTCACGCCGCGCGAGCTGAAGCTCAAGGTGGGCCAGCCCTATCGCCTGACGCTTGTGAATCTCGGCGTGAACAACCACTACTTCAACGCGCCAGAATTCTTCGCGCGCATCGCGGCCCGCAAGGCGCAGGTTCCCCGGTACGCCGAGATGAAGGCGCCGCGTTTCGGGAACTTCGAGATCTTCGCCGCCGGCGGAACGATCGAGCTGTGGTTCATCCCGCTCGAGGAGGGGCGCTACCGCGCCCATTGCCATCTCGGCAATCACGCAGACATGGGCGTCGAGGGTCACCTGGTCGTCGAGTAGTCCCGCCGCCCGCATCCTCGTTCGCGGCGATCGCCTTCCCAACTTCGGGAACGGTTTCTTCCAATCGGGTCGATCGGTTTGACGCAGATCAAACGCCGCGGCCCTTTGGACGGAAAACCGGGGCGGCCCGACTCTTGCTGTGAACGTCACCGTGGGCCCGGGTCGCGGGCCGACCCAGCAAGGGGGACATCGTGTCAGTGGCCGCAATGAGGTTGCCCGGCCTCGCCAACAGGGAAGCGACGCCGGCATCGCCGGACGTCGCCGGCAGCAGGGCGCACGGCCCTTCGGGGCCCGGCAGTTTCCGACTCGTCCGCTACTTCACCTACGCG
>JAGRPO010000028.1 GCA_019449455.1 Betaproteobacteria bacterium | reverse complement strand
CGAACCCGGTCATGATCTCGTCGGCGATGAGGAGCGCGTCGTGCGCGGTCGCAAGCTCGCGCGCCCGCTTGAGGAAGAGCGGGTGGTACATGCGCATGCCGCTCGCGCCCTGCACCATCGGCTCGACGATGACGGCGGCGACCGAGTCGGACTTGTCCGCGAGCAGCTTCGCGAGCGCCCCGGCGGCCTCGACGGCGCAGTTCTCGCACTGGAATTCCTTGTTGCCGGCGTGGCGAGACGGAAACGGCGTGACGAGATTCTGTCGCAGCAGGCTCGCGTAGGCGTCGCGGAACGCCGGCACGTCGGTGACCGAGAGCGCGCCCAGCGTCTCGCCGTGGTAGCCGCCCTCCAGGTACACGATGCGGTTCTTCGTCGGCTGGCCGCGGTTCGCCCAGTAGTGGCAGGCCATCTTGATCGCGATTTCCGTCGCCGACGCGCCGTCGGAGGCGTAGAAGGCGTGCCCGAGCCGGCCGGGGGCGAGACTCGCCAGGCGCTCCGAGAGCGCCACCACGGGCTCGTGCGTGAACCCGGCGAGCATCGCGTGCTCCAGCTTTCCCAGCTGGTCGGCGATGGCCGCGTTGATGGCGGGGTGCGAATGGCCGAAGAGGTTCACCCACCAGGAGCTCACGCCGTCGACGAAGCGGTGCCCCTCGAAGTCCTCGAGCCACGCGCCGCTCGCGCGCGCCACCGGCACCAGCGGGAAGCGCTCGTGGTGCTTCATCTGGGTGCACGGGTGCCAGACCGCGGCGAGGCTTCGTTCGACGATGTCGCGGTTGGCCACGGGCGGGCTAGTCGGGCACGAGGCGGTTGACCTGCGCGGCGAGCGCGCTGGTGGCCTCGGTGGCCAGCGAGTCGAGGCTGTCGCGCGGCATCGACCCGGGCCCGTCGGCCGACAGGTGGCACAGGGCCGTGAAGAGGGTGCGGATCTCGACGAACGCCAGCGCCTCGCCGGGGCCGTCGGCGACGATCGTCGGGCCATCGGTGTCGAGCGCGATCGTCATGCCCGGCGCGAGCAGCCCGTTGGAACCGTGCGCCTCCCAATACGTGACGAGCTGGCGCCGGATCAGGCTTTCCAGCTCGCCTTTCTCCCTGGGTCCGAGCAGCGGCATGTGGTCAGGTTTCCTTCGTGCGGTTCGCAGGCGCATTTTATCCCGCATCGGGACGCCCGACCCCGGCATTCGTCGGCTGGCATCCGGCGCGGGCGAGTGCTAGCAACACGAGGCGGGGGATCCGTGCGAGAACTCATCCTGCGCACGTCGCTTGCTTCGCTACCGGAGATCGTTTTCGCGGCCCCTTTCTTTCGAACCCGAGGAGAGACAGGACCATGCAACTGCTCGATTGCATCGAAACGCAGCTCATCGCCAACCGCCTTCCGCTCGTGGGCGTGAGCGTGGCGGCCGTGCCGTACGCCAATACGCCCTTCGTCCTCACCCTGCACTGGCATGGCTTCGTCGAGACGAGGCTCGCCGACGTGACCGACGCCAACGTCGTCGCCTACCAGCCGGTGCCGAGCTCGGCGCTGCAGGTGAACGACCGCTGGGACCGCTTCGAGGAGCTGGAGCACGCGGTGCTCGACGTGGCCTGGGAGCTGGGCTCCTGGGACCTCGCGCGCCGGGAGGCGGCGCCGTTCATCCGCCCGGGCTCGAGCGCGCAGGAATCGCTGGAGTGCATGGGAGCCTTCGGCAACCTTCCCGTGGCCCTCGAGGGCCAGCCGCCCATCGTGGCCGAGGTGCCCGACTGCGAGGAGCTCATCGACGCGGCCGGCCGCTCCGGCTACGTGCAGTGGATGTTCCGCCCGGTGCGCGGCGGCGTGTGGGCGGAAGTGGCCGACGACGCGACGCTCGAGCAGGGCGGCTACCGCAATCCGCCCTGCCCGCATCTGGCCGCGCCGACCAGGCCCGGCGCTTCCCGCCGCGTCGTGTACCAGTTCGGGCGGTGCGACCGGCTGGTCATCTGACCTCCCGCCCGCTCAGAGCGGCTTCCTGAGCGTGATGGCGCCGCGGATCTGCCCCGGCGTGTAGCCCACCGCCTTGTCCTGCGGGTAGAGGGCGGCGAGCTTCTCGCGCACGGCCGGGGCGAGGCTCTCCCGGGCGCCGTGGCAGTTGAGGCACAAGCCCGCCGTGGGCAGCGCCTTCATGTAGCGGTAGGTCTTCTTTCCGTCCTGGGCCACGACCTCGCCCTTCTCGAGCGCGGCCGGATTCTCCCCGGCGGCCGCGCGGCGGTCGAAATCCTCCAGCACGGCGCGTTCCCAGGCGTCCGGGACGGCCTTCGGGTTGCGGTTGTTGAGGCTCACGCGGCGAATCGCCCAGCCCGACTCCTCGGAAGCGGTCTTCGCCATCTGCGGCGACTTGTCGCGGCAGACGGCGATGGCGCCCTCGGGGCCGCTCTTTTCGATCTCGGCAGTGAGGACGGCGAGCAGCTTCGGGGGCAACGCGGCGGCGACCTTGCGGGCTTCCGGCAGGAGGTCTCCGGCGAGTGTGGGCAGGCTGGCCAGCAGGATGGCGGCGAACAAGGCTCTTTTCATGGCATGGGTCCGGGAGAGTGATCGATGGGGCGGCCCCGGGCGCGAATCGGCGGCACGCTCCATCTAGCCCCTTCCGGGTTGGGCCAGGCAATACCTCCTGCGGGCAACCCGGCAGGGGTAGATGTTAGCGCCTACTTCCTGTTCCCCGGCCCCGTCTCGGGGTGTTTCGCCAGGTGGAGCGAGGGGCAAGCCCTTGAATTCGGCCCGTGGCGGCCGTATTATTAGCACTCGCTGCGGGTGAGTGCTAAAGCCCGCCAGATTCGCGTCGGGGATCCCATCCCCGAAGGCATGCCCGAAACACCCAGACCAACCTAGGAGTCGAGAAATGAAACTGCGTCCGCTGCATGACCGCGTGATCGTCAAGCGCCTGGAAGAGGAGAGGAAGACCGCCTCCGGCATCGTGATCCCCGACACCGTCGCCGAGAAGCCCGACCAGGGCGAAGTGCTCGCCGTCGGCCCCGGCAAGAAGAACGAGGAAGGCAAGCTCTTCCCGGTCGACGTCAAGGTCGGCGACAAGATCCTCTTCGGCAAATACTCGGGCACCACCGTCAAGGTCGACGGCGAGGAACTGCTCGTGATGCGCGAAGAAGACATCATGGCCGTCGTGGCCTGACCGCGTCCCCCAACCTATTCGTAGAGGAGCATCCATGGCTGCCAAAGAAGTCAAATTCAAGGAACACGCGCGCGTGCGCATGATCGCCGGCGTGAACGTCCTCGCCGACGCCGTGAAGGTCACCCTGGGCCCCAAGGGCCGCAACGTCGTGCTCGAGCGCTCCTTCGGCGCCCCCACCGTCACCAAGGACGGCGTGTCGGTCGCGAAGGAAATCGAGCTCAAGGACAAGTTCGAGAACATGGGCGCGCAGATGGTGAAGGAAGTCGCCTCCAAGACTTCCGACGTCGCCGGTGACGGCACCACCACCGCGACCGTGCTGGCCCAGTCGATCGTGACCGAAGGCATGAAGTACGTCGCCGCCGGCATGAACCCGATGGACCTCAAGCGCGGCATCGACAAGGCGGTCATCGCCACGATCGAGGAGCTGAAGAAGATCTCCAAGCCCTGCACGACCTCCAAGGAGATCGCCCAGGTCGGCGCCATCTCCGCCAACGCGGACGAGAACATCGGCAAGATCATCTCCGACGCGATGGACAAGGTCGGCAAGGAAGGCGTGATCACCGTCGAGGACGGCAAGTCGCTCGAGAACGAGCTCGACATCGTCGAGGGCATGCAGTTCGACCGCGGCTACCTCTCGCCCTACTTCATCAACAACCCGGACCGCCAGATCGCCATCCTCGAGGACCCGTTCGTCCTCCTGCACGACAAGAAGGTCTCCAACATCCGCGACCTCCTGCCGGTGCTCGAGCAGGTGGCCAAGGCCGGCCGCCCCCTCCTCATCGTGGCCGAGGACGTCGACGGCGAGGCGCTCGCCACCCTGGTGGTGAACAACCTGCGCGGCATCCTGAAGACCTGCGCCGTGAAGGCCCCGGGCTTCGGCGACCGCCGCAAGGCCATGCTGGAAGACATCGCCATCCTCACGGGCGGCACGGTCATCGCCGAAGAGCTCGGCCTCAAGCTCGAGAACGTCCAGCTGAAGGACCTCGGCAAGGCCAAGCGCATCGAAGTCGCCAAGGAAGACACGACGATCATCGACGGCGCCGGCAAGGAAGACCAGATCAAGGCGCGCGTGACCACCATCCGCGCCCAGATCGAGGAAGCCACCAGCGACTACGACAAGGAAAAGCTCCAGGAGCGCGTGGCGAAGCTCGCCGGCGGCGTGGCCGTCATCAAGGTGGGTGCCGCGACCGAAGTCGAGATGAAGGAGAAGAAGGCCCGCGTGGAAGACGCGCTGCACGCCACCCGCGCCGCGGTCGAGGAAGGCATCGTCCCGGGGGGCGGCGTCGCGCTGCTTCGCGCCAAGGCCGCCGTGGCCAAGGTCAAGGGCGACAACGCCGACCAGGAAGCCGGCATCAAGATCGTGCTTCGCGCGATCGAGCAGCCGCTTCGCGAGATCGCCCGCAACGCCGGTGACGAGCCGAGCGTCGTGGTGAACAAGGTCCTCGAGGGCAAGGGCAACTTCGGCTACAACGCCCAGTCCGGCGAGTACGGCGACATGGTGGCGATGGGCGTTCTCGACCCCACCAAGGTCACGCGCTGCGCGCTGCAGAACGCGGCGTCCGTCGCCGCGCTCATGCTCACCACCGACGCGATGGTCGCGGAGCTGCCCAAGGAAGACAAGGGCATGGCCGGCGGCATGGGCGGCGGCATGGGCGGCATGGGCGGCATGGGCGACATGGACATGTAAATCCCCGCCCCCGGCCCCGACTCCTCTCCCGCAATCGGGAGGGGTTGGAGCGAGGGGAAGCAACGCGAAAAGCCCCGCCTCGGCGGGGCTTTTCCTTTTTCGCGGGCTGCGCGCGATCCGGCGCTCTCGTAGAATCGCATCCTCGCCATGTCCCGCGCCGCCCCCCCGATGATCAGGATCGCCGGCCTCACGAAGCAATACGCCTCCGGCCTGCAGGCGCTGAAGGCCGTGGACCTCGAGATCGCGAAGGGCGAGATCTTCGCGCTCCTCGGCCCCAACGGCGCCGGCAAGACCACGCTGATCAGCATCGTCTGCGGCATCGTCACGCCCAGCGCGGGCTCGGTCACCGTGGACGGGCACGACATCATCCGGGACTTCCGCCTCACGCGGGCGAAGATCGGCCTGGTGCCCCAGGAACTGCACACGGACATGTTCGAGACCTTGTGGGCGACGATGCGCTTCAGCCGGGGGCTCTTCGGCCGCGCCCCGGACGCCGCGCACCTGGAGAAGGTGCTCCGCGAGCTTTCGCTCTGGGACAAGCGCCACGACAAGATCATGACGCTCTCTGGCGGGATGAAGCGCCGGGTGCTCATCGCCAAGGCGCTCGCGCACGAGCCCGAGATCCTCTTCCTCGACGAGCCCACCGCGGGCGTGGACGTGGAGCTTCGCCGCGACATGTGGGCCCTGGTGCGGCGCCTGCGCGACGCGGGCGTCACCATCATCCTCACCACCCACTACATCGAGGAGGCCGAGGAAATGGCCGACCGCATCGGCGTCATCAGCAAGGGCGAGCTGATCGTGGTGGAGGAGAAGGCGCGGCTGATGAAGAAGCTGGGCAAGAAGCAGCTCACGCTGCACCTGGTGGAGCCCATGGCGAGCGTGCCGGAGGCGCTCGGCGAGTGGGGCCTCGCGCTCGCCGATGGCGGCAGCCTCCTCGAGTACACCTTCGACAACGAGCAGTGCGCCGCGGTGCCGGCCCTGCTGCGCCGGCTCGGCGACCTGGGCATCGGGTTCACCGACCTGAACACCCGCCAGAGCTCGCTCGAGGACATCTTCGTGAGCCTGGTGAGCGAGCGGCCGGATGCGGCGCCGGGGAGGAAATCCGCATGAACCGCCATGCCGTGCTGGCCATCTACCGCTTCGAGATGTCGCGCTTCCGGCGCACGCTGTGGCAGAGCCTCGTGACGCCCGTCATCACCACCTCGCTCTATTTCGTCGTCTTCGGCGCCGCGATCGGGCCGCGCATGGCCGGGATGGACGGCGTTCCCTACGGCGCCTTCATCGTCCCGGGGCTCGTCATGCTGGCGATCTTCACCGAAAGCCTCAACAACGCCTCCTTCGGCATCTACCTGCCGAAGTTCACCGGCACCATCTACGAGCTCCTGTCCGCGCCGGTATCCGCCTTCGAGATCGTGCTCGCCTACGTGGGGGCGGCGGCGACGAAGTCCGTCATCCTCGGCGCGGTGATCCTCGCGACCGCCAACGCGTTCGTGCCGGTGCGCGTCGAGCATCCGATATGGATGGCCGCGTTCCTCGTGCTCACCGCGACGACCTTCTGCCTCTTCGGCTTCATCCTCGGGGTGTGGGCGAGGAGCTTCGAGCAGCTCAACTTCATTCCGATGCTGGTGGTGACTCCGCTCACGTTCCTCGGCGGCGCCTTCTACTCGATCGACATGCTGCCGCCCGAATGGCGCGCCTTCAGCCTGTTCAACCCGATCGTCTACCTGATCAACGGCTATCGCTGGACGTTCTACGGGGTCTCGGACGTGAGCGTCGCGGTGAGCCTCGCCATGACGCTCGCCTTCTTCGCGGCCTGCCTCGCGGTGGTGGCGTGGATCTTCAGGACGGGCTATCGGCTGAAGAGCTGATCCGCCCACTTCCCGAGGGCGCGCACGGCGCGCGCGCTGCGCTGGTATCGCGACAGCCCGTTGCGCCACGCGACCAGGACATCGGGCTCCACGCCTTCGACCTCGTTCGACCCGTCGGCGCGGTAGCGGACGCAATCGGGCACGCGCAGCGTGGCCCCGGAGTTCGCGAGCCGGATGGCGATCCCGCCGCTCGAGTAGCCGCAGCCCGATCCGAAAGTGGCCGAGCCGATGATCGTCGCGCGGCGGTTGTCCTGGAGCGTGGCGGCGAAGAGCTCCGCCGCGGAGGCCGTGTTGCCGTCGACGAGGACGGCGAGCGGGCCGCGGTACGCGCCCTCGGTAAACTCGTAGCGCGACACCTTGTAGAGGACGTGATCCGACTCCAGCTCCAGTGCCCTCAGGTCGAACGGCGGGCGCGCGGGGAGCGTTCCCGTCGACCAGAAGACGGGGGGCGCGACGAGCGGGCAGGCCACCGCGCCGTCCCACACCGCGTTCCTGTCGCATGTCTCGCCGGCGACGCGGATCGCCCCGGCCAGTGCCGTTCTCGCGGCCTCCAGCTGGCTCCGGAGCCCGGCGGGAAGGTCGGGGCGCTTGAGGTCCGTTTCGACGTCCGCGAGGCGATAGCCCATCTCCTTCGCCCAATGCGGGTGCTTGATGAAGGACATCCGGGGGGCGACGAGGCCGGGCGCCGTGACGATGCGCGTGGCCGCATCGGCCCAGTCGCTGCCGCCGCCGTTGCCCGTGATGTCGACCACGATCGCATCCGCGCGCCGCGCGGCCAGCGTCCCGACCTGCGCGGCGAGCGAGCGGGAGATGCGCTTGCCGACCTCGGCGGACACCCGCCGCTCGCACTTGGCGTCGCAGGCATCGCCGGCCCGGTGCACCTGCTCGCAGACCTCCGGAAACGCCTCTTCCATGAACAGCGGGATGCGCACGATGCCCAGCCGGGCGCCGCCGGCGGTTCGCAGGATTCCCGCCGGGAACGACGCCGATTCGTCGGTGGCGAGGGGCTCGAAGTTCGCGAAGGCGGGGAAATCGATGCCCTTGTCGCGCCAGGTCCGGTAGCCGAGGTCGGCGCAGGACCTGCCGGACGCGGGCGCCGCAGCCGGCGGGGGGGCCGCGCCCGGCGCGGCGGGAGGGCCGGGCCAGACGATGCGCAGGTGCCCGTCGCCGAACTCGCCGAGGAACCGCTCGAACACCCGGCGCGCCTCGTCGTCGCCGCGGGCGCCGTCGAGGCGCTTCCCGGCATCCGCCGAGAGCGCCTTCAGGTCCATCCGGCGTTCCCTGACGGCCCAGTCGAGGTTCGCGTAGGCGGACGCGAGCTCGCGCTTGAGCTGCCCGAAATCCTGGCGCCAGGCGTCGCGGTCATAGGCGAGGGCGGACACCGGCGCGCACAGGATCGCCGTCGTCACGAAGAGGGCGGCCGCGCCCCGGAGGATCCCGCGATGCTCGAAGGTCATGTCGTCGTCTCCGTCCGGCGAGGGCCGGTCGTGGCAAAGCCGCGATCCTAGCCGGGAACTTCCCCGGCGGCGTTACCCTGCGTTACCCGGCGCGGCTTGCGCCGCCGCAAGGGCGGGGCGGCGGAAATGAGCGATCATGGCGACGACCCGCGGCCCGGCCCGGGCTCCCCGAAGCGCCATGCAAGTCATCGACCTCGCTCCCGTGATCGTCCTCACCGCCGTCGGCGGCGTCCTCGTGCGCTGGTCGCGGCTGCCGCTGCCGATCTTCCTCGTCGCGGTGGGCGCCGTCGCCTCCTTCGTGCCGGGGCTCGACCGCGTGAGCATCGACCCGGAGGTCTTCCTCCTGCTCTTCAT
>JAGRPO010000165.1 GCA_019449455.1 Betaproteobacteria bacterium | reverse complement strand
GAAGTACGTCACGCCGATCGTGCCGTCGGCAAGAATGTGCACGTTGGGCGTGAAGGCGGCCACCGCGGGTTCGGGGTTCACGCGCACGGGTCCGGACCACGTCAGCCCGCCGTCGAGGGAGCGCGAGTAGGCGACCGCGTCCCGCGCGCCGCCGGAAAAGCGGGCGTCCTGCCAGGCGACGTGAAGCGTGCCGCCCGGGCCCGCGGCCGCGCTCACGATGATGGCGCCGTCGCGGATGGCGTGGCCCGTCTCCGGGTCGGCTGCGCCGATCGCGAGGTGCGCGGCGACCGTGACCGGCGCCGACCAGCTGGCGCCGCGGTCCGTGGAGCGCAGGGCGACGATCGACGCCGTGCGCGACGGCGAGGTCGAGCCGTCGAGCAACGTGGCCACGTTGACCAGGGCGCCGCCGGAGAGCACGACCACGAGGTTGCCGATGGTCTGGGCCGAGGCGCCCGGATCGTAGATCGCCCGGGCGGGCTCCCACGAGGCGCCGCCGTCCACCGTGCGGGCGAACATCGCCGGTCCGCTGCCCGACTGGTGCAGGCGGTCCCACACCGCGTAGGCGAAACGCGGATCGCCGGGGTCGGCCGTGACGGCGTTCTTGTCGTTGAAAAACGGGGCGGTGTCGGCAATGAGCGCCACGGCGTTCCCCCACGTGCGGCCGCCGTCGGTCGAGCGGGTGACGAGCATCGAATTGGCCGAGCCCGCCGCGAACGACGCGCCGGTGGTGGAGAGCGACATCGCCCACGCCGTCCCGTCGGGCCCGAAGGAGACCCAGGGGTCCGTGGCGCGATCGAAGTCGCCGCCGTTCGCCGCCGTGCCGCCGCCGCACCGCGACACGGCCATCGCCCGCGTGCTCCACGTGGCCCCGCCGTCGAAGGAAGTGGCGGCGACGAGACCGCGGGCGGAGCCGTTGGACCACCTGTCCTGCTGCCACATCGCGAGGAGGTGGGCGGGATTGCCGGCGTTCACCGCGAGGCTGGGCTCCACCTCGGCGTTCACGTACAGGGTGCCGCCCGCCCCGCTGCAGCCCGGGGCGAAGGGCGAGGGCCCGGACGCCACGCCCTGGCCCTGCGGCGGGGCGGTGGACGCGGGAGAACCGCCGCCGCCGGAGCACGCGGCGAGCAAAGCCGCGAGCAGGAGAATCGGAACCGGTGCCGCGCGTGCCGCCATTCTGCCTCCCGAGAGACGATTCGCTTCCCGCGATTGTGGGCGCGCGCGCTTCGCGGCGTGTCGCAGTCTGTTACGGGCCGGCGCGGGAAACGTCGACCGGCGTAGAATTCGCGCTGAAAAATATACACAACCCGCGCACGATTCCAACAAGGGAGGCATCAAATGGGTCTGGTCGACCGCGTCAAGAACATCCTGCTCGCTCCGAAGACCGAGTGGACCGTCATCGAGGGCGAAACCTCGTCCACGGGCGACCTCATGGGCGCGTACGTCGCGCCGCTCGCCGGCATCAGCGTGCTGTGCGGTTTCGTGGGCAGCTCCATCGTCGGCGTGAGCCTGCCCTTCGTCGGCACCTACCGCACGCCCATCCTCGCGGGCATCGGGGTGGCCGTCTTCTCGTTCGCGATGGCCTTCGTCGGCATCTTCATCCTGTCGCTCATCATCAACGCGCTCGCGCCGACCTTCGGCGGCGAGAAGAACCCGGCGCAGGCGATGAAGGTGGCCGTCTACTCCTACACCCCGGCGTGGATCGCCGGAATCCTCGGGATCATTCCCGCGCTGGGCCTCATCGGCATCGTCGTCTCGCTCTATGGCCTCTACCTCCTCTACCTGGGCCTGCCGCGGCTCATGAGGAACCCGGAGGAGAAGTCGATCGGCTACACGGCCGTCGTCGTGATCTGCGCGATCGTCATCGGCATCCTCATTTCCTTGATGGCCGGCGGGCTCGCCATGCTGACCGGCGGCGGCGCGATGATGGGCGGCATGCGCGGCTCGGGCCCGGCCGTCACCTTCGACCAGGATTCGCCGATGGGCAAGCTCGAGGGGTTCGGCAAGAAGATGGAGGACGTGGGCAAGAAGATGGAGGCCGCGCAGAAGAGCGGCGATCCCAACAAGCAGATGCAGGCCGCGATGGAGGGCCTGGGCGCGGTGCTGGGCGGCGGCAAGCGCTTCGAGCCGCTCGGCATCGAGCAGCTGAAGCCGCTCGTTCCCGAGAATTTCGCCGGGCTCCCGCGCACGAGCCTGGGCGCGGACAAGGGCGGCATGCCGGGGTTGCCGATGTCGAAGACCGAGGCGAATTACGGCGACGGCGCGGGAAAGAGCGTCGAGCTCGAGGTGACGGACACCGGCGGCGCCGGCGGCCTCATGGGACTCGCGGGCTGGATGAACATCCAGGGCGAGAAGGAAACGGAAGGACGCATCGAGCGCACGAGGCGCGAGGGCGGCCGCGTGGTCCACGAGGAGTTCTCGAAGGGCGGCCGCGATGCCGAGTACACCGTGGTGCTGGGCGACCGGTTCATCGTGAGCGCGCGCGGCGAGGGCGTCTCGATCGATGCGCTCAGGTCGGCCGTCGGTTCGCTGGACCTGGGGAAGCTCGAGTCGATGAAGGACATCGGCGCCGTGAAGTAGCGCGGGGCCCGGGCGGCTCGTCAGGCGAGATCGAGCACGAAGGCCTGGTCGCAGCGGCAGGTTTCGGGCTTGCCGGGGCGCGCGACGAAGCCCGCCTTGCGGTAGAGGGCGACGGCCTCCTTGAGCACGGAGGCCGTCTCCAGCTCGACGCGCGGGAAACCGCCGGCGCGCGCCCAGGCGATGGCGCGGTCGAGCAGTCTCCCGCCCAACCCCTGGCCACGCAGGTCCCGGCGCACGTACATCTTGCGCAGCTCGACGCGGCCGCCGCCCATCACCTTCATTCCGCAGCAGGCGGCGATGCGGCCATCGGGCCCGATGGCGACGTCGAACATGCCGCCGCCGGCGAGGAAGCCCGCCTGGAGGTCCGTGAGATCGGCATCGGTTCCCGCCGGCTCGGGCTCGAAGCCGTACTCCGCGAGCACGCCGAAGACCAGCGACCTGGCCTCCCCGGTATCGGCAGGGCCGGCGCGCCGGATGGCCGCGCCTTCGAAGCCGGCCGCCGCGCGAGCCGCCGCGCTGCCGCTGCCCGTGAGTAGCCGCGCGAAGTCACGCGCGGCCTCGTTTGCCATCCCCGCCTTCAGGGCGACGGTGTAGACGGTCGCGAGCTCGTGCTCCTTCGGCAGCGGGGCGACGAGGGCTACGCCCGGCGTCGCGACGATCTCCGTGGTCTGGGTGCAGCCGATCGGGCGGCCGCCGGCCGCCGCCAGCGCGCGCATCGCCGCCATGCCGTTTGGCTGAGGGCGAAGTCGCGGGGCAACTTCCTCCGCGATTCCCAGGCGGGCCAGCACCCTGGCGAAGTGGATGCCCGCCGTCGCCTTCTGCGGGTCGGGGAGGAAGATCGCGTCGGCGGCGAGAAGCGCCTCGCGCAGCGCCGCGGGGGAAGACACGTCGGGTGCCGCGTCGCCGGAACGAACGGCGACCGAGGTGCGCACCGCGCCGAGGTCCGAGCAGAAGTCGAGGGCGACCCGCCTGCGCGCCGTGAGCTGGGTCACCTGCGCGTGCGTGAGGACGACGACGTCGCAGGCGTCGCCCGCCAGGAACCGCTCGAGGATGCCGCCCACGGCCCCGAAGGAGCCGGCCAGGTCGATGCCGGCAAGTCGCGAGACCTCGCTCGCGAGGCCCTGCGCCGCGCCGGCGCTGAGGATGTCCGCCCTCATGCTATCGATCGGCCCTCGCGCCCGAGACCTTCACGATGCGCGACCACTTCTCGATGTCCTCGCGCAGGTAGCGGCCGAATTCCTCGGTCGTCATCGACATCGCGGTGGCGCCCTGCTTCGCCCACGCGTCCCGCATTTCCGCGGACGCCGTGATCTTCGTGATCTCCGCGTTCAGCCGCTCGACGATCGCCCTGGGCGTCCCCGCCGGCGCGAGGATGCCGAGCCAGATCACCGCCTCGTAGCCGGCCACGCCCGCCTCGCCCACGGTCGGCACGTCGGGCAGCACGGAGGAGCGTGCCTTGCCGGTCGATCCCAGCGCCCTGAGCTTGCCGGCGCGAACGTGCGG
Source organism: Betaproteobacteria bacterium (assembly GCA_019449455.1). Taxonomy (GTDB): domain Bacteria; phylum Pseudomonadota; class Gammaproteobacteria; order Burkholderiales; family Usitatibacteraceae; genus FEB-7. The sequence continues at coordinate 18,515 of JAGRPO010000165.1, read as the reverse complement.
CGCCATGGTGGTGATGGCGTCGAACATCATCTGGACCTGGCCGCCCAGGATGTCGGTCCTCGCGCCCGAGCTGCCCTTGTAGGGGACGTGCACGACGTCCACGCCCGCCATCGCCTTGAATAGCTCGCCGGCCATGTGGTACGGCGTGCCGGGGCCCGAGGAGGCGTAGTTCAGCTTCCCGGGCTGCGCCTTCGCGAGCGCCACGAACTCCTTCACCGTGGAGGCGGGCACCGACGGGTGCACGACCATCACGAGGTCCGAGTAGTTCACGGGCGCCACGGGCACGAAGTCGCGCAGCAGCACGAAGGACTTCGCCGGGATGAGCGACTCGTTCACGGTGTGCGTGTTCGACATCATGAGCAGCGTGTAGCCGTCGGGCGCGCTCTTGGCCACGGCGTCGGTGCCGAGGATGGAGCCGCCGCCGGGCTTGTCCTCGACCACGAACGACTGGCCCAGCGCGTGCGAGAGCTTCTCGCCGATGGCGCGCGCGTAGATGTCCGCCGGGCCGCCGGCCGCGAAGGGCACGACGATCTTCACCGGCTTCGAAGGCCACGCCTGCGCGATCGCGACGAGGGGTACTGTTGCCAGGAGCGTTGCGGCGAGGCGGGTGGCGGCGCGATTCATGGACCCTCCGGGTGTCGTTGTCCGGGCCCATTATCCGCAAAAAATCGCATACCCCCCTTGACGCGCGCTTTTGCTGCATGGCAGCATCCATTCCGTACGAATCACCGAGAGTTTTTTCGAGAGACATGAACGCCACCTTCATTTCCAAACCGACGTCCGCGCGACCGCGCGTGGCCTGCCTCTGGCTGGTCCACGTCGCGTTCGGCGCAATGGACGCCGCCGTCTCCGGGAGAACGATCGGGTAGAACGCCGCATCGTCAGCGAAGAATCCCTCGCGAAGCCCGGAGACCGAAAGAATCTCCGGGCTTCGTGCTTTTGCGAACCGAAAAACAGCAAGAAGGGAAGACGACGATGAATGCGACGAATGCAGCGAGGATGGCCTGGTGGGCGTGGAAGCCCGCGCGGACCGTCCGCCTCAGGCGTCCCGAGGCGGGCTACGCGCTCTACGAGGCCGAAAGGCGCGCGGGCCTTCCCGGGAGGTTGGCCAACGCCCACGCGCGCTTCGAGCTCGAGGCCCGCGCCGCGATGCGCGACTGGCTGATGGTGTAGCAGCGGCAGACGGCAACTTCGCGGGCTGTGCGCGGCCCGCCTAGCGAGGATTTCGGGTTGCCGCCCACCGGCACGGGCAGGGGACGCCCCCCGTGCCGGGCGGGTTCGACGACGGAGCGGCCGGCCCCCTCAAGGGGCCGGCCGCGGTCGGAAACCGCCCCGGCAGCGCCGGTCGGTTAAAATAGAAGGCTTTTCCGCCTCGAATCCTCCGCCCGAAAGCACTGCCATGGCGCAATACGTATTCACGATGAACCGCGTGGGCAAGGTCGTCCCGCCCAAGCGGCAGATCCTCAAGGACATCTCCCTTTCGTTCTTCCCGGGGGCCAAGATCGGTCTCCTGGGCCTCAACGGCGCCGGCAAGTCCACGGTCCTGAAGATCATGGCCGGCCTGGACAAGGAGATCGAGGGCGAGGCCGTGGCCATGCCCGGCATCAAGATCGGCTACCTCCCGCAGGAGCCGCAGCTCGAGCCCGGCCACAGCGTGCGCGAGGCCGTCGAGGAGGGCGTGGGCGAGATCCTCGGCGCCAAGAAGCGCCTGGACGAGGTCTACGCGGCCTACGCCGAGCCCGACGCGGACTTCGACAAGCTCGCCGCCGAGCAGGAGAAGCTCGAGAAGATCCTCGCGCAGGCCGACGTGGCCTCCCTCGAGGCCCAGCTCGAGATCGCGGCCGACGCGCTGCGCCTGCCGCCCTGGGACGCGCGCATCGAGAAGCTCTCCGGCGGCGAGAAGCGCCGCGTGGCCCTGTGCCGGCTCCTGCTGTCGAAGCCCGACATGCTGCTGCTCGACGAGCCCACGAACCACCTCGACGCGGAAAGCGTGGATTGGCTGGAGCAGTTCCTCCTGCGCTATCCCGGCACGGTGGTGGCCGTCACCCACGACCGCTACTTCCTCGACAACGCCGCCGAGTGGATCCTGGAGCTCGACCGCGGCCGCGGCATCCCGTGGGAGGGCAACTACAGCTCGTGGCTGGAGCAGAAGAGCGACCGCCTGAAGAAGGAGGAATCCTCCGAGAGCGCGCGCCAGAAGGCGCTGAAGAAGGAGCTCGAGTGGGTGCGGCAGAACGCCAAGGGGCAGACCAAGAAGAACAAGGCGCGCCTGATGCGTTTCGAGGAGCTCAACTCCTACGAGTACCAGAAGCGCAACGAGACGAGCGAGATCTTCATCCCCGTGGGCGAGCGCCTGGGCAACGAGTGCATCGAGTTCGTGAACGTCACGAAGGGGTACGGCGACCGGGTGCTCATCGACAACCTGTCCTTCAAGGTTCCCCCGGGAGCCATCGTCGGCATCATCGGCCCCAACGGGGCCGGCAAGTCGACGATCTTCCGCATGATCACCGGCAAGGAGAAGCCCGATGCCGGGGAGGTGAAGATCGGCCACACGGTGAAGCTCGCCTACGTGGACCAATCCCGCGATTCGCTGCCCAACGACAAGAACGCGTGGGAGGCGATCTCGAACGGGCAGGACATCCTCACCATCGGCAAGTTCGAGATCCAGTCGCGCGCCTACCTCGGCCGCTTCAACTTCAAGGGCCAGGACCAGCAGAAGCTCGTGGGCAATCTCTCCGGCGGCGAGCGCGGCCGCCTGCACCTCGCGAAGACCCTTCTCGACGGCGGCAACGTGCTGCTCCTAGACGAGCCGTCGAACGACCTCGACGTGGAGACCCTGCGCGCGCTGGAGGACGCCCTCTTCGAGTTCGCCGGCAGCATCATGGTGATCTCCCACGACCGCTGGTTCCTCGACCGCATCTGCACGCACATCCTCGCCGCGGAGGGCGACTCGCAGTGGTTCTTCTACCAGGGCAACTACCACGAGTACGAGGAAAACAAGCGCGAGCGCCTGGGCGAGGAGGCGGCCGCTCCGCACCGCCTGCGCTTCAAGGCGCTCAAGTGACCGCGGGAGCGCGTTCGCGGATGCGCCCCGGTCCGGCATGACCGCCGCCGGACCGCTGCTCGCCCCGCAGTGAGCCCGCCACGCCGCCCGGGGTCCGGCGGCTACAATACGAAGAAATCCACGGCCCACGCCGCATGCGCACCGCCTCCCCCGTCTTCGCCAACATCGCGTACCTGAAGATCGCGCGCTTCGGCGAGCGCTCGGTCGTCGACCAGGCGAGCCTCAAGGGCCGCCTGGAGGCGCGCGTTCGCGCCGCCCTCGAGGGGATCGCGGCGGCCGACCGGATCGTGCTCGATGCCGTGGACGGGATCGCGCTGGTCCTGTTCGGGGCACCGGTCCGCGCCCTGGACATCGCGCAGTCCCTGCGGTCGGGCCCGGGCGAGGAGCCGCTCCAGGTCGGCCTGAACCACGGCCCGATCGCCGTCACCGCGCGCGACTCGGCGGCCATGGTGTTCGGCGACGGGCTCGTTGCCGCGGCGGCTGCCGCCGGCTTCGCGACGGACCGCCTGCTCGTCACCGCGCCCTTTGCGACGATCCTGGAGGCCACGCGGCCCGACCGGGCGGCCGAGCTTGCCCCCGCGGGAGAAATCACGGACGCGCGCGTGCGCCTGCACGCCTTCTACACGCCCGAGCCGCAGCGCCTCGTCGCGCGCAGGAACCGCCTCGTGGCCTACGGCCTCGCGGGCAGCTTCTGCATCCTGGCGCTCGGGGTCGCGGGCCGCCAGGTGAACGAGCGCCTGTTCCCGCCCAGGCCGTCGGTGGTCGAGTTCGACGTGAAGCCCCGCGGCGACATCTTCGTGGACGGCGTGCACTACGGGCGCTCGCCGCCCCTCACCGAGATCGAGATTCCGGCCGGAAGGCACACGATCCAGGTCCGCTCGGGGACGAAGCCGCCGCTCAACGTCTCGGTGCGGCTCGACCCGGGCGAGCGGATGACGGTGTCGCACGCCTTCACCGGCGAGCATCGCCCCGAGAAGCCCCGCAACTTCTGGCGCGACCTGCGCCGGAACCTCGGGTTCTGACGGTGGCCGGGACGATCCCCGCGCAGTTCGGCCGCTTCCGCGTCCTCGACGTCCTGGGCCGCGGCGCCATGGGCGTCGTGTACCGGGCCGAGGACCCGGCCCTGGGCCGCATCGTGGCCATCAAGACCGTCACGCTGACCGGCACCGACGAGGAGAGGGCGCATTTCGAGGCGCGCTTCCTGCAGGAGGCGCGCGCGGCCGGCGGCATCGGCCACCCCTCCATCGTCACGATCTACGACGTGGGCCGCGAGGGCGACGTCGCCTTCATGGCCATGGAGCTGCTCGACGGGCGGGAGCTGCGCGACCTGGTCCGCGGCGGCTCGCTCGCGCCATCGGAGGCGGTGGAGATCGCCGCGCAGGTGGCCGAGGCCCTCGCGGCCGCCCACGAGCGCGGCGTCATTCACCGCGACGTGAAGCCCGGCAACATCATGGTGCTCGACAACAGCCGCGTGAAGATCATGGATTTCGGGATCGCGAGGCTTCGCGAGCCGGCCGTGAAGACCGCCACCGGCATGATGCTGGGCTCGCCGCGCTACATGTCGCCCGAGCAGGTCTCGGGAGAGCCCTTCGACCACCGCGCCGACATCTTTTCGCTGGGCGTCGTCCTCTACGAGATGCTCACGGGCGTCACGCCCTTCGCGGGCGACGACATCACGCAGCTCATGTTCCAGGTGGTGAACGCGGCGGTCGTCCCGCCGAGCCACGTGAACCGGGCGCTGCCTCCGGTGCTCGACTACATCCTGGCGCGGGCGCTCAAGAAGAAACCGGAGGAACGCTACGGCAGCGCCGCGGAGTTCGCCACCGACCTGCGCGACGCGATTCCCGACGTGCTCGCGGCGGAGGCGGAGGTGATCGCGCGTGCCCGGGCCGCCGGCGGCGACACGTTGCCGGAACTCTCCGGCACGCGCGTCGTGCCGGGCGGCGCGCCGTCGCTCGACCGCGGCGACGAGGTCGTGGAGCTTCGGCCCTCGCCGCGCTTCGATTGCGTCGAGGGTCTGGCGCGCCTCGCGGTCCTCCCCGTCGACGCGGACGCGACGCGCTCGCGCGCGGGCTTCACCCCGACCCACGGCGAGAGGATGCGCGGGGCGCTGCGGCGGATCGACCTTCCTTTCGTGACGGTGGTGGCGAGCTACGTCGCCGCGACCATCGTCGCGGCGATCATCGTCGTGCTGTAGGCCTTCAGGCCCGGGCGAGCGCGAAGCTCGCGATGAGGCACGCGGTGAAGACGATGAATACGAGCGAGATCGCGCCCATGTTCGCGCCCTTGGTCGCGTGCGACCAGCCGCGCGCGTTCATCGCCGCGAGGCTGCGCCAGGCATGCGCGGCGGAAAGCCCCATCGGCAGGAAGGCCCAGGGCGGCAGGACCCGAAGGGCCGCGAGCAGCGCGACCGCCGCGTAGGTGGCCGCGACGAGGGCGAACACGGGCCAGTGCGAGCGGTCCGGGCCCAGCACGATGGCGAGCGTGCGCCTTCCGGCGCGTTCGTCGCCGACGCGGTCGCACGCGTTGTTGGTGGAGAGGATGCCCGCGATGATGAGCGACGAGGGCAGGCCCACGAGGATCGTCGCGGCGTCCATGCGCTGCGTGTGCACGAAGGCCGCGACCGCGATCAGCGCGCCGCCGAGCAGTCCGCCGGCGAAGAACTCCCCCACGGGCGTGCGCGAAATCGCGTGCGGCCCGCCGGAATAGAAGTAGGCGAAGAGCATGCAGAACGCGCCCGCGGCCACGACACCCCAGCCGGCGCGCGCCCCGATCGCGAGCCCGAGGGGCATCGCCGCGGCATAGAGGGCGAAGGACAGGTGCAACGCGATGCGCGGATCGATCCCGCTCTGGACCAGCGCCTTGAAGCGCTCCTGGTCCGATTCGAGCGTGTCCACACCCGTCACGAAATCGAAATAGCTGTTGAACCCGGTGGTGCCCATGTCGACGAGGATCGCGGCCGCGGCCATCATCGCGAAAAGCCCCCATGAGAAGCTCTCCGGCGCCGTCGCGAGCGCCCAGGCGCTGCCGACGAGCAGCGACGAGACGCTCACGATCTTGGTGCGGATGTCGACGATCTTCAGGAAATCCGCGATCCCGGGCCGGGCGCCCGCGTAGGCGCCCATCCTAGAGCCGGCGGTCCATGCTGCGAAGGCGCGCGGCCATGATCCGCATGATCTCGATCGCGAAGTCGGGACTCTCCTTCACGAGCGACTTGAACCTCTCGGCGGTGACGGGAACCAGGGTGCACGCGGCGAGCGCGGTGGCCGTGGCGCTGCGCGGCGAGGCGTCGATGAGCGCCATCTCCCCGAACACCCCGCCCTTGCCGACCTTCTCGAGCGTGCGTCCCGTCACCGAGAGCCGCACCGACCCGTCGAGGATCACGTACATGTGGCGGCCGTCGTCGCCTTCGACGAAGATGGTCTCGCCGGGGCCGAACGCCCGGGTGTCGCCGTCATCGCGAAACAGGGAAAGGCTCGACATGGGGCTCCCGGTCAGTTGACGCCATCGAGGACGGCGCGAAGCGTTCCCACCATCTCGGCGATGTGGGATTCCTCGACGATGAGTGCCGGCGCGAAGCAGATGATCTCGCCGGCCTGGCGCACGAGCAGGCCCTTCTCCCAGCAGCCGAGGTAGGTGTCGAAGGTGCGGGCGCCCGGCGCGCCCGCGCGCGGCTCCAGCTCCACCGCCCCCACGAGCCCGCCGTTGCGGACGTCGATCACGTGCCGCGCGCCCTTGAGCGAGTGCAGCGCGTCCTCGAGCACCGGGGCCATCGCCCGCGCGCGCGCGAAGAGGTCCTCGTCCTCGTAGAGCTGCAGCGTCGCCACGCCCGCCGCGCACGCGAGCACGTGCGCCGAGTACGTGTAGCCGTGGAACAGCTCGATCGCGCCCGGCGGCCCGGCCATGAAGGCGTCGTGGACCGCCGAGGAGGCGATCACGCCGCCCATGGGGACGCTGCCCGAGGTGACGCCCTTGGCGAAGGTGATCATGTCGGGCACGACGCCGTAGACGTCGGCGGCGAAGCCCCCGCCCAGCCGCCCGAAGGCCGTGATCACCTCGTCGAAGATGAGCAGGATCCCGTGCTTCCTCGTGATGTCGCGCAGGCGCTGCAGGTATCCCCTGGGCGGGAAGAGCACTCCGGTCGAGCCCGCCATCGGCTCGACGATCACCGCGGCGATGGTGGAGGCGTCGTGCAGCGCCACGAGCCGCTCCAGCTCGTCGGCGAGGTGCGCGCCCCATGCGGGCTCGCCGCGCGAGTAGGCGTTGTGCGCGAGATCGTGGGTGTGCGGCAGGTGGTCGACGCCCGCGAGCATCGTGCCGAACATCTTGCGGTTGGCCACCATGCCGCCCACCGAGATGCCGCCGAAGCCCACGCCGTGGTAGCCGCGCTCGCGGCCGATGAGGCGCGTGCGGTGGCCCTCGCCCTTCACGCGATGCCACGCCAGGGCGATCTTGAGCGCGGTGTCCACCGCTTCCGATCCCGAGTTGCAGAAGAAGACGTGGTCCATCCCCTCCGGGGCGATGTCCACGATCCGGTTGGCGAGCTCGAAGGCGAGCGGCTGGCCCATCTGGAAGGCGGGCGCGTAGTCCATCGTCGCCGCCTGCTTCTGGATCGCCTCCACGATGGGCTTGCGGTTGTGCCCGGCGTTGCAGCACCACAGGCCGGAGAAGCCGTCCAGGATCTTCCTGCCCTCCGGCGTCCAGTAGTGCATTCCCTCGGCCCTTGCCACCATGCGCGGCGCCGCCTTGAACTGGCGGTTCGCGGTGAAGGGCATCCAGTAGGCGCCGAGCTGGTCGGGGTGAAGCTGAAGCTGGTCGGAAAGAAGCGTCATGGCGGTGTCCCGTGCGGCACGGTCGCGGAAAACCCGTATTCTGCACTCTTGCGGACCGCCCCCACCATCGCCGCCCCGTTCCCGGCCGCCATCCGGCCCGCGCGCCGCGTGCCTTGCTCCGGCCTGCGCCGGGGGACACAATGGACGGCTGAAAGCGCCATGCACCCATCCGGAATCACCAGCGGGACAATCCCATGAGACTCGTCACCTATAGCGTCGGGCCGGCCGGCCCGGCGCGCGCCGGCGTTCGCGTCGGCCATCGCGTACTCGACATCGAAGCGGCATCGCGCGTGAAGGGCGAGCCGCTGCCTTCGTCGATCAAGGCCCTGCTCGCCGCGGGGCGTGGCGCGCTCTCGCGGGTGCAGGCGCTCGCCAAGGCCGCGGCCACCGAGGCGCGCTCCTTCTCGCAGGCCATGCACGAGGAGCGCGCCGTGCGCTTCCTGCCCCCCGTCCCGGACGCCGACAAGTTCCTCTGCGTGGGCAAGAACTACCGCCAGCACCTCGACGAGCTGGTGAAGAACGAGCTCCTGAAGGAGATCCCGCAGGAGCCCACCGCGTTCGTGAAGCTCAACTCGTGCCTCGTGGGGCAGGACGCCAGGGTCGTCCGCCCGCAGGGCGTCGTGCGCCTGGACTACGAGCCCGAGCTGGTGTTCGTCATCGGCCGGCGCGCGCTGGGCGTGAAGAAGGTCGACGCCATGGATTACGTCGCGGGAGTGACGATCCTGAACGACCTCACCTGCCGCGACCTGCAGAAGAAGGAGGTGGCCTCCGGCTCGCGCTTCTGGACGGCCAAGAACATCCCGGGCTTCGGCCCGCTCGGCCCCGAGATCGTCACCATGGACGAGATCGCCGACCCCTACGACCTGTGGATGACCTGCTCGGTGAACGGGGAGGAGCGCATGCGCGTGAACACGCGCGACCAGATCTGGAAGCTCCCGGACATCCTCGAGCACTTCTCGCGCTACATCCCCATCGAGCCCGGGGACATGTTCTCCACCGGCGCGCCCGGCGGCGTCGCGGTGGGCAAGCCCAACGCGACCGAGCTCTTCCTGAAGCCCGGTGACGTGATCGAATGCTCCATCGAGGGAATCGCCACGCTTCGCACCACCATCGTCGCGCCAGGGGACGCCTGATGAAGCCGCTTCGCCTGGTCCTCGCCGCCGTCTGCGCGGCGTCCGCCCTGTGGCCCGTTTCCGCCGCGCTGGCGCAGGCCTTTCCCGCCCGGTCGGTGAAGATCGTCGTGCCCTTCCCGCCGGGAGGCGGCGCCGACACGCTGGCGCGCATCATGGTGCCGCACCTCGCGAGGACCTGGGGACAGCCCGTGGTGGTGGAGAACAAGCCGGGCGCGAGCGGCCACATCGGCGCGGACATGGTCGCGCAGTCGCCGGCCGACGGCTACACGCTGCTCATGGCCTCGACGGCGGCGCTGTCGGAGAAGAACGTGAGGAACTTCGCCCCCGTGACGCTCGTCTCGGCCTCGGCCTACGTGATCGTCGCCAACCCGAAGGTGAAGGCGGGCACCGTCAAGGAGCTCATCGCGGAGGCGAAGGCCGACCCCGGCAGGCTCTCGTTCGGCTCGTCGGGCACGGGGGCCGCGTCGCACCTTTCCGCGGAACTCTTCGCCGCGATGGCGGGCATCAAGCTGCTGCACGTGCCCTACAAGGGCACCGGGCAGGCAGTGACCGACCTCCTGGCCGGCCAGATCGACCTCATGTTCGCCCCCGCGCAGACGGCGATGCCGCACGTGCAGGCGGGCAAGCTCAAGGCGCTGGCGGTCACGAGCGCCAGGCGCGCCGCCACGCTGCCCAACCTTCCCACGGCCGCCGAATCGGGGCTGCCGGGATACGAGGCGCTGGGATGGTTCGGCCTGCTGGCGCCCGCCGCGACGCCGGGTGCGGTGGTGGAGAAGGTGAGCGCCGACGCGAACGCGGTGCTGGCGCTGCCCGAGGTCAAGGAAAGGCTGCTCGCCCTGGGCAGCGAGCCGTCCGGGAACAAACCGGGCGAGTTCGCTGTCTTCATCCGCGACGACCAGGCCAAGTGGGCGAAGCTCATGGGCGCGCTGGGGATCAAGCCCGAATAGCGATACCCCTTTGAGAGCCCTGCTTCGCCGCGTCTTCCCCGGCCGCTTCGCCATCGCCGGCATCATGCTCGCCGCGTTTCTCGCGGTGAGCCTCGTCACGCGCCTCGCCCTCCTCGTGCAGAACGGGGACTGGTCGCTCGCCTCGCCGGTCACGTTGCTGCCGGCCATCGCCGTCGGTGCCGTCTACGACCTGGCCGCGGGCGTGTGGTGGATCGTCCCCTTCGCGATGCTCGCCTGGCTGTGGCCCGACGGGCCGCGCTCGCGCGCGCCGCTCGCGCTGGCCGCCATCGCGCTGGCCGCCGGCGCTCTCCTCGCCTGGACTTTCGTGGCCGCTTCCGAGTTCGTGTTCTGGAACGAGTTCGCCACGCGCTTCAATTTCATCGCCGTCGACTATCTCGTCTACACCCACGAGGTGATCGGGAACATCCGCCAGTCCTACGACCTGCGCCCGGTCCTGGCGGCGATCGGCGTGACCGCGGCGCTCCTCGTGGCGGCGGCGGCGCGCCCGCTCGCCGCGGCCGCCCGGCCATCGGGCATGCGCTTCGGTGCGCGCACGCTCGTCTTCCTCGCCTTCGCATCGGCTCCTGCCGTGGCCTTCCTCGCGCTCGACGAGCGGCTCAAGGAATTCACCCCGCAGGCGCAGGCGGTGCAGCTCGCGGGCAACGGCCACTGGGAATTCTTCCACGCCTTCCGCACCAACGAGATCGACTACGAGCAGTTCTACCGCACGGAGACGCTCGCGCGCGCGTACACGATCATGCGCCGCGAGTTCGAGCACTCCGGGCACCCCGATTTCACGCAAAGCGGCGCGATGCCCATAGAGCGCGTCGTTCACGGAAAGGGACCGGAGAGGAAGCTCAACGTGGTGCTCGTTTCCGTGGAGAGCCTCGGGGCGGAGTTCATCGGCGCGCTGGGCAATCGCCAGGGCCTCACGCCCAACCTCGACCGGATGGCGGGGGAGGGCCTCTTCTTCACGCGCGTGTACGCCACGGGAACGCGCACGGTGCGCGGCCTGGAGGCGCTCGCGCTGTCGCTGCCGCCCACGCCCGGCTACTCGGTCATCAAGCGGCCGAACAACGAGCACCTGCGCACGATCGGCGAAGTGTTCAACGACAAGGGCTACGAGTCGCTCTACCTCTACGGCGGCTACGGCTACTTCGACAACATGAACTACTTCTTCGGCAACAACGGCTACACGGTCGTCGACCGCACGGCCATCGCCTCGGGCGAGATCCACGGCGAGAACATCTGGGGCGTGGCCGACGAGGACCTCTACACCCTGGCGCTGCGCGAGGTCGACAAGCGCCACGCCGCCGGAAAGCCCTTCTTCGCGCACGTCATGACCACCTCGAACCACCGGCCGTTCACCTATCCCGAAGGCCGCGTCGACGTCGCCTCGGGCACGGGGCGGGAGGGAGCCGTGAAGTACACCGACTGGGCGATCGGCGACTTCATCGCGCGCGCCAGGACGAGGCCGTGGTTCGACGACACCGTCTTCGTGTTCGTCGCGGACCACACGTCCTCGGCGCGCGGCAAGAGCGACCTGCCGGTCGAGGGTTTCCACATCCCGCTGCTGGTGTATTCCCCGCGAAACGTGCCGGCGCGCCGGGTGGACAACCTCGCCTCCCAGATCGACGTCGCGCCGACTCTCCTCGCGCTGCTGAACTTCACCTACCGTTCGCGCTTCTTCGGCCAGGACATCCTCACGGAAGGCGCGCTCCACCAGCGGGCGCTCCTGGGCAACTACCAGACGGTGGGCTACCTGGAGGACGGGATGCTCGTGGAGCTTCGCCCCAAGGGGGCCTGGCTCGTGGTCGACGAGAAGACGGGCGAGCGCGTGCCGGTCACGGAACGGGCCCGGCAGCTCGTGGACGAGGCGGTGGGCTACTACCAGTCGTCGAGCCAGGCCTTCCGCAGCGGGGCGCTCAAGGCCGGCGCGCGCGGGGCCGGCGCCGTCTAGCCCCTATCCCCGGCCGACGAAGGGCATCTTCGTCGCCATGATCGTCATGAACTGGACGTTCGAGTCGAGCGAGAGGCCCGCCATGAAGACGATGGCCTTCGCGACGTCCTGGACGTCCATGCGCGGCTCGACCATCGTCTGGCCGCTGGCCTGGACGATGCCCTTGGCCATGCGCTCGGTCATCTCGGTGGCGGCATTGCCGATGTCGATCTGGCCGCAGGCGATGTCGAACGGCCGCCCGTCGAGCGAGATGCACTTCGTGAGGCCCGTGATCGCGTGCTTGGTGGCGGTGTAGGCCGCGGTGTCGGGGCGCGGCGCGTGCGCGGAAATGGAGCCGTTGTTGATGATCCGGCCGCCGCGCGGCGACTGCTTCTTCATGAGCGCCATGGCCGCCTGCGCGCAGAGGAACGAGCCGTTCAGGTTCGCATCCACCACCGCCTTCCACTTCTCCCAGGGCAGCTCGTCCATGGGCACGGCCGGCGCGCCCGTCCCGGCGTTGTTGAAGAGCACGTCCACGCGCCCCCATTTCGCTTCAACGGCGGCGAAGAGCGCCTTCACGGAGGCCGGGTCGGTGACGTCGGTGGCGACGGCGATGCCGCGGCCGCCCGCATCGGCGAGCGCCTTGTCGAGCAGTTCCTGGCGGCGGCCGGCGAGAGCCACCTGGTAGCCCGCGTCCGCGAGCGCGATGGCCGAGGCCTTGCCGATGCCGGTGCCGGCGCCGGTGACGACGGCGACCTTGGGCGATGCAGTCATGGTGGGAATCTCCGAGTCGGGTCGAGAATGGGCACCGGGGAATGGTACCGGTCGGCGCGTCGCCGGTCACGGCGGCTCGATACCCGCGTCGGCAGGAAGGGCATTGCGGGCGCCATGGTCGGGAACGCGGCGGCCGGACACGTCATCGAATGGGTGGCAAGGAGGAAAACAATGACCATGAACGCGGCACGACAGGAAAGTCCCGAACATCGCCCGAGCGACGCGCAGCTCGTGGCGCTGGCCTCCGCCGGCGACACGTCGGCTTTCGCGCAGATCATGCGCCGGAACAACCAGACGATGTTCCGGACGGCCCGAAGCATCCTGCGCGACGACGCGGAAGCCGAGGACGCCGTCCAGGAAGCGTACGTCCTCGCCTGGCGCTCGGCGGGGTCCTTCCGGGGCGACTCGAAGCTCTCCACCTGGCTGGTGCGGATCGTGGTGAACGAGGCGCTCACGCGCCTGCGCCGCCACCGGCGCCGCGCCGAGGTGATTTCACTCGATGGCGAAACGGCGGCCGAGACGGCCGCCGCGGAGGAGAACATGCGCAGAGTTGATTCCGACCAGCCGGAGCGCGAAGCGATGCGCGCCGAGACCCGCCGCCTCATCGAATCCAGGCTCGACCAGCTTCCCGAGGCCTTCCGGACGGTATTCGTGCTGCGCGCCGTGGACGAGATGCAGACCGAGGACGTCGCCGCCTGCCTCGGCATTCCCGAAGCCACCGTGCGCACGCGATTCTTCCGCGCCCGCGCCCTCTTGCGGGAGTCCCTCTCCCGCGAGATCGACATCGCCCAGGAGAACGTGTTCGGCTTCGCGGGCGATCGCTGCGACCGCATCGTCGCGCGCGTCATGGAACGCATCGCCGACATCACGCCCGGCGGACGCTGAGTCCGCCGACCTTCCGGCGGGGCTCGCTCCGCCACCATCGCCCCACAGGAGATCGACATGTCCTTCCTCGCATTCGCGAACGACCCCGCGCTGCGCGCCTCGCGCCGCGCCTTCCTCGGGAAATCCGGCTTCGTCCTGTCCGGCGCCGCCGTTGCCCTGCTTGCCGGGCGCGACGCGCTCGCGGCCAAGGCGGGCACCTCGGCGGAGGCCGACGTGCGAATCCTCAACACGGCCCTCGGCGCCGAGCTCGAGGCGGTCGCCGCCTACCAGGTGGGCGCCGAGAGCGGGCTCCTCGCGAAGCCGGCGCTCGACCTCGCGGTCACCTTCCAGGGACACCACAGGGAACACGCCGATGTCCTGGCGAAGACCATCGCGAGGCTCGGCGGCCGCGCCGTGTCGGCGAAGGCGAAGTACACGTTCCCGGTGGAGACCCTGAAGTCCCAGGCCGACGTCCTGCGCTTCGCCGCCATGCTCGAGAAGGGCGCCGTGAGCGCGTACCTGGGGGCCGTGCCGGTGTTCGGCGACCGTGACCTCGCCAAGGCGGCCGCGAGCATTCTCGGCGACGAGGCGATGCACTGGGCGATCCTTCGCCAGGCGGTGGGCGAAGCGCCCGTGCCGTCGGCGTTCGTCGCCTGAACGGCGTGGCGCGGGCAGCACTCGCGCTGGCCGCCGTCGCGCTCGCCGCCATCGGGGCGGGCGCGGCGGCGGCGCAGGAGACGGCGAACGGCGAGGCGATCTACTCGCGCTGCGCGGCGTGCCATGCGCTCGCCTACGATCGGACAGGCCCGCGGCACTGCGGCCTCATCGGCCGCCGGGCCGGCAGCCTTCCGGGGTTCGACTATTCGGAAGCCATGAAACGCTCGCGCCTGACGTGGGACGCGAAGACGCTCGACCGCTTCCTCGCGGATCCGATGAAGGCCGTTCCCGGCACTTCGATGGGATACGCGGGCGTGAAGGACTCGAAGGAGCGGGCCGACCTCATCGCCTGGCTTCGGGAAGCGGGATCGGCGGCATCCGCCGAGTGCCGCAACCGGCCGGGCCGCTGAGCGCGCCCTTCAGCGGTCCTCGCCGTCCTCCTCGTCGCCCGGCATCACGATGACGCGGGTCCGCTTGGGGCCCGCGGCGTACTTCTCGAGGCCGACGAGCACGGGAAAGAGCTCCCCGAGCTTCGCGCGGGCCTCGTCCTCCCTGTCGAAGACGAGGAGCTTGCCGTCGGGCGCACGAACGTCGTGCCAGAGGCGATGGTCGGTGTCGTCCTCCTGCACCTGCAGCTTGAACTTCGGCGGGCGGGGCTTGGGGTAGGGCATGGCGATCAGGCGCTCGCGCGGGCGAGCGTGTCCATGGCGGATGCGTAGAGAACGAGCCGCGCCGCATCCACGAACGTGTCGAGAAACCGGAACGACGTCGTCTCGTCCGCCGCCCAGCCGAAGACGTTGCCGCCGAAGGCGATGGGAGCGACCTGGATGCCGGAGCGGCCGAGGGGGCGAAGATGCATGGGGCCAGGGGGGAAGGTGTTCCAGCTGCCATTCTAGCGCCCGTTTACGGCCGGGACGGACCGGCGCAGAATCCGCCGCTCGTGCACGACAACCTGGGGAGGGGGAGTCAATGAAGACGACGATCCGGATCGTCACCGCCATGGCCGCGATGATCGCGGCCGCGCCCGCCATTGCGCAGGACGCAAAGAAGGCCGAGGTGCTCTGGCTCGGGCAGTCCGCCTTCCGGATCACCACGCCGGGCGGCAAGGTGATCATGATCGACCCCTGGCTCACCACCAACCCGAAGACGCCGGCGAAGTGGAAGAACCTCGACGAGCTGGGCAAGGTGGACCTGATCCTCGTCACGCACGGCCATGGCGACCACGTGGGCGATGCCCCGGCGATTGCCAGGAAGCACAATGCGAAGATCTGGGCGCCCGCGGGCCTCAACCAGACATTCCTCTCGCTGGGCATCCTGCCCGCCGACCTCGTTCCGCGGATGAACAAGAGCGGCACGATCCGGCCCTTCGGCGACGCGGGCGTGAAGATCACGATGACGCGCGCCGAGCATTCCTCGGAGTTCGTCTGGAAGGATCCGGCGGGCAAGGACCACGTGCACGTGGGCGGCGAGCCCGTCGGGTTCGTGATCGAGCTGGAGAACGGCCTGAAGATCTGGCACATGGGCGACACGGGCCTTTTCGGCGACATGAAGCTCATCGGCGACTACTACAGGCCCGATGTCGCGCTCATCCCCATCGGCGGCCACTTCGTGATGGACCCGAAGGACGCGGCCTACGCCGTGAACCACTGGATCAAGCCGAAGCACGCGGTGCCCATCCACTACGGCACCATCCCCGTGCTCAAGGGGACGCCGGAGGAGTTCGTCCAGGCGCTGGGCAGCACCTCGACCAAGGTGCACGCCATCCATCCGGGAGACAAGCTGGAGTTCTGATCGGCCGCTAGCGGAAGGCCCCCGACAGCGCCTCGCCCCAGCCCTGCAGCGGGCCCAGGGGCTGGCGGGAAATTTCCTGCTCGCGGATCAGGGGCTGCCCGCCGTGGATCACGTAGACGACCTTGCCCCCGACGACGAGCACGAGCGCGTTGAACGACCACCCTTGCACGTCGGTCACGCGACGGAAACTCAGCGCGTCCAGCCAGAAGTTGCCGATCCGGTCGCGCTTCGTCTCGCGCACCGACACGTAGAAACCCTGGCACTCCCTGCCCGCCTCGAGGCACTCGCGAAGCCCGCGATCGAGGCGCTCCAGGGGCATGGTGCCGCTCAGGGGGAAGCGGAGCAGGATGTCCGAGTAGGTGAGCAGCTGGACGTTGGCCGTGGCGTACGGGTCGAGACCGAGAGCCTTCAGTTCCGCGGCGGTCGTCCGGTAGGGGACGATCCGCCCGATCGCGGCGCGGGCTTCCTCGAAGCTCCTCCAGTCGCTCGTCACCTCCATGCTCGCCTTCGGCAGGAGATCGGCGCACCCCGCGAGGAGCAGGGCGGCGGCAGCGCACGCGATGGCGCGCCCCGCCCAGGGGCGGCCAGGAACTTGCCTGATGCGCGCAGCACCCATCGACTCTTCCCCGGCAGGCTCTCCAGCCATCAGGCTAATCCCCAATGCTACCGTGGCGTTGACCGGCGTCAAAGGCGCACGCGCCGCCCGGCCGCCCGTGTCGATTCGCGCTTGCGCCGGCAAGCGGGGCGATGCAGCATGGACGGATGGGGGCGACGCCGGCGATGAAGCCGACGACTGTCGCGTGCGCGCCACGCGACCGGAATCGGGGCGCTTCTCCCGAGTCGCGTACAATGCGGCCTTTTTGCCGCGCCTCCCCCGAAAGCGATGAAGAAAAGCAAGCCGTTCCCCATCCCCGTGCGCGTCAACTATTCCTGCAGGAAGTGCCCCGCGTACTGCTGCACCTACGAGGAGATCCCGGTGAAGGCGCGCGACATCGCGCGGCTCGCCCGCCACTTCGGCATGGAGCCCGCGCAGGCCGAGGCGCAATTCAGCCGGCCCGACGAGAACGGGGCCGCGCGCGTGCTGCGCCATCGCAAGGACAGCGTCTTCAAGTCCGCCTGCGTGTTTCTCGACCAGGAGTCGCGCCAGTGCACGGTGTACGAGGCGCGGCCCGCCATCTGCGGCGACTTTCCCGGCGGATCGCGCTGCGGGTACTACGACTTCCTCAAGTTCGAGCGTCACCACCAGGACGACCCTGCGTTCATCGCGCTCACCTGACCCCCTCGCCATGAAGATCTTGCTCCTGCGGGCAGCCGCGCTCGTCGTCGCCGTTCTCGCGGCCGCGAATGCCGCCGCCCTTCCGTTCCCCTCGCAGCCGTTCACGATCGTCGTTTCCGTCGCCGAAGGCGAGGAGGCCGACCGCCTCGCGCGCATCCTCGCCCCCGAGTTCGCGAAGGTGTGGGGCCAGCCCGTGAACGTGGAAAACGTCACCGGGGACGACGGCCGAAAGGCTGCAATGCGGGTGGCGACCTCCTACTGGGACGCCTACACGCTGTATCTCGCGCCTTCCGCCACGATCGGCGACCCGAAGACGCACTTCTTCGCCCCCGTGGCTCTCGTTTCCACGTCCCCCCTGGCCGTGGTGGTCGCCCCCAAGGCGAGGATCGCGAGCCTGCAGGACCTGGTCAAGCAGTCCAAGGCGAAGCCGGGAAAGCTCGCCCGGGGCGCCGTGGGCGACAGTCGCGCCACGGGCCTCGCCGGAGACCACTTCGAATCCGTCGCCGGCGTGAGCCTGGCGCGCGTCCAGTACGCGACGGGAGACGAGGCGATCGCGGGCCTGCTCGCCGGCAAGGTGAATGTCGCCTTCGTTCCCCTGAAGGACGCGCTGGCGCCGGTCCGGGCGCGAAAGGTCAGGGCCATCGCCGTGAGCGGGCTCGAGCGCGCGGGCGCCCTGCCCGGCGTGCCCACGGTGGCGGAATCGGGATTTCCGGGTTTCGAGGCCGTGACGTGGTACGGGCTGATGCTGCCGATCGCGACGCCGAGGCCGCTCGTGAGCCTGCACAACTCCGGCGCGAACAAGGTGCTCGCGCTCCCCGAGGTGCGCCGGAAGGTCGGGGAACTGGGCCTCGAGCCGGCCGGCGGTTCCATAGAGCGGATCTTCGATATCATCCGCCTGGACCGCGAGCAGTGGCTGCGGCTCGGCACGCGGGCGGCCGGCAAGCCCTAGTTCCGGCCGCGCGCATTGGCGAGGAAAGGAAATGGACGGACAAGGGCAGGCCTTCAAGCTCACCTATTCCACGATGTTCGACCCGCCCGAGGAACTGCACCGGCGGTTCGAGTCGGCGCTCGCGCAGGTGAAGAGCGGGCTGGGCGCGCTGCATCCCATGCGCATCGGCGGCGAGGCGAGGCTCGCCCGCCAGGAGTTCGAGTGCCGGTCCCCCATCGACCGCGACTGGCTGCTCGCGCGGTTCCCGCGCGGCACGGCGCAGGACGTGTCGGATGCCGTCGCGGCCGCG
>JAGRPO010000164.1 GCA_019449455.1 Betaproteobacteria bacterium | reverse complement strand
GGCTCCAGGTGGCGAAGCACCAGGATCGTGACGGACTCGCCCACGGCGAGTTCCACCTGCGGCAGGCGCTCGCGCAGGGCCATCGTCGTGAACATCTCGCGCAGCGGCACGATGAGCTGCGACACCGCCGGCGGCAGCACCTCGCACGAGCGGATGTCCGCCACGAAGCTCGACTTGCGCTCGTGGAAGCCCACCAGCACGCCGCCCTTCTTGGCGACGTAATGCACCGACAGGCGCGCGCGGTGGCGGTAGCCCCACGAGGGGCCCTGGATCGGAGGCAGCACGGCCTCCGCCTTCACCTTGCCGATGCGCGCCAGGTTGTCCTCGAGCACGCGCTGCTTGGCGGCCACCTGGGCCGCGGGCTCCACGTGCTGCATCGCGCAGCCGCCGCAGATGCCGAAGTACGCGCAGCGCGGCCGCACGCGCTGGCTCGATTCGGCGAGCACCTCGGTCACCGTGGCGAGGTCGAAGTTGCCGCGGCTGCGTCGCCGGGCGAAGGCCACGCGCTCGCCGGTGATGCCGCCCTCGATGAACGTGACCTTCCCGTCCACGTGGGCCACCCCCACGCCCTCGTGGTCGATCGACTCGATCGTGGCCACGCCCGTCGAGGGCGCGCGCACGGCCTCAGTCATCGGATTCGCATTGCGTCGCGGGGATGCCGAAGACCTGCCGCGCGATCTGCTTGGTGACCGCGATGCCGTCCACGAGGTAGGAGAGCGTGGCCGCGTTGCCGCCCGTGAAGTCCACCGTCATCGTGCCCACGGCCGTGGGCGTGGCCTGCCGCCAGGGGTTGGCGTTGAACGGCGGGCCCGACATGCGGTAGAGCGGGCCCTCGAAAGTCCGCGTGCCGGGGGTCCGGACCCCGCGGGACATGACGAGCCACTGGCTGCGGCCGTCGGCGCCATAGGTGAAGAGCGTGGCGAAGAGGATGTCGCCCTGGTGCGCGAAGTTGACGCCCCAGCCCGATTCGTCCTGGTTCCACCACAGGTCCTGGAAATTGCCGGCGTAGCTGCGGTCGAAGGCCGACCACGCGCAGGTGGTGCCGGTGGAGAAGCGCTGGCGCAGGATCGATTTCACGACCGTGATGCCGTCCACCGTGTAGGTGAGGGCTCCCGAGTCGGCCGTGGGGAAGGCGACCTGCATCGTCCCCACCGGGGTGAGCGAGATCGGGGGGGCCCAGGGCCGCGCGTAGAACGCGGGGCCGCGCGCCCGGTAGAGCACGCCCCGGAAGCTCGCGTCGCCCTGGCGCTCGCCGCGGGTCATCACGAGCCAGTCGGGGGCGCCGTCGGCGCCGTAGGTGAAGAGCGTGGCGAAGACGACCTGCCCCTGGTGGTTGAGGTTGATCCCCCAGCCGGACTCGTCCGGATTCCACCACAGGTCGGTGTAGTTGTCGGTGACCGGCGAGAGCGAAAGCGCGAGCGAGTACGGCCCGGTGCCCGCCGACTCCCAGCGCGTCACCACGAGATAGTAGGTTCCTGCCTGCACGCGCTGCGTGAGGCCGAAGTCGACGCTGCTCGACTGGGCATCGTCGTTCGACGCGATGCGCTGGCCGATGCCGTCGAGGAGCACGCCGACCGTGTCCATGCCACCGGCGGAACGCACGATGAGGGTCCCCGGCGCCGCGACGGGGATGCGGAAGACGTCCACGTCGCCCGCGTAGTCGATTCGGCCGGAAGCCGCCGTTTCTCCC
This sequence comes from Betaproteobacteria bacterium, assembly GCA_019449455.1. Classification (GTDB taxonomy): domain Bacteria; phylum Pseudomonadota; class Gammaproteobacteria; order Burkholderiales; family Usitatibacteraceae; genus FEB-7. The sequence goes on along the minus strand of JAGRPO010000164.1, from coordinate 2,192 downwards.
GCGCCGAGGTTGACCGTGGTCGCCTCCTCCGGGCGGTCGCCATGGTCGTCCGCTGCCGGCGGGGGGTTGGCCATGAGGCGCCGCGCGACCTGCGGGTAGAAGACGTCGAGGCGGTTGTAGACGCCGCGCTGGTCGAGGTTGGTGCACGCGAGGCTGCCGTCGCCATCCGTCGTCGAGGCCGAGAGGACGGCCCGCAACTGCAGCGAGCCGTTGGCCATCGTGAAGAGCCCGGAGCCGCTGGAGCCGCCCTGGATGATGCCGCGCGTGAACGTGGTGAGCCAGGCGGGCTGCTGCCAATCCTCGAAGCGGGCCATGCCGTTCATGAAGCCTTGCGCGAGCTTCGCCACGTCGCCGGCCGGGTGCGAGAGGCTCGTCACCGGCAGGCCGTCCGCGAGAGGCTCCGCGTTCCATCCCGAGAAGGTGGTCCCCGAGGGTGGCTGCCCGTTCATCACCAGCAGCGTATGGTCGGTGTTGGGGTCGGCGAAGTCGATCGCCATGCCATCGGACTCCTGGACGATTCCCGGCGACTTCGCGCCCGAGCCGCACGCCGTGGCCTCGTAGAACCAGAAGCTCGTGATGGACGCGGCGACGTCGGCGCGCCCGACGCAGTGGTTGGCCGTGAGGAAATACGGCCTCGGGAACTTCTCCGTGTTGATGAGCGTGCCCGTGCACACGAACACTTGGCCGCCGTCCATGAAGCTGATGCGCGCCATGCTCGTCTTGCGCTCCGCGATCGCCGCGTCGAGGGAGGCGTCGCCGGTCGGGCAGGATGCGTCGACGGTGCAGGTCCCCGCCGCCTTGGCCTCCAGCGGCCGGTCGAAGTGCGCGACCGCGCCGAGCCTCGCCGCGCCCGGCGCGAGGCGCTCGCGCGAGAACACTTCCACCGCCTGCGTGGCGCCCGCCGTCCAGGGGCCCCAGGCTTCGCGCGCGCCCGCCGCCACCGACATCGTCTCGACCCGGCCCGACGCGTCCCGGACGCGCACCTCCATTGCGCCCGCCCCGGAGAGATCGAGCCGCACCCGAAGCCCCTCGGCGCCGGGCGATGCCGCGTCGAATCGCGCGACGAAGCCGCCCTCCACCGCCTGCCACACGGGCGCGGCGAATTCCTTGGGCGAGGGACGAACGAAGCCCACGCGGGTCCGCCGCTCGCCCGCGGCCGCGGTGGACTTGGGCAAGGCGCCTTCCCAGCGGTAGGTGATGGCCGCCTCACCCACGCGAAGCGCGGCCGGCCGCGATTCCTGCGTCACCCACGCGCGCCCGGGCATCCCCGGCGAGGCGGCGACCACGAGGGGAACCGCAAGGAGCGCCGCGAAGCCGCGCGCGAGCCGGCTCATGCGCGCCCAGCCAGTCGCTTCAGTCCGAGCCATTGTTGCCTCCAGAAGCCCTCGCCATAGTCGCGGCCGTGCAACTGGTCGCGAATGCCCGTCGCCGGGAACTCGCGCGTCGCGTTGGCGGTGCCGAATACATGGTCCCACACGGGAAAGAGGACCGCAAAGTTGCAGCCCTTCGACCTGCCTTCGTGCCCCAGGCCGATGGCGTGATGGACGCGGTGGAAGCGCGGGCTCACGAGGAGCCACTCCCCGGCGCGCCCGAACGACATGCGCACGTTGGCGTGCGACAGGCTCTCCGCGGCGCGCGTGACGGCCACGATCGCGACGAACTGCCCGGGCGCCACGCCGACGGCGAGCGACACGATCGCGAGCACGGCGTCGGTCATGACCATGTCGAGCACGTGGTTGCGGTCGTCGGTCCAGAAAGTCATCTCGCGCTGGCTGTGGTGCAGCGCGTGCAGCGCCCACCAGAAACCGACGGCGTGCTGCGCCCGGTGCAGCCAGTACATCGCGAAGTCGATGACGACGAGGTAGGCGAGGAAAGACACGAACGGGTGCGCGAGGAGCGCCGGGAAGGCGTCCTCGAGCTTCGGCGGGATGAAGTCGTGCATCCTGAGCCACCCGTCGAGGCCGTCCACGAGCGGAAGCAGCAGGAAGAAGATCGCGAGCGGGAGCACTCCCAGGCGCACGAGCAGCGTGTAGACCACGTCCACGCACACCGGCCGCCGGTCGGCCCATACCTCGACGGGGCGCCACTTCTCCAGCGCGCCCAGGGCGACGGCGATCACCGCCACCTCGAGCGCGCCGATGAGGAAGATCTCGGTCGCGTCGAACGCCGCCTCGAGCCAGGTGACCATGCCG
>JAGRPO010000163.1 GCA_019449455.1 Betaproteobacteria bacterium | reverse complement strand
CCGCTTTCCGTAGAGTCGCCGCCCAAGGCCGGGAACGGCCCGCCGACGAGGAGATGCACGTGGGAAGCGTGATCGACCGTATCGTCCCGCAGCGCTATTGGGCCTGGGCCGCCTGCGCGTTGCTCGCGGCGGCGTGCTTCGCCGCGGCCGCCTCGCTCTCGCCCCTGTGGCTGTGGCCTGCCGCGGCGTTCGGCGCGCTGGCCCTGGTGGGCCTCGTCGACTTCGCGCAGCCGCGGCAGGCGATCCGACGCAACTACCCGGTCATCGCGCACTTCCGCTTCTTCTTCGAGTACATCAGGCCCGAGATCCGCCAGTACTTCATCGAGGCCGACACCGACCACACGCCGTTCTCGCGCGCGCAGCGCTCCATCATCTACCAGCGCGCGAAGGGGGTGGTGGACAAGCGCCCCTTCGGCACGCAGATGGATTTCTACGAGCCGCATTACGAGTGGATCAACCACTCCATCGCGCCGGTGGACATCGCGAGCCACGACTTCCGCATCGCGATCGGCGAGGGCCGCGTGGCGAAGCCCTATTCGGCGAGCGTCTTCAACATTTCCGCCATGAGCTTCGGGGCGCTCTCCGCCAACGCGATCCTCGCCCTGAACGAGGGGGCCAAGCGCGGCGGGTTCTACCACGACACGGGGGAAGGCTCGGTGTCGCGCTACCACCGCGAGCGCGGCGGCGACCTGGTGTGGGAGATCGGCAGCGGCTACTTCGGCTGCCGCGACGACGATGGCCGCTTCAACGAGGAGCGCTTCGTCGCCAACGCGACGTCCGGCCAGGTGAGGATGATCGAGGTGAAGCTCTCGCAGGGGGCCAAGCCGGGACACGGCGGCGTGCTGCCGGGCGCGAAGGTGACGCCGGAGATTGCGGAGGCGCGCCATGTCCCGGTGGGGGTGGACTGCATCTCGCCCTCGAGGCACTCGGCGTTCTCCACGCCCATCGAGCTGCTGCAGTTCGTCGAGAGGCTGCGCGCGCTCTCCGGCGGCAAGCCCACGGGCTTCAAGCTCGCCATCGGGCACCCGTGGGAGTGGTTCGGCATCGTCAAGGCGATGGTGGAGACGGGCATCACCCCGGACTTCGTGGTGGTCGACGGGGGCGAGGGCGGCACGGGCGCCGCCCCCCTGGAATTCACCGACCACGTGGGCGCTCCGCTGCGGGAGGCGCTCATGCTCGTCCACAACTCGCTCGTCGGCGTGAACCTGCGCGAGAAGGTGCGCGTGGGCGCCAGCGGCAAGATCGTGACCGCCTTCGACATCGCGCGCACCATGGCGATCGGCGCGGACTGGTGCAATTCCGCGCGGGGCTTCATGTTCGCGCTCGGGTGCCTCCAGGCGCAGACGTGCCACACCGGCCATTGCCCGACGGGCGTCACCACGCAGGATCCGCGGCGCATGCGCGCCCTCGTGGTGCCCGACAAGGCCGAGCGCGTCGTGAATTTCCACCAGAACACCATGAAGGCGCTGAAGGAGCTGCTGGGCGCCGCGGGGCTCGCGCACCCGAGCGAGCTGGGTCCCGAGCACGTGATCCGGCGCGTGTCCTCCAACGAGGTGCGCTCGCTCTCCGCCCTCCACCACTGGCTGCGGCCCGGCGAGCTGCTGGGCGAGGTGCCCGCCAGCCCCGTCTACCAGGTGTTCTGGAAGAACGCGCGCCCCGACAGCTTCAGCGCGCCGCCCAGCGTCCTCACGGTGCGCACCGGCAAGACTCGGTGAGCGCCGGCCTGGGGAAGGGCCGGCCTGGGGAAGGGCCGGCAGGGCGGTAGAATGCCCGCTTTCCATCCTGGACAACCGATACCGATGACCTGCATGTTCCGCCAACTTGCCGCCGCCCTCGCGGCGAGCTTCTGCCTCGCCGGGCCCGCCCGCGCCACTTCGTATTCCGTCGACTTCACCGACCTGTGGTGGAACTCGCCGGCGGGCTCCGAGGACGGCTGGGGGATGAACGTGATCCAGCAGGACCAGACGCTCTTCCTCACTTTCTTCCTCTACGGCACGGACGGCACGGCGCGCTGGTACGTGGCCTCGGGGGCCACGCCCACCAATCCGCAGCCCGTGGGCGCGGTGCGTTTCTCGGGAACGCTCTACCAGACGACGGGGCCGTGGTTCGGCGGCCCGTTCAACCGGGCTGCCGTGCCGACGGAAGTGGGCACCGTGACGCTCACGTTCGACTCGCCGCAAACGGGCACGCTTTCCTACAGCATCGGCGGCACGCCGGTGGTGAAGGCGATCGAGCGGCAGAACTATCGCGTGAATTCCGTCGGTGGCTCCTACGCCGGGGGCCTCGTCGCGCTCGGCACGGCCTGCGTCGTCCCGGGAGATAACAACAAACCGGTGGACATCCTCGGCACGACGACCGTCACCCAGACCGCCACGCAGATCACCTTCAGGACAACCTTCACGGCGAGCAACGGCGCCCCCTCCACCTGCACCTTCGTCGGCACGTACGCGCAGAAGGGCCGGATGGCCTCGGTGCCGTCGGGGAATTTTTCCTGCGTGGTGGGCGGCCAGCAGGCCAACGCGGGCGTGTTCACGATGTCGGCGCTCGACTCGCAGTTGAACGGCTTCCACGCGACTTTCGAGGGTCGCGACCAGTTCTGCACCTACAACGGACGCTTCGGGGGCACGCGCAACGCGACCGGCTGAGGCCGGCGCACGCGCGCCCGCGGCGCAAGATGCGCACGCTGATGAACCTGACGAAAGAGGAGCGCGACATGCGAACGATCCTGATGGCGATGGCGGCTGCATTGGCTGCCGGGGGAATGACGGCGAGCGCGTTGGCGCAGGACGCGTTCGACGCCTGCGAAATCTTCACCCAGGCCGAAGCGGAAAAGGCGCTCGGCGTGAGCGTGACGCCGGAGCCGGTGAATCCGAAGGTGAAGCGGCCGAAGGTGATCCCGACCTGCACCTGGTGGGGTTCGAAGGACGGCAAGCCGGTCTCCGCCTCGACGACCTTCCGCACCGCGCGCACCGATGCCGACGCGCAACGCGCCTTCGGCGAGGAAAAGTTCCGCTTCCAGTCCAAGCCGATGCTGATCGACGGCGCCCCCGCTTTCTGGAGCGCCAAGCAGGGCGCGCTGCACCTGCTGAAGGGGCGCACCTGGATCGCGGTCGCGGTGGGCGGCGCCAAGCCCGCCGATCGCGATATCGAGGCCTCGAGGAAGCTCGCGGAGGCGATGGCGAAGAAGCTCTAGGCGGCGGGAAAGGGGGGCGGTCACCCCCCCTTTGGACTAGAATATCGCCCTGGAAACGGTGCGCCAAAAAGCGCCGCCAACGAAAGGGAGCACGAATGACCGCCATCGTCGAAGTCGTTGCCCGCGAGATCCTCGATTCGCGCGGCAATCCCACCGTCGAAGCCGACGTGCTGCTGGAGTCCGGGGTGATGGGGCGCGCCGCCGTCCCCTCGGGCGCCTCCACCGGCTCGCGCGAGGCCATCGAGCTTCGCGACGGCGACGCGCAGCGCTACTTCGGCAAGGGCGTGCAGAAGGCGGTGGAGCACGTGAACACCGAGATCTGCGAGGCCATCATCGGCCTGGACGTCTCCGAGCAGGCGCACATCGACCGCGTGCTCATCGACCTCGACGGCACCGAGAACAAGTCGCGCCTGGGCGCCAACGCCATCCTCTCCGTCTCCGTCGCCTGCGCCAAGGCGGCCGCCGAGGAGTGCGGTCTGCCGCTCTACCGCTATTTCGGGGGCAGCGGGCCGCGCCGGATGCCGGTGCCGATGATGAACGTCATCAACGGCGGCGCGCACGCCAACAACTCGCTCGACATGCAGGAGTTCATGATCATCCCGGCGGGGCTGCCGACCTTTCGCGACGCGCTGCGCTGCGGCGCCGAGGTCTTCCACACGCTGAAGAAGATGCTGCACAAGGAAGGCATGTCCACGACGGTGGGCGACGAGGGCGGCTTCGCGCCGAACCTGCCGAACAACGAGGCGGCCATCCAGTGGATCCTGCGCGCCATCGACGAGGCGGGATACAACGCCGGCAGCGACGTCCTCATCGGCCTCGACTGCGCCGCGAGCGAGTTCTACAAGGACGGCAAGTACCGCTTCGAGGCCGAGCACCTTTCGTACACCTCGCAGCAGCTCACCGACCTGCTCGACACCTGGTGCGACAAGTACCCGATCGTGTCCATCGAGGACGGCATGGCCGAGGGCGACTGGGAGGGCTGGGAGCTGCTCACCAAGCGCCTGGGCGAAGGCGTGCAGATCGTGGGCGACGACGTCTTCGTCACCAACACGCGCATCCTCGAGGAGGGCATCCGCCGCGGCGTGGCCAATTCGATCCTGATCAAGATCAACCAGATCGGCACGCTCTCCGAGACCTTCGAGGCGATCGAGATGGCCAAGCGCGCGGGCTACACCTCGGTGATCTCGCACCGCTCCGGCGAGACGGAGGATTCGGTCATCGCCGACATCGCCGTGGGCACCAACGCGATGCAGATCAAGACCGGGTCGCTTTCCCGCTCCGACCGCATGGCGAAGTACAACCAGCTCCTGCGCATCGAGGAGGAGCTGGGCGAAGGCGCCAACTATGCCGGGCGCGGGGCGTTCTACCAGCTGAAATGAAGGCACTCGCCGCCGTCCTCGCGGGTCTCATCGTGGTACTCCAGTACCCGTTGTGGTTCGGCAAGGGCGGATGGCTGCGCGTGCGCGACCTCGACCGCCAGGTCGTGGCCCAGCAGTCGGCCAACGCCGGCCTCAAGGCGCGCAACGACGCGCTGGACGCCGAGGTGCGCGACCTCAAGCAGGGGCTCGACGCCATCGAGGAGCGCGCTCGCTCCGAGCTCGGCATGATCCGCAAGGACGAGGTCTTCTACCAGGTCGTCTCGCCGGGCCCGCCGGCGCGCCCGAGGTAGGCGCCGCGGCCGGCCTCAGCGGCCGACCATGTCCTCCGGCCGCACCAGCTCGTCGAAGCGCTCGGCGCTCAGGATGCCCAGCGCGACCGCCGCGTCGCGCAGCGTCGTTCCCTCGGCATGCGCCTTCTTCGCGATCCTGGCCGCGTTGTCGTAGCCGATGTGCGGATTGAGCGCGGTCACCAGCATCAGGCTCTCGCGCAGGTTGCGCTCGATGCGCTCGAGATTGGGCTCGATCCCGGCGGCGCAGTGTTCCTCGAAGGAGGCGCATCCGTCGGCCAGCAGGCGGATCGACTGCAGCACGTTGTGGATGATGAGGGGCTTCATCACGTTCAGCTCGAAATTCCCGCCCGCCCCGCCGAAGGAGACGGCCACGTCGTTGCCCATGACCTGCGCGCAGAGCATGGTCATCGCCTCGCACTGGGTCGGGTTCACCTTGCCCGGCATGATCGAGCTCCCGGGCTCGTTCTCGGGGATGGCGATCTCACCGATGCCGCAGCGCGGGCCGCTCGCGAGCCAGCGGACGTCGTTCGCGATCTTGACCAGGCTGCACGCGAGCGTCTTCAGCGCCCCGTGCGCGAAGACGAGGGCGTCGTGCGAGGCGAGCGCCTGGAACTTGTTCGGGGCGGTGACGAAGGGCAGCCCGGTGAGCTCGGCGAGGGCGGCCGCGGCGCGCACCGCGAATTCGGGATGCGCGTTGAGCCCCGTCCCGACGGCCGTGCCGCCGAGCGCCAGCTCGTGGAGCATCGGAACCGTGTGCTCGATCGCATCGATGCCGTGGTCGAGCTGCGAGACGTAGCCGGAGAACTCCTGCCCGAGCGTGAGGGGGGTGGCGTCCTGGAGGTGGGTGCGGCCGATCTTCACGATCGCGTCGAACGCCTCGCTCTTGGCGGCCAGCGTGTCGCGCAGGCGGCGGGCGGCGGGGAGCAGCCGGCGCACGATCCGCTCCGCGGCCGCGAGGTGCATCGCCGTCGGGAAGACGTCGTTGGAGCTCTGCGAGAGGTTCACGTCGTCGTTGGGGTGGATGGGCTTCTTCGACCCGAGGACGCCGCCGGCCAGCTCGATCGCGCGGTTCGAGATCACCTCGTTCGCGTTCATGTTCGTCTGCGTCCCGCTGCCGGTCTGCCACACGACGAGGGGGAAATGATCGTCGAGCTTGCCCGCGATGACCTCCTCCGCGGCCGCCACGATGAGGCGGCACTTGTCGGCGGGCAGCAGGCCGAGGTCGCGGTTCACGAGCGCGGCGGCCTTCTTCACGGTCCCGAATGCCGCGATCAGCTCGCGCGGGAAGCGCTCGCCGCCGATGCGGAAGTGCACGAGCGAGCGCTGGGTCTGCGCTCCCCAGTAGCGGTCGTCATCGACTTCGATGGGGCCGAACGTGTCCTGCTCGATGCGTTTTCCCATGGCCTTCACCTCCGTGATCTAAAGGGGACGGTTCCTGGGAACCGTCCCCTTTTCAGCTGCCCCGCTTCGCGAGCCAGATGCCGGCGAGCACCACCGCGCCGCCCACGAACTGCGCCGCCCCGATGGCCTCGCCGAAGAGCGCCCACGCGAAGATCGCCGCCATCACCGGCTGGATGAGGAGGCTCACCGAGGAGAGCGACGCCGGCAGGTGCGCGAAGGCGTAGGCGATGAGGCCCTGCCCCAGCACCTGCGTCACGAGGGCGAGACCGACGAGGACCATCCATCCCTGCGCGCCCTGCGGCAGCATCGGCTGCGGGGACAGGAGTGCCACGGGCAGGAGCGCGATGGCGGTGATCGTGGTGCTCCACGCCATCAGCCGCGCGGTCGTGGCCCCCGCGTCCCGCGCCGACTTGATGGAGAGCATGTAGCCCGCGTAGAACACGGCGGTAAGCGCGCCCAGCGCGTCGCCCGCGAGCCGCGCGCCGCCGATGGCGAAATTGGGGCCGACGAGGATGAACATGCCCACGATCGCCGCCGTCATGCCCACCAGGAAGACGCGCGTGACGGAGCGCCGGAAGAGGAACCAGCCGGCGAGGGTGACGAAGATGGGGGCGAGGTTCGCCAGCAGCGTCGCGTTGGCCACCGACGTGAACATGATCGACCAGTGCCACACGCCCAGGTCGCAGGCGAAGAAGAGGCCGGCGCCCGCCAGCGGGCCGATCGCGATCGGGGCCGGGCTCGGGTCGGCGCGCAGCGCCCACATCCACAGGAGGGGGGCGGCGATGGCCGTGCGCCAGAACGCGCTTGCCACGGGCCCCGCGTCCGAGAGCCGCACGAAAATAGGCGCGAAGGCGATGGCGCAGCCGCCCGCCAGCAGGCACAGGAAGGCGAGCGATTCGACGCGGGTGGGGGCGGGCGCGGCCGGGGCGTTCACGCCGGCATTTTCGCACGCGGGCGGCGCCACCCTCCAAGCGCGTAAAATGGCCGGCCTCGGACAGGGAACGCGATGAACAACGAATTCCTCTCGGCGGTGATCCTCCTCACGCTGGTCACCGACCCCTTCGGCAACATGCCGCTGGTGAACGCCATGCTGGGCAGCGTGACGGAGTCGCGCCGGCGGTTCATCGTCGTGCGCGAATGCCTCATCGCCTACGGGCTGCTGCTCGTCTTCATGTTCGGCGGGCAGTCGTTCCTCGCCCTCATGCACCTGTCGCAGACTTCGCTTTCCATCGCGGGCGGGGTGATCCTCTTCATGATCGCGATCCGCATGGTGTTCGCGAAGCTCGACGGGACCTTCGGCGAGAAGGCGGGGTCCGAGCCGTTCATCGTGCCGCTCGCCACCCCGCTCATCGCCGGCCCCTCGGCGCTCGCGACCGTGATGCTCATGGCTTCCCGCGACCCGGGCATGGTGGGCATGTGGGCCGCCGCGATCACCGTGACCATGCTCATCACGACGGTGGTGCTGCTGGCGGGCACGAAGCTCCACCGCTGGCTGGGCGAGCACGCCATGCACGCGATCGAGCGCCTCATGGGCCTCATCCTCACGGCGATCGCGGTGGAGATGCTGCTGGCCGGCACCCGCGAATTCGTCAAGGGACTATGAGCAAGGCCTTCACGAAGGAGAACGATGCCGCCGAGGAACTCGACGACATCGAGGAAGCGAGCCCCATTCCGCCCGGCAGCAAGAACTACATGACGCCGCACGGCTGGCGCCGGATGCGCGACGAGCTGTCGTACCTCGTGAAGGTCGAGCGCCCCGAGGTCACGAACATCGTGTCCTGGGCCGCGCGGAACGGCGACCGCTCCGAGAACGCCGACTACCAGTACGGCAAGAGGCGGCTGCGCGAGATCGACCGGCGCATCCGCTACCTCACCAAACGCCTCGAGAACGCCGAGGTGGTGGACCCGGCCACGCGCGAGGAGACGGACCAGGTCTTCTTCGCCGCGACCGTCACCTACGCCCGCGCCAACGGCGAGGAGACGACGGTGCGCATCGTGGGACTGGACGAGACCGACCACGGGAAGGGCTACATCAGCTGGATCTCGCCCGTGGCGCGCGCGCTCATCAAGGCGCGCGAGAGCGACACCGTCTCGCTCGCCACGCCCGGCGGACGCGAGGAGCTCGAGATCATCGAGGTGCGCTACGAGGAGATCCCGATCGCGCCGTTCGTGCCCGCGACGAGCGCCTGGGCGCCCAACGCGAAGAAGTAGGGCCGGCCCTTACCGATCCTCGCCGGCGGCATGGCCGCCGAACCGGTTCCTCATCATGGCGAGCACGCGGGCGGCGAAGTCGTCGCCTCCCTGGCTCGCGAACCGCTGCATCAGCGCGGCGGTGATCACGGGGGCGGGCACGCCGCGGTCGATCGCCTCCTGCGCGGTCCAGCGGCCCTCGCCGGAATCGGCCACCACCGGGGCGACACCCTCGAGGCTCGCGTTCTGCGCGAGGAAATCGCGCGCGAGCTCCAGCAGCCAGGAGCGGACGATGCCTCCCTGCAGCCACGTGCCGGCTATCGCGGCGAGGTCGAGGTCGAAGTCGGGATGGCCCTTCATGAGGGCGAAGCCCTCCGCGTAGGCCTGCATCAGGCCGTACTCGATGCCGTTGTGGATCATCTTCACGAAATGGCCGGCGCCGGCGGCCCCGCAACGCAGCCACTGCCCGGGGTGCGGGGCGAGCGCGCGGAAAACCCGTTCCAGCGCGGCCACGTCCTCCTCGGAGCCGCCCAGCATCAGCGGATAGCCGTTGGCGAGCCCCCAGGTGCCGCCCGAGACCCCCGCGTCCACGAAGGCGATGCCGGCGGCCTCGAAGCGGGCGGCGCGCTCCATCGTCTCCCGGTAGCGGCCATTGGCGCCGTCCACGACGCGGTCACCGGGCGCGAGCTTCGCGAGCAGCTCGTCCAGGGTGCGCTGCGTGATCTCGCCCGCGGGCAGCATGCACCAGACGGTGCGCGGCGCCTTGAGCGCCAGGAGCAGGGCGCCCACCGAGAACGCCGGCTCGAACCCGGGCTCGCCGGAGAGCGCCTCGGCGGCTTTCGGGTCGGTGTCCAGGCCCACCACGTGGATGTCCGCGCGACACAGGCGGCGCGCCATGTTCGCGCCCATCTTGCCGAGTCCGACGAGGCCGACTTGCATGGCACCGATTGTGGCAGCAAAGCCCGCCGGGGAACAGGGCGCCCGTGGGCTAGAATCAAGGGTTCCTTCCCCTGCGTGCCGCCCATGCGAATGCCCACCGTCCTCGTCGCCGCCCTGCTTGCCCTGCCCTCGATTTCGACCGGGCAGCAGGCCGCCTCCCCAACCACCGTGCCCGCGGCACGCACCTTCCTGTGGGAGGTGACCTCCCTCACCAATCGCGTCTACCTCTACGGCACCGTGCACGCGGGCAAGGCGAGCTTCTATCCGCTTCCCGAGCCGGTGCAGAAGGCCTTCGCCGATTCCGCGGTGCTCGCCGTCGAGGCCGACAT
>JAGRPO010000162.1 GCA_019449455.1 Betaproteobacteria bacterium | reverse complement strand
CGCTTTCGGCCTTCGTGCCGCTCGCCACGCTGGCCGTGCTGTCGCTGAACGAAGTGCGGTCGGTGCTCCTGCAGCAGGGCGAGCGGCGGCTCGCCTCGAACGCCAAGACCTACGGGATGGCCGTCTTCGAGCGCCTCCTGCTCGCGCAGGACGTGGCCACCGCGGCGGCGGGGCACACCCAGGGCTCCCTGCCGCGCGAGTCGATCGCGGGCAGGATCTTCGTCTCGGTCGGCACGTTCGACGCGGATGGCCGCGCCACCATCGCGCTGGGACAGCCGTCGCAACCGACCCTGGGCGCGGACGCGCTCTCGCGCCTTGCCCAGGGGCGGCCCGTGATCGTCGTCGGGTCGCCCGGCGCACCCGCCCGCGTGAGCCTCGTGGTCACCCCGCCCGGCGCCGCGGCGCGCCTGGTCGTGGGCGAGCTCTCGCCCGACTACCTCTGGGGAAGCACGGACCAGTTTCCGGCGGCCACCGACTTCTGCATCCTCGAGGAAGGCTCGCGCGTCGCGCTCTTCTGCCCGGCCCCGGGCGCGGCCGTGGCCATGCCCGCCGCCGGATCCCGGCCCACGGAGTCCGCGCTGCAGTCGGTGCGCTGGTCGCGGGACGGCGAGCCCCATCGCGCCATCGCCTGGGGCCAGTTCATGCGCGCCTCCTTCGGCACGCCCGACTGGGTCTTCGTCGCGAGCCAGCCGGAGAGCTACCAGCTCGTGCCCGTGACGGAATTCACCACCGTCTACGTCCCGGCGGTGGCCCTCGCCCTGCTGCTCGCCACCTGGTTCTCGCTCCGGCAGGCGCGCAGCATCCTGGTGCCCGTGGATACCCTCGCGGCGCGGGCGCGCGCCATCGCGAAGAACGATTTCGCCACCCGGCTCGACATGCAGCGCGACGACGAGTTCGGGGAGCTCGCCAATGCGTTCGACCACATGTCCGGAAGGCTGGGCCGCCAGTTCGCCGCCATCACCGCGCTGGCCGAGATCGACCGCCTCATCCTCGCCACGCTCGATACCGACCAGGTCGTGCGCACGGTCCTTCGGCGGCTCGGGGAGATGTTCCCCGCCGAGACCATCGCCGTGACGCTCACGGAGCGCGAGAGCCCCGACCGCGCGCTCACCTACCTGCGCTCGCCCGGGGCCGTCGCGCAGGAGTCGGTCGCGAATGCCTGGCTCGCGGCGCCCGACCGCTCTTTCCTCGAGGCGCATCCCGGCGGCACCCGGCTTGGGGAAGGCGATGCCTGGCCCGCCTTCCTGGCCGGCCTTCGCGACCGGGGCTCGCATTCGGCCTTCGTCCAGCCCATCGCCTGGCGGGGAAGCGTCTGCGGGGCGCTCGCGCTCGGCTTTCGCGCCGCGGCGCCCGACGGGGGCGAGGCGGAGCAGCTCGCCCGCGAGTTCGCCGACCGCGTCGCGGTCGCCGTGTCGTCGGCCTGGCGCGACGAGCAGCTCTACCTCCAGGCCCACTTCGACACGCTCACCGGCCTGCCCAACCGGATGCTCTTCCGCGACCGGCTCGAGCGCGAGGTCGTGCGCTGCCAGCGCGAGGCGGGACGCCTCGCGCTGCTCTTCATCGACCTGGACAACTTCAAGAGCGTGAACGATTCCTGCGGCCACACCGCGGGCGACGAGGTGTTGCGCGAGGCCGGGCAGCGGATCGCGCGCTGCGTGCGCGAAAGCGACACCGTCTCGCGCCTCGGCGGCGACGAGTTCACCGTGCTTCTCACGCGGGTCCAGCGTCCCCAGGACGCGAGCCGCGTGGCCGACCAGATCACCGCCGCGCTGTCCGCGGAATACCGCACCGGCGCCCACCAGGCATTCCTGTCCGCGAGCGTCGGCATCGCCTACTTCCCTGGTGACGGCGAGACCGCCGAGGAGCTCCTCCGCAACGCCGACACCGCGATGTACCGCGCCAAGGGAAGCGGGCGCGCGACGGTCGTCTACTTCGAGGACCGGATGAACGCGGAGGCGCTCGCGCGCCACACGCTGGACCGGGACCTGCGCCTCGCCATCGACCGGGGCGAGCTGGAACTGCACTACCAGCCGCTCATCGACGTCCCTACCGGGCGCATCCGCTCGGCCGAGGCGCTGCTGCGCTGGAACCACCCGGTGCACGGGCTGATCCCGCCGGCGCGATTCATCCCGGTCGCCGAGGAAACCGGCGTCATCGAGCTGGTGGGCCAGCTGGTGATCATCGAGGCGTGCCGGCAGCTCAAGGCGTGGGAGCACGCGGGCCTCGGGATCGAGAGGGTCGCGATCAATGTCTCGCCGCGGCAGTTCCGCAAGGCCGGCCTGGTCGATTTCGTGCGCGACTGCCTGGTCTCGACGGGCGTGTCGCCCGGCATGCTCGAACTGGAGATCACCGAGGGCATGCTCGTGGACCAGGCCGATGTCGCCCGGGACGTGCTGGGGATGCTTGCCGCGATCGGCATCACCATCGCGCTCGACGACTTCGGGACGGGCTTCTCGTCGATGGCCTACCTCACGCGCTTCCCGGTCCACGCGATCAAGGTCGACCGGGTGTTCGTCGACGGCCTGGGCCGCAGCGTCGACTCCGAGGCCATCGTGTCGGCGATCGTCGCCATGGCGCGGGCCCTGGGAAAGCGCGTCGTCGCCGAGGGCGTCGAGACCGCGGAGCAGCTCGCCATCCTCGGCCGGCTCGGCTGCGACTGCATCCAGGGTCATCTCATCTCGCCGGCATTGCCGGCTGATGCTTTCGCCGCCTTCGTGAAGGCCCGCCCGCAGCCCGGGGAGGCGCCGCGCGGCCGCGCCTCATAGGCCGGGCGACGCGCGTGGGCGCGCGCCATGCCTCCCGGTTCAGAAGATGAAAGGCAGGATCGCCCGGGTGCGCGCGCGATAGCCGGCGAAGGCCGGATGAGCGACGGCGAGGCCGCGCTCCTCGCGCGCCGCCTTCGCCGCGAGCACTCCAAGCAGCGCGGCAAGCAGGGCCCACTGCCAGGCGTCGCCCGCCACACAGAACGCCGCCATGGCGATCGTCACCGCGAGGTACATGGGGTGGCGAACCCACCGGTACGGCCCGTGGGTCACGAGCACGGCACCCTCCTTCGGCTCCGGGCGGATGTTGAAGTTTCCCGGCCGGTTGGCCGCCAGCGCCCACGCGCCCACGAGGACCCCGGCGGCGAGCAGCGCCCAGAACGCCAGGCCCGCCCGCGCCGGCTCCATGCGCACCGCGATGAGGCCGATCAGGCCGAACTGGAGGGCGACGAGGATTGTCGGCACGGCGCCCTCAGCGGGCCAGGCCGCGCGCCATCGCCACCGCGAAGAGGGGGATGAGCGCTGCCACGTGCAGTTCCCACATCAGGTAGCGACGCAGGCGCCGGCGCTCGTCCCCGGGAACGGCGTAGCCGGGGTCCGCCTCGAGGCGGCGGCGCCACCGGAGGAACGCGAGGGTGGGCGGAACCGACAAGGCGGCCACGGCGACGAACGCCGCCATCTTGCCGTGGAAGACCCAGTCGCCCGCGTAGAACGCCCAGCCCTTGGCGCCCCAGATCGCGCGCGCGAGCCCGCTCGCCAGGGCCGCCGCCGCGGCGCCCACGTACCACAGGTCCACGCGGCCGAGCAGCCGGATCGCCTTCGCGTCGAGGTCGCCGCGGGCAAGCATCACCTCGACCGTGAGGAAGGCGAACAGGACGAACACCGCGGAGAAGTGGAGGTAGGCGAGCGCCGCGTCGAGCCACATGCTCAGGCCCTCCCCGCGAGGAAGCCGCGCAACCGGTCCACCGCTTCCTCCAGGCGCGCCACAGGCTGCGTGTAGGCGATGCGGATGTGCCGCTCGGGCGCGTTGAAGCCGAAATCCTTGCCGGGCGTGAACGCGACCCCGGCCTTCGCGAGCGCTTCGCGAGCCAGCGCGAAGCTGTCGCCGGACAGGGCGGAGCATTCCGCGTAGACGTAGAACGCGCCTTCCGGCTTCACCCCGATGCGAAACCCGAGCGCCTCGAGCGCCGGCAGCAGGTAGTCGCGCCGCGACTGGAGCTCGTGCCGCCGAGCCTCGAGGATCGCGATCGTCTCCGGCGCGAACGCGGCCAGCGCCGCGTGCTGCGCGATCGTCGAGGGCGAGATGTAGAGGTTCTGCGCGAGCTTCTCGATCTCGCGAACGTACGCCTGCGGCGCCACCAGCCAGCCCAGCCGCCACCCCGTCATCTGGAAATACTTGGAAAAGCTGTTGATCACGAAGACGTCGTCGCCCGCCTCGAGCGCCGTGCGCGCGTCGCGGCCGTAGGTGAGGCCGTGGTAGATCTCGTCGACCAGCACGGCGGCGCCGCGCTCGCGCGCAAGGCTCGCCAGCGCGGCGATCTCGCCCGGCTCCACGAGCGTCCCCGAGGGATTGGAGGGGCTCGCCACCATGGCGATCCGCGTGCGCGGCGCCCATGCCTCCTCGGCCAGCTCGGGCGTGAGCTGGTAGCGCGAGCGCGAATCCGTCGGGACGAGGCGGGGGTGCCCGCCCAGGGCGTGCACGAAATGGCGGTTGCACGGATAGCCCGGGTCGGACAGCAGCACCTCGTCGCCGGGATCGAGCAGGACGCCGAAGGCGAGGAGCAGCGCCGCGCTCGACCCCGCCGTCACGGCGATCCGTCCCGCGGGCACGTCGACCCCGTAGCGGTCGCGGTAGAAGCGCGAGATCGCCTCGCGGAGCTCCGGGATCCCCAGCGCGGAGGTGTAGAACATCGGCTTCGCCTCGAGCGCGCGCCTGGCGGCCTCGACCACCGGAGCCGGCGTCGTGAAGTCCGGCTCGCCGATCTCGAGGTGGATCACGTCGCGGCCCTGCGCCTCGAGCGCGCGCGCGAGCGTCTGGATCTCCATTACCTCGAAGGGCGCGATGGCCGCCATCCGGGCGGCGACCTTGGCGCGGTCGGCGTTCATCGCCTGCCGCTCAACCCTGGGGGCGGCCGCTGAAGTCCACCTCGCGCACGCCCTTGCGGTCGCGCACCGCGTCCACCGCCTTGAGGATCCGCTCCCGCAGCGCATCGGCATCCGGCACGCCGCGAATGAGCAGCAGCGGCGTCGTCGAGTCGGAAGTCTCCAGCTCCACGTTGCCGATGCGGACCAGGCGCATCACGAAGGGCTGCACGAAAGCCGCGTCCTTCACGCGGTAGAGCTCGAGGCTGTCGGTGCGCCGGTTGAACACGCCCTGCCGGATGCGCACGCGCTCCGTCGTCACCTCGTAGGAATAGGAGCGCGTGGCGAGCCAGCGCCAGATCGCCCACGGGATGGGGACGACGAGGAGGCACGCCGCGAAGGCCCAGAAGTTGGTCCACTGCGAGGGGCTGCCCTGCCACAGGATCTGCTCGGTGTCGCTCATGGTCCGGTCGCGTTCAGGGGGATGAAGGGCAATGTACCGCAAATGCGCCGCTCAGCGGCGCAGGTGCTCGTCGTGGAACTTCTGCAGGCGCTTGGCGGAGACGGGCGCCGGCGTCTTCAGCTCCTGCGCGAAGAGCGAGATGCGAAGCTCTTCCACGAGCCAGCGGAACTCCTCCAGCCGTTCGCCGCCCCGGCCCGCCTCGCGGGCGGCCTCGTATTGCGCCCAGAGCCCGGCCACCACGGGGGCGTGGCGCTGGTCGCGCTCGGGATTGGCGCGGCACTTCTGCAGCCTGAGCGCCCCGCCCTTGAGATAGCGCGGGATGTGCTCGAGCCTCTCCCACGGCGTGCGCGCGAGGAACCCGGGATGGACCAGCCGGTCGCGCTGCGCCTTCACCTCGTGGGCGACCTTGCCGAGCGAGGCGCCCTGCGCGAGCGCGGCCGTGAGCGCCTGGTGCGCCTCCGCGATGGCGTTCGCGTGGCGCGTGACCGCCTCCGTCACCGCGGGCAGGCGCGTCCGCGCCCGCTTCTTCTGCTCCTCGTACGCCTTCGGCGTGCGCGGCGCCTCGTCCTCGCCGATGAAGGCGCGGTCGACGACCGCCGCGACGATGTCCTCGCGCAGCCTGTCCGCCGGCATCGCCGACTGGAGCTTCAGGGCGAGGGCATTGAACCCGGGCGGCCCGCGCTCGAGGTTCTTCACCTGCTCCTTCAGCTCGAAGGCGAGGAGCCGCTTCACGCCGCCGCGATGCGCCTCGCTCGCCTTGTCCCGCGTGTCGAAGAGGCGGATGGCCACGCTCGCCCCTTCGTCCACGAGCGCCGGGTAGCCCGTGAGCGACTGGTTCCCCCTGCGGAAGCTCACCTCGGCCGGCAGGTCGCCGAAATCCCACGCGGTGATGCCCTCGCGCTCGAGACCCGGCTTCGACTGCGCGAGCGTGAGCTGGGCGGCCTCGCCCAGCTGCCGGCGGAGCGCGGCCAGGTCGCGGCCCATGGCGAGCTCGCGCTTCGCGTCGTCCACCACGCGCAGGTTCATCGAGAGGTGCGCCGGCGCCTCGTCCTTGGACCAGACGTCGGGGTCGACGCGCTCGCCGGCGAGCCGGGACGCGTAGGCGATCACTTCGTCGGCGATGCGCCGCTCGCCCGCCTTCACCTGCTCGAGGAACTTCGTCACGTGCTCGGGCACCGGCACCAGGACCGTGCGCACGCGCTTGGGCAGCGCCTTCATGGTCCAGGCCACCTTGTCGCGCACCATGCCGGGTACCAGCCAGTCGACGGCGGCCTCGTCCACCTGGTTCAGGAGCGCGAGCGGCACGGTCATCGTGACGCCGTCCATCGGGTGCCCCGGCTCGAAGCGGTAGGCAAGCGCGAAGGCGTGGTCGCCGATGCGCAGCTCTTTCGGGAAGAGCTCCTCCGT
>JAGRPO010000161.1 GCA_019449455.1 Betaproteobacteria bacterium | reverse complement strand
TCGCCGCCGTCATCGTCGAGCCGATGGTGCAGGGCGCGAGCGGCATGCGCATGTACCACCCGCTCTTCCTCAAGCGGGCGCGCGAGCTTGCGACCGCGCACGACGCGCTCCTCATCGCCGACGAGATCATGACCGGGTTCGGGCGGACGGGGACGATGTTCGCGTGCGAGCACGCGGGAGTCGCGCCGGACCTGCTGTGCCTGTCGAAGGGGATCACCGGGGGATACCTGCCGCTGTCGTGCGTGCTCGCGACCGACGAGGTGTACGGGGCCTTCTACGACGACTCGGTCGCGCGCGCCTTCCTGCACTCGCACTCCTACACCGGCAACCCGCTCGCCTGCCGGGCGGCGTGCGCGGTGCTCGACCTCTTCGAGGAGGGCCGGGTGATCGAGGCCAACCGCGCGAAGGCCGCGCGCTTCGACGCCATCGCGGCCCCGCTATCGAAGCACGCGGCGGTGCGCGACTGGCGCCGCCTGGGGATGATCTGGGCCTTCGAGGTCGCATCCGACGATCCCGCGTTCGCGCGGCGCGCCTTCGAGATCGCGATGCGCCACCGCGCGCTGCTGCGTCCCATCGGCACCACCGTGTACTTCATGCCGCCCTACGTGACGGACGAGGAGGCCTTCGCGGTCCTCGTGGAGGCCGGCACGGCGATCGCCGACGAGCTGGGGCAGGCCGCGTGAGGGCGGCCCTCGCCGCGCTGCTTCTCGGCCCCGCGCTCGCGGCCGCGCAACTGCCCGCGCCGGTGCGCGACGCGCTCGCGCGGGCGGGCGTTCCCGAAAGCGCGGTGGGCGCGGTCGTCGAGCCCGTCGCCGGCGGCCAGCGGCTCGTCTCGCACCAGGCGGACAAGCCGCTCAATCCCGCCTCGGCCATCAAGCTGGTGACGACCTACGCGGCCCTCGACCTGCTGGGCCCCGCCTTCGCCTTCAGGACGGACGTTCTCGTGACCGGGGAGGTGGCCGGCGGCGTGCTCACGGGCGACCTCGTCCTCAAGGGCGGCGGCGACCCCAAGCTCACCTACGAGCGCCTGTGGCAGATGCTGCGCCAGTTGCGCGCCCGCGGGCTGCGCGAGATCCGCGGCGACGTGATCCTCGACCGCTCGTACTTCGCGCCCGCGCCGCACGATCCGGCGAAGTTCGACGGCGAGTCGCGGCGCGCCTACAACGTGGGGCCGGACGCCCTGCTCCTGAACTTCAAGGCGATCGACTTCCGCTTCGTGCCCGATGCGGCGGGCGTGCGCGTCGTGGGCGAGCCCGACTTCCCGAACGTGGAAATCGCGAGCCGCGTGAAGCTCGTGAAGCAGGCCTGCAACAACTGGCGGCACGGGCTCAGGCACGAGATCGAGGAGCACGGGCTGCTCGCGACGGTGGTCTTCTCCGGCACCTATCCCGCCGATTGCGGCGAGAAGACGTGGCCCCTGTCGGTGTTCGACGCCGACCGCTACGCCGAGGCCGCCTTCCGCTGGCTCTGGAGCGAGGCCGGCGGCCGCCTCACCGGCAAGGTGCGCGCGGCGGCCACGCCCGCCGGCGCCCTGCTCTTCCACCGCTTCGAATCCGAGCCCCTGGCGGCGCTGGTCCGGGACATCAACAAGTTCTCCAACAACGTGATGGCGCGGCAGCTCTTCCTCACGCTCTCGGCGGAGAAGACCGGCGCCCCGGGCGAGGCGGGCGCGAGCGCGCGCATCGTGCGCGACTGGCTCGCCGCCAAGGGCGTGGCCGCGCCGGGACTCGTGATCGAGAACGGCTCGGGACTCTCGCGCGCCGACCGCATCCCGGCGGGGGCGCTCGCCGCCGTGCTGCGCGCCGCGTGGTCCGGCCCGGTGATGCCCGAACTCGTCTCGTCGCTGTCGCTCTTCGCGGTGGACGGCACCTTCAAGTCGAAGAACGGCGCCTACGCGGGGCAGGCGCACCTGAAGGGCGGGACGCTCACCGGCGTGCAGGCCGTCGCGGGCTTCGTGCTCGACGCGAAGGGCGAGCGCTGGGTGGTGGTGATGATCGCGAACCACGACAACGCCAACCGCGCGCAGGGCGCGCTCGACGCGCTGGTGGACTGGACCTACCGCCGGTGAACGGATCAGCCGTGCAGCCGCGACACGGCGTCGGCGAACCGGCGTAGCGTCGGCGACAGCGCCCCCGGGGCGATGCGCACGTCGAGCAAGTGGAAGCGGCCGGGCCGCGCGATCGCGGTCTCCAGCGCCTGCGCGAGCTCGGCGCGCGTGCGGACGAGGTGCCCGGCGCCGCCGAGCGCATCGGCCACGCGCGCGAGGTTCCACGTGCCCAGCGCGTTGTACCGCGCCTGCGGCCGGAATGCCGAGAGCATTCCCCAGCCCCCGTTGTTGAGCACCACCACCACCGGGTCCCATCCGTGGCGCGCGCAGTGCCCGAGCTCGAGCCCGGTCATCTGGAAGGCGCCGTCGCCCACCAGGACGAGGGGGCGCCGGCCGCTCGCGGCCTGGACGCCGAGGCCCGCCGGCACGCCGAAGCCCATGCTCGCGTAATAGCCGGGCGCCACGTGGTCGGTCTGCACGAGGTCCATGGCGGTGAAGAGGCAATCGCCCACGTCGGTGGCCACCGGCATGAGCCCGTGCGCGTCCATGAGGTCGTTCAGCGCCCTGGCCACGTCGAGCGGCTCCACGGGCGCGCCGTCCCGCGCGAGGCCGCGCGCGGCTTCGACCGGCGCCACCGCCCGCGCGGCGGCCAGCGGCTGCGCGCGCTCGAGCAGCGCCGCCACGAGTGCATCGAGCGGCATGTCGGGATAGGTGTGGAAGCCCAGCGTCACGCGCCCGTCGGACGCCTGGATGGCGCGCCGCAGGTCCACGCGCCGGGCCGAGACGCCGAAGTTCGTGTCGCAGACGATCACGCCGAGCATGAGCAGCGCGTCGGAGTCCTCGACGAGCGCGGAGACCTCCGGCGTGCCCGCGAGGCCGAGATAGGTGCCTACGAGCGGCGCGTCCGCGTTCTCGAGGAGCCCGCGCCCCATGAGCGTGGTGACGACCGGGATGCCGAGCCGCCTCGCGAGAGCGGCCACCTGCTCCTCGAGGCCGAAGCGGCGCACCTCCACGTCCACCATGAGCACGGGCGAACGGGCTCCCGAGAGCCGCGCGAGGATCTCCCCGGCACATGCCGCGAGCGCCTCGCGATCGACTCCGGGCGCGGCCTCGGCCCACACCGGCGCGCACGCCTCGTCCACGGTGTCGCGCGGCAGCTCCAGGTAGACCGGCCGCGACCAGCGGCGCGCCGAGGCCAGCACGCGCGCGATGCGGGCGCCGGCGGTGGCCGGGTCGTCCAGCCGCGCCTGGTCGCAGGTCACCTGGCGGAACATCTCGAACTGCGACTCCAGGGTCTTCGCCTGGTGGTGCAGGAGCAAACCCGAGCCGCGTTCGTGGGACCCCGGCGCCCCCGATACCACCACCACCGGCGACTTCTCCGCGAACGCCGAGGCGACCGCGTTCACGATGTTGAACGCGCCGGCGCCGTAGGTGACGGCGGCGACCGACGGCGCGCAGCGCATGCGCGCGGCCGCGTCCGCGGCGAAGCCCACCGACGGCTCGTGCGACAGCGTGTAGAGGGGAAGCCGCCCGTCCGACTCGATCGCATCGAAGAAGGGCAGCGCGAAGTCACCCGGGATGCCGAAGATCTCCCTCGCGCCGGCTGCCGCGAGCGCGCCCAGCAGCTCGGTGGCGATCGTGTGCTTCACGCGGGGGCCGCGCCGCGGCGTTCAGCGCGCTGCCGGTCCGACGGCACGCATCGCCCGCTTGAGCAGGCCGCGCGTGCGCGGGATGTCGATCGTGTCGAGCGTGTTCTTCACCAGGAGGGCGATCTCGGTGTCGCCCTCGACGAGGAGCCGGCGGTTGAAGAAGAGCGTGTCGGGGTCCGCCTCGCGCGCCGCGAGCGCCGCGTAATCCCAGGCGACGGCGCGGAAGCGGAGCACCGGCTCGGCGGCGGTGGCCACCGGCACGAAGCGGTGGCCGCGCACGCGGAAGAGGAGCTCGACGCCGGCGTCCTCGACCACGATCGCGAAGGTGTGGCCCTCGAGGCGATCGAGGACTTCCGCGGGAAACTTGCGCCGCAGCGTGAGGTTCAGCCCCGTCGCGAAGGCGATCGAGGCGGGGAAGCGCGGCAGGCGCCGTGCGACGGCGCGGACGGGTGCGGGCAGGCGGCGGACGGTCGTGGCGGCGGCGTTCATGCCCGATTCTCCTTCATTTCGGCGCCGGGGATGCGCCCACCGACACGATGCCGGGCTTGCCGTGCCAGTAGCCGTCGCAGGCGGCGGCCGGCATGAGCGGGGCGAGCCGCGCGGCGGCCTCGTGCGGCGCGAGGGCCCCGGAGGCCGCCTCGCGGAAGACGGCGACCACCTCGCCCGTGTGCTGCGATTGCGGGGAGAGGCGAAGCAGGTCCGTCCCCGCGGCGCGGGCCTCGCCCAGCTCCGCGACCAGGCTGTGCACGCTCGCCGACTGCGTCTGCACGCCGTTCAGCACGAGGAAATGCTGGTCGTCCTGCGTGTCGAGCGCGAGCCCGTCGGGATGCTCGATGCAGCGGAACTCGCAGTGGTCCTTGGTGAGGTTGTTGTAGCGCGCCGTGAAGCAGCGCGCCGAGACCGCGAGCGGCAGGCGCCCGTAGGCGAAGACCTCCGTCTCGATGCCGGGGGGACCGTCGGCGACCACCGCGGCGATGCCGTCGCGCGAGAGCTCCACGGGAGCGACCCACCGCGCGGCCCCCAGCTCCGCCAGCAGCGCGAGCGTGCCGGCGTTGTAGACGTTGAGGAAGGGGCCGGCGACGAACGGGCCCTTGCCGGCCAGCGCGCGCACCGCCGCCATGTCGTTCGCCTCGACGCGGAAGGCCCCGTTGCCCGCCACGGAGTGCATCGTGCGCAGGTCGGCGTCGCTTTCGATCAGCTCGGAGGTGGAGAGCACGACCTCCTTGCCGGCGCGCGCGAGATCCTCGCCGATCGCGATCCAGTCGGCGAGCTTGAGCTCGCGCCGGCGCGAGCACACCGTCTCGCCGAGGTAGACCGTGTCCACGGGCCAGCGCGCGCAGTCGCGGTAGAACGCGAGCACCGTCTCGCGCGGCCAATAGTAGAGAAGGGGACCGAGGGCGAGCTTCATCGTGCCGGGGCGGGTCGCGTTCATTTCCAGGGCCTGTGGTAGGCGCCCAGCGTGCACTGGTGCCCTTCGGAGATGCCGGCAAGCGCCTCCTGCCACGCCGGCTTCACGCGGAAGCGCTGCGGCTCGCGCGCGCAGTCGTCCAGCGCCTCGCGCCAGACGCGCGTCACGGTCTCCACGTAGACGGGGCTTCGCTGCCGCCCCTCGATCTTGATGGCCGCCACCCCCATCGCCTGCAGGCGCGGCAGGAGCTCGAGCGTGTTGAGGCTCGTGGGCTCCTCGAACGGGTAGTAGGTGTCGCCGTTCACCACGAAGCGTCCCCGGCACAGGGTGGGATAGCCGGGATGGTCCTGCTCGCCGAAGCGGTCGATGAGGACGCCGCCCAGCCGCGACTCGAGCCCGCGCGGCGACTGCTGCCACCGGATCGCCTTGGCGGGAGAGCAGCCGCCGTGAGTGTTGGGCGACTCCCCGGTCGCGTACGACGAGAGCGCGCAGCGCCCCTCGACCATGATCGACAGGCTCCCGAAGCCGAACACCTCGATCTCCACGGGCGTGCGCGAGATCGCCTTCTCGGCCTGCTCCACGGAGAGCACGCGCGGCAGCACCGCCCGCTTGATGCCGAAGCGCTCGTGGTAGAAGTTGATCGCCTCGTGGCTCGTGGCCGAGCCCTGCACGGACAGGTGCAGGCGAAGCCCCGGGTGCGTCCTCGCCGCGTAGGCGAGGAGCCCGGCGTCGGCCACGATGATCGCGTCCACGCCCAGGTCCGCGGCGCGGTCGACGGCCGCCTGCCACTTGCGCCAGGTGGAGGGTTGCGGATAGGTATTGAGGGCGACGAGCACCTGGGAGCCGTGGCGGTGCGCGTAGTCGATCCCCTCGCGCAGCGACTTGTCGTCGAAGTTGAGGCCGGCGAAGTTGCGCGCGTTCGTCTCGTCCTTGAAGCCGAGGTAGACGTCGTCGGCGCCGTTGTCGACGGCGATCCTGAGCGCCGGGGGCGTGCCGGCCGGGCACACCAGCTTCATGCGCCTGACGGCCTGGGCGGGAGGGGCGACAGCCTGGTCCACGGACACCTCGGATTCTGGAAGCGGATTGCGGGAAACCCGACAGGGTAGACCGCGCCCCCGCGATTTCCTTGAGACAGATCAGGAAAAACCGAAAAAACGCCGGAACTCAGCCATGCGCGGCTTCGCGCTCGGCCATCCGCACCGCGCGCCGCAGGATCCGGCGCGTGCGCGCCACGTCGATGCCCTCCAGGGCATGGTGCACCTCTTCCGCGATGCCGGGATCGCCGATCACTACGAGGTCGTGGAGGAAGAGCTCGTCGGGCGCGTCGTCGGGCGCGGCGAGCGTGGCGAAGTCCGAGGCGTTGACGCGAAAGCGAAGCGCCGCCTCGCCCGCGTGCGGCACCGGCACGAACCGCCGCCCCATGTAGCGAAAGTCCATCACGAGGTCCATGTCGCGCACCTCGATCGAGAACGGCCGGACGCCGAGGTGCTCGAACACCGCCACGGGCAACCGCTTCCGCACCAGCAGGTTGAGGACAGTTGCCACGACGGCCGCGGAAGGCACGCGAGGCAGGTTTCGCACCAGCGTGCGGATGGGCCGCGGAAGCACCGCGCGCCGCCTCACGCCGTGCAGCGGCATGATGGGGCCGTTCATGACAATTCAGGCTAACCCCGAGCCCCGGAAAGTTGTTGAGGCAGATCAGCAGTGCGCGTTTCACGCGCGCGGTCGTCGCAGCCGCGAGAACGCGGCGACGGTGGCCACCGCCGCGGCCGTGGCGAGCGAGAACGCCGCGACGATGCCGAGCGGCACGACCGCGACGCTCACCACCAGGAAGAACGCCGCGAATCCGGTGAGGCCCGTGATGAAGCCGCGCTGCAGCCGCGCGAGGGCGTCCGGCCCGTAGAGCGCGAGCGTGAAGGGCGGCATGATCGAACCGGTGATCGGCAGCGACAGCAGGATCCCGCTCACCGTGGGGCCGAGGGTCGCGGCGCCGAAGAGTATCGCCGCCGCGAGCGCCAGCGCCGCCGCGAGCCGCAGCCAGAGCTCCACGGGCGGGATCGCCGGAAGGGTCGCCGCGTCGCGCGGGCGCGGCAGGAACCGCGACATGGCCGCGAGTCCGGCGACTGCGAACGCCAGCGCGAGCGCGGGCGTGAGCGCCAACGCACCAACGCCGGAGGAGATCGCCGCGTACGCCGTCCAGCCGGCCGCGAGACCCGCCATCGCGCCCGCGCGCCGTCCCGCGGCGGAGAAGGCGAGCATGTGGCCGGCCTGGCCCGCGATGGCCGCCATCGTCACCAGCGCCGAGCGCGCCGCGAAATCCGCGCCGTGGTCGATCGCGAGGTAGAGCGTGATGGGGCCTCCGATCATCGGGAACCCGCCCAGGTATCCCGAGACCGCGTGCCCCCAGCGCCGCGCCGCGAGGCTCGCGAGCCACACGGCGAAGGGCACGAGCGCCAGCTTGAGCGCGAGGAGCGGGGTCAGGGTCGGTTGCCGCCGGCCACCATGCGGTACTCGTACAGGCGGCATTCGATGGCGCCGTTGTAGAGCACGGTGCGCTTCGTGGCGGAGAGCCTGATCAGTTTCGGGAGGTCGGGATCGCCGGAGAAGATGTAGGCGGTCCAGCCGGCGAACTTCTGCTTGAGCAGGTGGCCGAGCTCCGGGTAGAACTTCGCGAGCTCCTCCTTCTCTCCCAGGCGCACGCCGTAGGGCGGGTTGGTGACGAGCAGGCCCGCCGCGGCCGGCGCGGAGAGCTCCAGGAGGTTGGCCTGCTTGAGCGAGACCGCGCCTTCGAGGCCCATGTCGCGCAGGTTCGCGCGCGCGTTGTCGAGGCTGCGCCCGTAGAGGTCGGAGCCATGGATGGCCCGCGGCCCCACGGGCTGGGCGCGGGCGGCGGACGCTTCCTTCACCCTTTCCCAGGCGGCGGCGTCGAAGCGCGCGAGCTTCTCGAAGCCGAACGCGCGGCCGCGCCCGGGCGCCAGGCCCAGCGCCATCTCGGCCGCCTCGATGAGGATCGTCCCCGCGCCGCACATGGGATCGAGGAGCGGCTGGTCGGGCGTCCACCCCGCGAGCCTCAGCAGCCCCGCCGCCAGGTTCTTCTTGAGCGGCGCCTCGCCCGTCTTGTCGCGCCGGCCGCGCTTGAAGAGCGGCTCGCCGCTGGTGTCGAGGTAGAGCGTGCACCAGCGCGCGTCGAGGAAGACGTGCACGCGCACTTCGGGCTCGCGCGGGGAGACGTCCGGGCGCTTGCCCAGCGCCTCGCGGAACGCGTCGGCGACCGCGTCCTTCACCTTGAGGGTGACGAAGTCGATGCTCTTCACGGGCGCCTTCACGGCGTTGGTGTCGACCTTGAAGGTGCGCTCGACGCCGAAGTGGGCGTGCCAGCGCACGCGCTTCGCGCCCTCGTAGATGTCGTTCTCGTTGCGGTAGTCGAAGCGCGCCACGCGCCACAGGATGCGGGTGGCGAGCCGCGACTCGAGGTTCGCCGCATAGGCGATCTCGAACGGCCCCTCGAAATCGACTCCCGCCTCGCCCGCCCTGATTTCCTTCGCGCCGAGACCGGCCAGCTCCTCGGCGAGCGCGCCCGCGAGGCCCCGCGGGCAGGTCGCGAAGAAATTCACGTCCGAAGTCGCCGCGCGCTCGACCGTGACGGCCGGTGCGGGGACGGCGGATTTCCTGCGCGTGAGGGTGGCCATCGGCGTCTCAGAAGGGCTTCACGACGACGAGCGTCACGATGGCCACGAGGTAGAGGAGCGGTATCTCGTTGATCCAGCGGTAGAACACGTGCGAGCGCGTGTTGGCCCCGCGCGCGAAGGCGTCCACGAAATGCCCCAGCCAGAAATGGTGCGCGACGAGGAGCGCCACGAGCGCCAGCTTGGCGTGCAGCCAGCCTCCCCGGAACCCCCACCCGAGCCACATCCAGGTGCCCAGCGCGAGCGTAAGCACCATGCACGGCATCATGATGCCCCGGTAGAGCTTGCGCTCCATGACCTTGAAGCGCTCGCGGGATACCGGGTCCTCGGCCATCGCGTGATAGACGAAAAGCCGCGGCAAGTAGAATAGGCCCGCGTACCAGGCCACCAGGAAGACGATGTGGAAGGACTTGATCCAGAGCATGGGGGGACGGCCGGGGCGGAACTAACCTCCCGAAAGCCGCTCTATGCGTTGATTTCCCCGGATTCTACCGTGATGTCCCGACTGCCCCTCCTTTGCGTTTCGCTCCTGCTCGCCGCCGGCGCCCTGGCGGCCG
The DNA here is from genome assembly GCA_019449455.1 of Betaproteobacteria bacterium. Taxonomy (GTDB): domain Bacteria; phylum Pseudomonadota; class Gammaproteobacteria; order Burkholderiales; family Usitatibacteraceae; genus FEB-7. Next base: position 1,940 of record JAGRPO010000161.1, on the reverse strand, counting down.
CGCCCGCCCTGGCCGCCCCGGTGAGGACCGAGCGCGTCGAGGCCGAGCTGCACGCCGAGCGCGTCGCCGCCTCGCCGGGCAGGCCCGCCACCGTGGGCCTGCGGCTCAGGATGGACGAGCACTGGCACACCTACTGGAAGAACCCGGGCGACTCCGGCCTGCCCACGAAGATCCGCTGGACGCTGCCCGAAGGCTGGCGCGCCGGCCCCATCCAGTGGCCCCACCCGGAAGCGCAGCGCGTCGGCCCCCTCATGAATTACGGCTATTCGGACGAGGTCATGCTCCTCGCGGAGCTCACGCCGCCCGCCGACGCGAAGCCCGGGCCGGTCGCGATCAGGGGCGACGCCGACTGGCTGGTCTGCAAGGACATCTGCATTCCCGAGAAGGCCACGCTCACCCTCGCCTTCGCCGTGGCGGACGGCGAGCCCGGCGCGGATGCCGCCAATGCCTCGCGCTTCTCGAAGGCGCGCGCGCGCCTTCCCGTCTCCCCCGCCGGCTGGACCTCGGAATCCATCCTTGCCGGCGGCAAGCTCACGCTGCGCGTGCTGCCGCCCGCGGGGTCGGTGGCGCCGGCGAAGGTGTCCTACTTCCCCCATCGCGAGAACTTCGTCGACCACCCCGCGCCGCAGGCGCTCGTGCGCGACGGCAACGGGTTCCGCCTCGACGTGAAGCTCGTCGAGCCCGTGCCCGCCGGCGTCACCGACGCCTCGGGCGTCTTCGTGGCCGAAAGCTCCTGGCCGGGGTTCCCGGGCCGCAAGGCCGTGGAGCTCGCGATCCCGGTCGCGGCCGCCCTGCCCGCGATCGCGGCGCCCATCGGCGCGCCGGCCGGCGAAGCGGGCAGCAACCTTGCACTCGCCCTCGTCTTCGCCCTTGCCGGAGGCCTGCTGCTGAACCTCATGCCGTGCGTCTTCCCGGTGCTCGGCATCAAGGTGATGGGTTTCGTGCGCCACGCCCACGGCGACGCGCGCGCGCTGTGGCTGCAGGGCGTGGTCTTCTCGGCCGGCGTCCTCGCCTCCTTCCTCGTCCTCGCGGGGCTGCTCCTCGCGCTGCGCGCCGGCGGCACGGAGCTCGGCTGGGGATTCCAGCTGCAGTCGCCCGCGTTCGTGACGGCGCTCGCCGCCCTCTTCTTCCTGATGGCGCTCAACCTCTTCGGCGTGTTCGAGTGGGGCGGGTTCGCGCAGTCGATGACGTCGAACGTTTCCGCGCAGGGCCGCTACGCCGACGCCTTCCTGGCGGGCGTGCTGGCCACCGTGGTCGCCACCCCCTGCACGGCGCCGTTCATGGGCGCGGCGGTCGGGTTCACGCTCGCGCAGCCGGCCGCGGTGTCGCTCGTGGTGTTCGCGATGCTGGGCGCGGGGATGGCGCTGCCGGTGCTGGCGCTTTCCTTCTTCCCGCAGGCGCTGAAGAGGCTCCCGAGGCCCGGCCCGTGGATGGAGACCTTCAAGCAGGTGATGGCCTTCCCGCTCTTCGCCACCGTGATCTGGCTCGCGTGGGTGCTGGGGGCGCAGGCGGGCAACGACGCGGTGCTGTCGCTGCTGGCGGGGCTCCTCGTGCTCGCCATCGGCGCGTGGATCTACGGGCGCTGGGCGAGATCGGAAAGCCCGGCACGCTTCGTCTTCGCCGCGATCTTCGCCGCGGCGGGACTGTGGCTTGCGATGCCAGGCCCCAACACCGCGCCGGGAGAGGCGCGCGCCGCCGTGGCCGCGCCGGGCGAAATCGCGTGGCAGACGTGGTCGCCGGAGAGGCTCGCGGAGCTGCGCGCGGCCGGCACGCCGGTGTTCGTGGACTTCACCGCCGCATGGTGCGTCACCTGCCAGGTGAACAAGCGCGTGGCGCTCAACCGCGGCGAGGTCGTGAAGGCGCTGGCCGACCGCGGCGTCGTGGCGCTCAAGGCCGACTGGACCAACCACGATCCGCGCATCACGGCGGCACTGGCGGAG
>JAGRPO010000160.1 GCA_019449455.1 Betaproteobacteria bacterium | reverse complement strand
TCGCCCGGCTTCCAGTCCGGGGAGCGGCTCGCCTCCACCGTCCCGGCGAGGTCGATGCCCGGCACCATGGGCCACTTGCGCGCGATGGCGCCCCGCCCGGTGATGGCGAGCGCGTCCTTGAAGTTGATCGTGGAGTACGCCACGCGCACGTCCACGTCGCCGTCCGGAAGCTCCGCCTCCCCGACAGGGCGCAGGATGGCGCGCGTGGCCTTGCCTTCCTGCGTGAGCACGATGGCGTTGAACACGGCGGCGCCTACATGCTGCGGCGGTACTGGCCGCCGACCTCGAACAGGGCGTTGGTGATCTGCCCGAGCGAGCAGCAGCGCACCGCGTCCATGAGCACCGCGAAGACGTTCTCGTTGGCGATCACCGCGCGCTTGAGCCGCTCGAGCATGGCCGGCGCCTCGGCCGCGTGGCGGCGCTGGAAGTCGTGCAGGCGATCGAGCTGCTGCTTCTTCTCCTCCTCGGTCGAGCGCGCGAGCTCCAGCGTCTCCGAGACGGGATCGCCGTGCGGGTTCCTGAAGGTGTTCACGCCGATGATCGGGTACTCGCCGGTGTGCTTCTGGTGCTCGTAGTGCAGGGACTCCTCCTGGATCTTGCCGCGCTGGTAGCCCAGCTCCATGGCGCCCAGCACGCCGCCGCGCTCGCTGATCGCGTCGAACTCCTTGAGCACCGCCTCCTCCACCAGGTCGGTGAGCTCGTCGATGATGAAGCTGCCCTGGCTGGGGTTCTCGTTCTTCGCGAGGCCCCATTCGCGGTTGATGATGAGCTGGATCGCCATGGCGCGCCGCACGCTTTCCTCGGTCGGAGTGGTGATCGCCTCGTCGTACGCATTGGTGTGCAGGCTGTTGGCGTTGTCGTAGGTGGCGACGAGCGCCTGCAGCGTGGTGCGGATGTCGTTGAAGGCGATCTCCTGCGCGTGCAGGCTGCGGCCGCTCGTCTGGCAGTGGTACTTGAGCTTCTGGCTGCGCTCGTTGGCGCCGTAGCGCTCGCGCATCGCCACCGCCCAGAGGCGCCGCGCCACCCGCCCCATCACCGTGTATTCCGGGTCCATGCCGGCGGAGAAGAAGAAGCTCAAGTTGGGCGCGAAGTCGTCGATGTGCATGCCGCGCGCGAGGTAGGCCTCCACGTAGGTGAAGCCGTTGGCGAGCGTGAAGGCGAGCTGGGAGAGCGGGTTCGCCCCGGCCTCGGCGATGTGGTAGCCGCTGATCGACACCGAGTAGAAGTTGCGCACGCCGTGGTGCACGAACCACTCCTGGATGTCGCCCATCACCTTGAGCGAGAACTCGGTGGAGAAGATGCAGGTGTTCTGGCCCTGGTCCTCCTTGAGGATGTCGGCCTGCACCGTGCCGCGCACGTTCTCCAGCACCCACTCGCGGATCTTGCCGGCCTCGTCGTCCGTGGGCTCGCGGCCGTTGTCGGCGCGGAACTTGTCGAGGTTCTGGTCGATCGCGGTGTTCATGAACATCGCGAGGATCGTGGGCGCGGGGCCGTTGATCGTCATGCTCACGCTGGTGGCCGGCGCCGTGAGGTCGAACCCCGAGTAGAGCACCTTCAGGTCGTCCAACGTGGCGATCGACACGCCGCTGTTGCCCACCTTGCCGTAGATGTCCGGGCGCAGGTCGGGCTCGTTGCCGTAGAGCGTCACGGAGTCGAAGGCGGTAGACAGGCGCTTGGCCGGCATGCCCTCGGAGAGCATCTTGAAGCGCCGGTTGGTGCGAAAGGGGTCGCCCTCCCCCGCGAACATGCGCGTCGGGTCCTCGTTCTCGCGCTTGAAGGCGAAGACGCCCGCCGTGAAGGGGAAGGATCCCGGCACGTTCTCCAGCAGCAACCACTTGAGGAGCTCGCCCTGGTCCTCGATGCGGGGCAGCGCCACCTTGCGGATCTTGCTTCCGGAGAGCGTGGTGTGGGTAAGCGCGGTCCGGATCTCCTTGTCGCGGATCTTCACCACGTACTCGTCGCCGCCGTAGGACTCGCGCATGCGCGGCCACAGGTCGAGGAGCTTCTTCGAGCGCGGGTCGAGCTTCGCGTCGCGATCGGCGGCGAGCGCGTCGAGGTTCGCGCTCTCCTCGCGGCACTCGGAGGCCAGCATGCGCCGCGCTTCCCGGAGCTGCTGGCGCTCGCGCGCGATGCGCGCCTGCTCGCCGGCGCGCCGCTTGTAGCCGCGCATCGCGTCGGCGATGTCGGCGAGGTAGCGCACGCGGCCGGGCGGGATGATGGGCGTCTGGTTGGTGCTGTGACGCGTGGAGACGGGCGGCAGCCTGGAGGCCGACGTCTTGAGCCCCAGCTCCTTCAGCTTGCCGAGCAGCGCCTGGTAGAGCGCCGTCACGCCGTCGTCGTTGAAGCGCGCGGCCATGGTGCCGAACACGGGCATCGTGTCGGGCGCGCGGTCGAAGGCCTGGTGGTTGCGCTGCACCTGCTTCGCCACGTCGCGCAGCGCGTCGGCCGCGCCCTTGCGGTCGAACTTGTTGATGGCGACGAAGTCCGCGAAGTCCAGCATGTCGATCTTCTCGAGCTGGCTCGCCGCGCCGTATTCCGGCGTCATCACGTAGAGGCTCGTGTCCACGAGCGGGACGATGGCGGCATCGCCCTGGCCGATGCCCGAGGTCTCCACGACGACCAGGTCGAACCCGGCGCACTTGCAGGCGGCCAGCACGTCGGGCAGCGCCCGGCTGAGCTCGTTGCCCGCTTCCCGCGTGGCGAGCGAGCGCATGTACACGCGCGGGCCCTTGGACCACGCGTTGATGGCGTTCATGCGGATGCGGTCGCCCAGGAGCGCGCCGCCGCTCTTCCTGCGCGAGGGGTCGATCGAGATCACCGCGATGGAAAGCGCGTCGTCCTGGTCCAGCCGCAGCCGCCGCACCAGCTCGTCGGTGAGGCTGGACTTCCCCGCCCCGCCCGTGCCGGTGATGCCGAGCGTGGGCACGCGCCGCCCTTCGGCGGCCTTGATCATCTGCGCCCGCAGTCCCGGGTCCGCCTTGCCGAGCTCGAGCGCGGTGATGAGCCGCGCGAGCGCGCGCCAGCGGCGCGTGAGGTCCGGATCGGACAGCGCGTCGAGGGACTTCGGGGCCTGGCCGGAGAGGTCGATGTCCGTATCGGCCAGGATCGAGCCGATCATGCCCTGCAGGCCCAGGTGCTGGCCGTCCTCGGGCGTGAAGAGACGCGCGATGCCGTAGTCGTGCAGTTCCCGGATCTCCGAGGGCACGATCACGCCGCCGCCACCGCCGTAGACGCGGATCTGCTCGCCGCCGCGGCCGCGCAGGAGGTCGAGCATGTACTTGAAGAACTCGACGTGCCCGCCCTGGTAGCTCGACACCGCGATGCCCTGCGCGTCCTCGTCCAGGGCGGCGGTCACGATCTCTTCCACCGACCGGTTGTGCCCGAGGTGGATCACCTCGGCGCCCATCGACTGGAGGATGCGCCGCATGATGTTGATGCTGGCGTCGTGGCCGTCGAAGAGCGAGGCCGCGGTGACGATGCGCACCTTGTGGGCCGGCTTGTAGGACGCGAGCTTCTTGCGCACGGAAAGGTCGGTCATGGCGGATCGCTCCTCTGTCTTGCCGCCATCATAGGCCACGCGCCCCCGGCGCCTCCATGCCCGGCGCCGACGCGGATCGTGTAAAATCCGCCATGGCCGCGAAAACCCCTCCCCGGAAGCCGGATTCGGCGGTATTTCACCCGGATCGTGCAACCGTCGCCGCCGGTTTCGTGACCGGGCTGCTTTCCGGCCTCGTCCGGCGCGGGCAGGACATCGACGGGCCCCTGCGCGAGGCGGGCGTGGACAAGGCCGTTCTCGCCGATCCCGCCGCCCGCGTGCCGTTGGCCGCGTACGCCGCCCTCTACGACGCGGTGATCCGCGCCCACGGCGACGAGGGGTTCGCGCTCTTCGCCGCCCCCCTGCGCCCGGGGACGTTCGAGTTCCTGTGCAGAAGCGCCGTCGGGACCGGTCGCCTCGGCGAAGCGCTGGACCGGGCGGCGCGCTTCCTGGCCCTCGTGCTGCCGGAGCTTCGCGTGACGGTCGAGCGCGACGCCACGCACGCCCGCCTCGTCATCGCGGAGACCCGCGCCGTCGCGGCCCGTGCCGACGATCCCTGCCGCGTCTTCGCCTTCGAATGGCTGCTTCGCCTGTTGCACGCCCTGGCCTGCTGGCTGGCCGGACGCGCCCTCGCCCTCGACTCCGTGCGCTTTCCCTACCCGCGCCCGGCGCACGCGGCGGACTACGGCCTCGTCTACACCGAGCACTCCTCCTTCGACGGCGCCGCACTCGTGGCCACGCTCGATGCCGCCCTCCTCGAGCTGCCCGTCCGGCGCGACGAAGCGGACCTCGCGGTCTTCCTCGAAGGCGCGCCGGGCAAGATCACGATGCTCTACCGGCGCGATCGCGATCTCGCGCGCAATCTCCGCGCCATCCTGGCCGCCGCGCTGCCGCGCGCGCTGGGGCTCGAGGAGGCCGCGGCCGGGCTGGGCCTGTCGCCGCGAACGCTGCACCGGCGCCTGCAGGACGAAGGATCGAATTTCCGCGCCATCAAGGACGCGCTGCGGCGCGACCTCGCGCTCGCGCGCCTGGCCAGGCAGGGCGAGAGCGTGGCGCGAGTGGCCGCCGACCTGGGCTACTCCGAGCCCTCGGCGTTCTTCCGCGCCTTCCAGGGGTGGACCGGGGAGGCGCCCAGCGCCTGGCGGCGGCGCGTGCTCGGCGGGCGTTGAGCCCGGAACGGCTCGGCGGCGAAGTACAATGACGGCCGATCCACGGAGACGACCATGTTCGACGCGATTTCGATCCCCTTCGGCGCCCGCATGCTCTTCAACACCGTCAAGCTCAAGCCCGGCGTGAGCATGGAAGACGTCGAGCTCGCCCTGGGCGAGATGTGCAACACGGTGAAGAACACCTACGGCGGCGACAAGGGCGGGTTCTACGCCGGGCAGGTGTTCAAGTTCTCCGGGTTCGCCTCCTCCGAGGGTTCCCTCAGCGCTCCCAAGGGGGCCGACGACCACATCGCCATCGTCACCTACTGGCGGTCCTTCGAGGAGCACGAGCGCTCGCACGCCGACTCGGTGTTCAAGGCCAAGTTCGAGGCGCTCGGCACCATGTGCACCGATTCCCAGGAGCTGGGCTACGAGATGCTCTGGCAGGGCACGCCCGAGACCGAGTAGCGCCCCCTTGTTCGACAAGATCCTCATAGCCAACCGCGGCGAGATCGCCTGCCGCGTGATCCGCACCTGCCGGGCGCTCGCGGTGCGCACGGTCGCGGTCCACTCCACGGTCGACGCGCACGCGCTGCACGTCGAGATGGCCGACGAGGCGTATGCGATCGGCGGGCCGAGCCCGGCGGACTCCTACCTTCGCGGCGAGCGGATCATCGAGGTCGCGAAGCAGTGCGGCGCCCAGGCCATCCACCCGGGATACGGCTTCCTGTCGGAGAACGAGGGCTTCGCGCGCGCCGTGGAGGCGGCCGGGCTCGTGTTCATCGGCCCCACGCCCGGGGCCATCGAGAAGATGGGCCTCAAGGACCGCGCCAAGGCGATCCTCGAGAAGGCGGGCGTGCCCGTTGTGCCCGGCTACCACGGCGAGCGCCAGGAGGATGCCTACCTCAAGTCGCAGGCGGCGAAGATCGGCTACCCGCTCCTCGTGAAGGCGGTGGCGGGCGGCGGCGGGCGCGGCATGCGGCTCGTCGCGGCCGAAGGTGAATTCGACGCGCAACTGGCCGCGGCGCGGCGCGAGGCGAAGAACGCGTTCGGCGACGACCGCGTCCTGCTCGAGCGATTCGTGCTGGGCCCGCACCACATCGAGTTCCAGGTCTTCGGCGACACGCACGGCAACTACGTGCACCTCTTCGAGCGCGAGTGCTCCATCCAGCGCCGCCACCAGAAGGTGCTGGAGGAATCGCCCTCGCCCTTCCTCGACGACGAGCTGCGCTCGCGCATGGGCAAGGCAGCGGTCGCGGCCGCGAAGGCGATCGCCTACCGCGGCGCCGGGACGGTGGAATTCATCGTCGGCGCCGACCGGCAGTTCTTCTTCATGGAGATGAACACGCGCCTGCAGGTCGAGCACCCGGTCACGGAGACGATCACCGGCGAGGACCTCGTCGAATGGCAGCTGCGCGTGGCCTCCGGCGAGGAGCTTCCGCTGCGCCAGGACGAGATCCTCACCGGCGGGCACGCGATCGAGGTGCGCATCTGCGCGGAGAACCCCGCCAACGGGTTCCTGCCCGAGACTGGGCGCATCGCGGTCCTTCGCGCGCCGCCCGAGGCGCCCGACGTGCGCCTCGACACCGGCATCCGCGAGGGCGACACGGTGAGCGTCTTCTACGATTCCATGATCGGCAAGCTCGTGAGCTGGGGCGACAATCGCGAGGAAGCCGCGCGCCGCCTGCTCACGGCGCTGGCGCGCACGGAGATCCTGGGCGTGCGCACCAATCTCTCTTTCCTCGAGCGGCTGGTCGCGCACCCGGCCTTCCTCGCCGGCAAGACGGACACCGGGTTCATCGAGGCGCATCGCGCCGACCTCCTTCCGCCGGCGGGCGAGGTGCCCCTGGAGGCGCTCGTGGCCGCGGCCGCGCGCGTCCACCTCGACGAGCGCGCCCGTGTCTCGGGTCTTTCCCCCTGGGACGACGCGGGAGGCTGGCGCCTGAACCTGCCGGCGACGCGCACGATCGAGTTCCGGCGCGCCGACGGCGAATCCGTGAAGGTGAACGCCGCGATGGGCGCCGGCCACGCCATGGTGGAAGTCGGCGGGATCGCCCACCGCGTCGTGCTCGGCCCCTCCGACGGCGAGCGGTTGCAGATCGGGCTCGACGACGAGACCTACTTCGCCCGCGTGGTGCGCCACGGCGACGTGTTCTCTGCCTCCACGCCCGCCGGCCGGCACGAGCTCGCGCTCGTGGACCCGTTCCACTACGAGCCGGCGGACCTCCTGCCCGACGCGCGCCTGACGGCGCTCATGCCCGGTCGCGTGGTGAAGCTGCTGACCCGGGAGGGCGACGCGGTGAAGAAGGGCCAGCCGCTCATGATCCTGGAGGCGATGAAGATGGAGCACACGATCGTCAGCCCCCGCGACGGCATCGTGGCGCGCGTGGCCTTCGCCCAGGAGCAGCTCGTCCCCGCCGACGCCGTGCTGATCGCCTTCCGCGATTGAGGGGACGGTTCCTGGGAACCGTCCCCTTTTCTTCTCAGGCGACGGTGACCTTCGGGGACAGGTAGACGTCCTGGATGGCGTTGAGGAGCGCGATGCCCTCGCCCATCGGCTTCTGGAAGGCCTTGCGCCCCGAGATGAGACCCATCCCGCCCGCCCGCTTGTTGATCACCGCGGTGCGCACGGCCTGCGCGAGGTCGCCGGCGCCCTTGGATTCGCCGCCGGAGTTGATGAGCCCCGCGCGCCCCATGTAGCAGTTGGCGACCTGGTAGCGCACGAGGTCGATGGGGTGATCCGTGGTCAGCGCCGAATACACCAGGGGGTGCGTCTTCGCGAACTTGACCGCGTTGAAGCCGCCGTTGTTCTCGGCCATCTTCTGCTTGACGATGTCGGCCTCGATGGTGACCCCGAGGTGGTTGGCCTGGCCGGTGAGGTCGGCCGCGACGTGATAGTCCACGCCGTCCTTCTTGAAGGCGTTGTTGCGCAGGTAGCACCACAGCACCGTGGCCATGCCCAGCTCGTGGGCGCGGCGGAAGCACTGCGAGATCTCCCAGATCTGCCGGCGCGATTCCGGCGAGCCGTAGTACACGGTCGCGCCCACCGCCGCCGCCCCCATGTCGAACGCCTGCTCGACGCTCGCGAAGAGGCTCTGGTCGTAGGTGTTCGGGTAGGACAGGAACTCGTTGTGGTTGATCTTCACCACGAACGGGATGCGGTGCGCGTAGCGCCGCGCCACGCTCCCGAGCACGCCCAGCGTGGAGGCGACGCCGTTGCAGCCGCCCTCGATCGCGAGCGTCACGATGCCCTCCGGGTCGAAGCACGCGGGATTGGGCGCGAAGGAGGCGCCAGCCGAGTGCTCGATGCCCTGGTCCACGGGCAGGAGCGACAGGTACCCGGTGCCCGCCAGCCGCCCGTGCCCGAAAAGCGCGGCGAGGTTGCGCATCACCGCGGGCTTCCTGTCCGTGATGCTCACGACCCGGTCGAGGTAATCGGGCCCGGGAAGGTGAAGGCTGGCCCTGGGGATGCCCTTGCAGGTGTATCCGAGGAGGGATTCGGCTTCTGCGCCGAGCAGGGCGGCGATGTCGGTCATGGCGGTCTCCACGCGGCGCGTGGCCGTGACCCCCAATGGCTGCGGGCCCGCGCGCGATGATCCCCTAGAGTGCGATTCGCGGGCCGCCGCGGCAAGCCCCCGTTCTTGACGGGGATCAGCAAAGCCCCGGGTAGGCTCCCCCGGGGACCTCAGGCCGGCGGCGCAAGCACCCTCACGAGGGGCCGTCCCTCGAGCCACGCGTCGAGGCACTCGACCATCCCCTGCGCGAACTTCTCGTAGACCGGCCTCGCCACGAACCCGATGTGCGGCGTGAGCACCACGTTGGGCAGGTTCCGCAGCGCGAAGTCGGCGGGCAGCGGCTCCTCGTCGAAGACGTCGAGCGCGGCGTGGCCGGGCCGCCCGGCCGCCAGCGCCCCCGGAAGCACGGCCATGTCGATGAGCGTGGATCGGGAGGTGTTCACCAGGATCGCATCGGGGCGCATGGTCGCGAGCCGCGCGGCATCCAGGAGTTTCACCGTCGCCTCCGACGGAACGAGGTGCAGGCTCACGACCTTCGAGGTGGCCAGCAGTTCCTCCAGCGACACCGACTTCGCGCAGCCCGCGGCCGCCCGTTCGGGCGTCATGTGCGGGCTCCAGGTGACGACCTCCATGCCGAAGGCCGCGCCGACGCGTGCCACGCGCTGCCCGATCTCCCCGAAGCCCACGAGCCCGAGCCGCTCGCCCCCGAGGATCGTCGCGAGCGGCCCGCCGTCGCGCCAGCGACCCTCGCGCACGAGAGCCATGCTCGCCTCGAGCCGGCGCGAGGCCGCGAGGATCAGTGCCCACGCGTGCTCGGCGGTGCTGTCCTTGCCGGGATCCTTTTCCGTGTGGCTCACCGGGATGCCGCGCGCGGCGAACGCGGCCGCGTCGAGCTGGGTGTTGCGAGCGCCCGTGAAGACCAGGTAGCGAAGCTTCGGCAGCTTCGCGAGCAGGTCCGCCTTGAACGGCGTGCGGTCCCGCACCACGGCGATGGCGTCGGCATCCTTGATCGCGTCGAGAAGCGGCTCCCCGCGAAGATTCTGGTGATACACGGTGACCACGGCCTTGCGGTCGACGGGCTGCCAGTCGGCGTGGGTGCGCATCGCCTGCTCGTAGTCGTCGAGCACGACGATGGAGGCGCGTGCGCTCAAGGCCGCCCCGCCGCCGCGAGCGCCGCCACGTCCGGCGCCTCTCCCAGCGCCCGGCAGGCCGCGATGAGCTTCGCCGTGCGCGCAGCCCCGATCACGGGCTCGGCGAGGGTGCGGAACTTGCCCTCGAGGTCCGCGTCCGTCATCGGGTTCTCGAGCGAGCCGACGGCGTGCTCGACGAAGACGTGCTCGCGCCGCCCGTCCTTGAGGACCGCGGTCACGTCGGCGGCCGCCTCGCCGATGGAATCGTCCACCGTCGCGACGACCTTGCGCCGCAGCGCCGTCACGTCCTCGCGCCGGACGATGGCGTCGTCGTATTCCCCCTCGCCCGCCCGGCCGAAGATGAGTCCCGCCGCGCAGCCGTGGTAGACGCTGAACTTCCCCTGCAGCCCGTCCTGCGGCTCCTTCTTGCCGGTGAGCTCCAGCACCAGCGAGTGCACCTTGAGCTCGATGCGCTCGACGTCCTGCGCCCGCACGCCCTTGGCGCGCAACTGCACGCAGGCGTCGATGGAAGGGTGGATCACGATGCCGCAGGCGAAGGGCTTGTAGGTGTTGAAGGAGATCTCGAAGCGCTTGCCCAGCTCGTCCGTGGCCTCGTGCCAGTCGCACTTGGTGGAGACGACCTGCACGTAGCCGCGCGGCGCCTCGATGGCCCGGGCGCTCGCGGTGAAGCCGTGCTTCGCGAGCAGCGCCGAGAGGAGCCCCGCGCGCGCCGCCCCGCCCGGATGGAAGGGCTTCGCCATCGTGCCGAATTGCTCGCGCATCCCCACCGGCTGCGAGGCGGCGATGCCCAACGCCATCGCGGTCCTGTCCTCGTCGAGGCCCAGGAGGCGCGCGCACCCCGCCGCCGCGCCGAGCATTCCCGTCGAGCCGGTAATGTGCCAGCCCCGGTCGTAGTGGTCCGGGTACATCACGTTGCCGATGCGGCACGAGACGTCGATGCCGAGCACGAGGGCGTCGATCACCTGCCGGCCCGAGGCGCCCGTCGTCTCCGCGAGCGCGAAGACGGCGGAAGCGACCGGTCCGGCCGGATGGATGATGGTCCGGAGGTGCGTGTCGTCGAAGTCGAACGTGTGCGAGCTGATGCCGTTGATCAGCGCCGCGCTCGCCATGTCCACGCGCTCGCCGCGGCCGAGGAGGCTCGACTGCGGGGCCGGTTGCAGCATGGAGCAGGCGGCCAGCGCCGCCTGGGCCGCCTCGTGGCGGGCGCCACCGACGGCGCAGCCCGCCCAGTTGAGGAAGGTGCGGTGCGCCTCGCGGTCCACGGCGTCGCTCCAGCCGCGGGAGGGATGGGTGGCCACGAACCTCGCGAGGGTGCGCGTGACGGGCGGTGCGTCGTGGTCGGCGGCGACCTGGGTATTGCGTGCCATCGATCAGTTGTCCAGGGTGATGTTGCGTTCCTTGGCGAGCTTCGCCCACTTGGCGATGTCGGCCTGCATGAATTTCCCGAACTGCTCGGGCGTCATCGGCATGGTGTCGAGCGCCTCGCCGGTGAGGCGCTTCTGCAGATCGGGCGTGGCGAGCGCCTTGTTGATCTCGTCGTTCAGCTTCTTCGTGACCGCGGGCGGCATGTTGGCCGGCCCCACGATGCCGTACCACTGCACCCCGTCGAAGCCCTTGTAGCCCAGTTCCTCGAACGTGGGCACCTCCGGCAGCAGCGGATGGCGCTTGAGCCCGGTGACCGCGAGCGGCTTCATCTTGCCGGCACGGATGTGCGGCACGGCGGCGGCGAGCCCGGGCATCATCAGTTGCGTCTGGCCTCCGAGGATGTCGGTGATCGCCGGCCCGATGCCGCGGTAGGCCGCGTGCACCGCGTCGAACCCGGCGGCGATGCGGAACTGCTCCATGGCCAGGTGCGTGAGCGAGCCCTGCCCGGCCGAGCCGTAGCTCACCTTGTTCTTCTTCGCGTAGTCGACGAGCGACTTCACGTCCGTGGCGGGAACGTTCGCGGCCGCCACGAGGACGTTGGGCGTGCCGGCCACCATCGCGATGGGCGTGAAGTCCTTGACCGCGTCGTAGGGAACCTTGCGCACGGCCGGCACCGTGCCGTGCGTGGCGACGTAGCCCAGCATCAGCGTGTAGCCGTCCGGCGCGGCCCGGGCCACGGTCTGCGAGGCGATGACGCCGCCGCCCCCGGACACGTTCTCCACGATGAACGACTGGCCTGTGGCGCTGCCGAGCTGCGTGGCGACCGTGCGGGCGACCAGGTCCACGCCGCCGCCGGGCTGCACGGGGGCCACGATCTTCACGGTCCTCGTGGGGTAGTCCTGCGCGATGGCGTGGCCGGGCAGCAGGACGGCCACGGCGAGGATGGGTGCGGCGATGACGAACGGGCGTCGCTTCATGGCGTTTGCTCCTCCGAGAGATGGGTTTCGAGTCGTAGCCGGGCCGCGCCCACGTGGTCGGCGAGGAGCCGCCCGGCGTGCGCGCAATCGCCCTCGCGGACGGCCTTGGCGATCGCCTCGTGCTCGGCGATCGAGGCGGCCATGCCGACGGGTTGGGCGAGGTTCTTCAGCCGCCACAGGTGCAACTGCTGCACGATGCCGCGGTAGGCTTCCGAGAGCTTCGCGTTGCCGGCCGCCTCGACGACGGCCCAGTGGAAGCGCAGGTTTTCCGCGTAGTAGGCGGGCACGTCGCGTCGCCGCGCGGCCTTGCGCATGGCGGAGGTGGCGGCGTCGAGGATCCGGGAGAGCGCCCGTCGCGGCACCTCGGGAAGCGCGGCGGCACGCGCGCCCGCGTGGCCGTCGAGCACGCCGCGCAGCTCGTAGAGCTCCGCGACTTCCCGCAGCGCCAGCTCGCGGACGAACACGCCCACGTTCTTGCGCGACACGACGAGGCCCGTGGCCTCCAGCTCGCGGAGCGCCTCGCGCACCGGGACGCGCGAGACGCCCAGGCGCTCGGCCACGTCGGACTCGTTGATCCGGCTGCCGGGGACGAGGTCGCCGCTCAGGATGAGGCCCAGGATGTCCTCGCGCACCACTTTCGCGAGCGAAACGTCGCGCACGGCCGCGATCGCGGAAGTGGGTCTGTCGAGGGTCCAGGGAAAGGTCGTGGTGTCCGACATGGCGTGCCCGTCACGGTGGCCGATACCGCGGTCGAGGGCAAGTATATTGTATACGATACGAAAAGTAAGAGCCGTCGTCCGATCCGGCATCGGCAGTCCCGCCGGCGCCAGGACTTATAATTGGCGCGAAGATCCGCATTGCCCCGAAACGCCCATCCACCCGCGGTCTCCCCGCGGGCGCATCCGAGGAGAAAACCATGGCTGCCCACCTCCAGGCCGTCGCGCAGGCCGTCCCCAACGTGAAGCTCCTGATCAACGGCCAGTTGGTCGACTCGAAGACCACCGAATGGAAGGACGTGGTGAACCCCGCGACGCAGCAGGTGCTCGCCCGCGTGCCCTTCGCCACGCCCGAGGAGCTGGAGGCGGCGGTGTCCTCGGCCGCCGTCGCGTACCGGACCTGGAAGAACACCCCTGTTGGCGCGCGCATGCGCGTGATGCTCAAGCTCCAGGAGCTCATCCGCCGCGACATCAAGAAGCTGGCCGAATGCCTCACCCACGAGCAGGGCAAGACGCTCGCCGACGCCGAGGGGGATGTCTTCCGCGGCCTGGAGGTCGTCGAGCACGCCTGCTCCGTGGGCTCGATCCAGATGGGCGAGCACCTCGAGCAGGTGGCCAACGGCGTGGACGTCTACGCGATCCGCCAGCCCATCGGCGTGTGCGTGGGCATCACGCCGTTCAACTTCCCCGCGATGATCCCCCTGTGGATGTTCCCCATGGCGATCGTCTGCGGCAACACCTTCGTGCTCAAGCCCTCCGAGCAGGACCCGATGACGCCCATGCTGCTGGCCGCGCTGGCGGTCGAGGCGGGCGTGCCCCCGGGCGTCCTCAACGTCGTGCACGGCGGCAAGACGGCGGTGGACACGCTGTGCACGCACGCGGACGTGCGCGCGGTGTCGTTCGTGGGCTCCACGCACGTCGGCAACCACGTCTACAAGCTCGCCTCCACCCACGGCAAGCGCGCGCAATGCATGATGGGCGCGAAGAACCACGCCGTGGTGCTGCCGGACGCCTCCAAGGACCAGTCCCTCAACGCCCTCGTGGGCGCGGGCTTCGGCGCCGCGGGGCAGCGCTGCATGGCCATCAGCGTGGGCGTGCTCGTGGGCAAGGCGAACGACTGGATCCCCGACATCGTGGCCAAGGGGAAGTCGCTCAAGGTCACCTGCGGCACCGAGGCCGGCGCGGACCTGGGCCCCCTCATCTCGAAGGCCGCGCATGCGCGCGTCCTGTCGCTCATCGAGGCCGGCGTGAAGGAAGGCGCGAAGCTCGAGCTCGACGGCCGCGGCATCCGCGTGCCCGGCTATCCGGACGGCAACTTCGTAGGCCCGACGGTCTTCTCCGGCGTGAAGACCTCGATGACCATCTACAAGGAGGAGATCTTCGGGCCGGTCCTGTGCCTGGTTTCGGTGGACACGCTCGACGAGGCGATCGCCTTCATCAACGCGAACCCCTTCGGCAACGGCACGGGCATCTTCACGCAGTCGGGCGCCGCGGCGCGCAAGTTCCAGTACGAGGTGGACGTGGGCCAGGTGGGCATCAACGTGCCCATCCCGGTCCCCGTGCCCTACTTCAGCTTCACCGGCTCGCGCGGCTCCAAGCTGGGCGACCTGGGCCCCTACGGCAAGCAGGTGATGCAGTTCTACACGCAGGCCAAGACCATCACGGCGCGCTGGTTCGACGACGCGGCCACCGCGGGGCCCGTGCACACGACGATCAGCCTGAAGTAGCGGCCATGAGGATCGGGTTCATCGGCCTGGGGCACATGGGTCTTCCCATGTGCCGCAACCTTCTCGCGAAGGGCCACGCCGTGAAGGCCTGGGACGTGGTCCCCGCCCTCGTGGACAAGGCGGTTTCGCTTGGCGCGGCCAGGGCGACATCCGTCGCCGACTGCGTCGCCGGCGCCGAGGCTGTCGTGACGATGCTGCCCTCCTCCCCGCACGTGCGCGCGGTCTACGCGGGCCCGTCGGGCGTCATCGCGAACGCGAAGCCCGGCACGCTCCTCGTCGACAGCTCGACGATCGACCCGCTCACCGCCCGCGAGATGGCTTTCGACGCCCTGGCCAAGGGGCTCCCCATGGTCGACGCGCCCGTCTCCGGCGGCACCGCCGGCGCGGAGGCCGCCACGCTCACCTTCATGGTCGGCGGAGCCGCGAAGGACTTCGAGCCGGCGAAGGCGATCCTGGAGTGCATGGGAAGGAACATCGTCCACTGCGGCGCGAGCGGCAACGGCCAGGTGGCGAAGATCTGCAACAACATGATGCTCGCGGTCGGCATGATCGCGACCTCCGAAGCCATGACGCTCGCCACGGCACTCGGCATGGATCCCAAGGTGTTCGCCGGGATCGTGAACACCTCGAGCGGCCGCTGCTGGAGCTCCGACACCTACAACCCCTACCCCGGCGTCCTCGACGGCGTGCCGGCCTCGCGCGGGTACACCGGCGGCTTCGGCACCGACCTGATGCTGAAGGACCTCACGCTCGTCACCGAGGCCGCGAAGACGGCCAGGGTGCCCGTCCTCATGGGCGCCGTCGCGCAGCAGGTCTACCAGAAGCACTCGGCGGACGGGCACGGCGGTTCCGATTTCTCGAGCGTCATCATCCAATACCTCAAGCGATAGGCCGGCGACGGCCCCGACAAGAAGATGATCAACCACCGCATCGAAGGCCACACCGCACTCGTCACCATCGACAACCCGCCGGCCAACACGTGGACGCCGGAGGACCTGCGCGCCCTCGAGAAGCTGGTGGGCGAGCTCAACGCCGACCGGACGGTGTACGCGGCCGTCATCACCGGCGCGGGCGAGAAGTTCTTCTCCGCCGGCGCGGACCTGAAGAAGTTCGCGGGCGACAAGGTCTACGCCCGGCACTTCATCGCCTGCTTCGGCTCGGCCTTCGAGGCACTCATGAACGCGCGTTTCGTCACCATCGCGGCCATCAACGGCTACGCGATGGGCGGCGGGCTGGAGTGCTGCCTCGCCTGCGACCTGCGCATCGCGGAGGCGCACGCGCAGATGGCGCTGCCCGAGCCCGGCGTGGGCCTGCTGCCCGCCGGCTGCGGCACGCAGAACCTGCCCGGGCTCGTGGGAGAGGGCTGGGCCAAGCGCATGATCCTCACCAACGAGCGGGTCGACGCGGCCACGGCGCTGCGCATCGGGCTCGTCGAGGAAGTGGCCGACAAGGGACAGGGGCTCGCGAAGGCGATGGCCCTCGCCGCGCGCGTGTCCACGCTGTCGCCCCGTGCCGTCGAGTACTGCAAGGGCCTCATCCACAACGCGCGCAACGGCATTCCGCGGCGCGCCGGCCTCGCGCTCGAGCGCGAGCGCTTCATGGACCTCTTCGACCATTCCGACCAGGTCGAGGGCGTGAACGCCTTCCTCGAGAAGCGCCCGGCGGCATGGAAGAACGACTGAAGGCCGCTCCCGCCGCCGCGTTCTTCGATCCGCGCCGGCCCGCGCCCGAACACCCGCTTCGCCATCTTTGACACTCCCAGGAGGAAAGCCTTGAAGCTCGTCACCTATTCACCCGCCGGCGGCGGCGCGCAGCGCCCCGGCCTCGTCCTCGAAGGCAACCGCATCGTCGACATCCCGGCCCACGCGGCCGCCACCCCGGGCGTCGATTTCTCCACGATGCTCGGCATCATCCGGGGCGGCGCCGCGGCGCGGAAGGCGCTCGACGCGCTGGCCGCCAAGCCCCCGTCCGCCACCGTGGCGATGACGGAAGTGAAGCTGCACGCGCCCATCCCGCGCCCGGCCAAGAACGTCTTCTGCGTCGGCTGGAACTACCTCGAGCACTTCGAGGAAGGCGCCAAGAAGCTGCAGGACAACCGGGAGCTGCCGCAGTGGCCGGTCTTCTTCAGCAAGGCGCCCACCGCGGTCAACGGCCCCTACGACACGGTTCCGTTCGATGCGGCGATCTCCACCTCCCTGGACTGGGAAGTCGAGCTGGGCGTGGTGATCGGCCCCGGCGGCAAGAACATATCCGCCGACGACGCCATGAAGCACGTGTGGGGCTACACCGTGATCAACGACGTCTCGTGGCGCGACCTGCAGCGCCGCCACGGCGGGCAGTGGCACAAGGGCAAGAGCCTCGACGGGACCTGCCCGATGGGGCCGGTGCTGGTGACGGCCGACAGCCTGGACCACGCCAACCTGCGCGTGAGCTGCCGCGTGAACGGCGTCACCAAGCAGGACTCGAACACGAAGTTCCTCTACTTCAAGCTGCCGCGGCTCATCCACGACCTCTCGATGGGCATGACCCTCGAGGCCGGCGACATCATCTCGACGGGAACCCCCGAGGGCGTGGGCTTCGCCCGGACTCCCCCGGAGTTCCTCAAGCCCGGCGACCTGCTCGAGACCGAGATCGAGGGCATCGGCACGCTTCGCAATCCCATCGGGACTTGACGCCGCCGGGGGGGGCACGGCCAGAATAGGCCCGTTCCCCCTGGAGTCCGCACATGCCGAGCAAGATTCCGCCTGGATCCACCCTGATCGGGCGCATGCAGATCTACCGGCGCCTCGTCGCCATCCCGGCGTTGCGCGACAGCTACGTGCGCAAGTTCGCGGTCGCGGCATTCGTCAGCGCGCAGACGCCGCTCGCGGTCTTCATCGTCTACCTGCTGATCGCGCGGACGGACGTCGAGCAGATGTATCCCCTGCTGGCCGCCCTCGGGCTCGCCTCCGTGGCGGGCTATCTCGGCACGCTGTGGCTGCTGCGCGAGATCCTGGTGCCCATCGACCTCACGGCCGAGGCGCTGCGCGCCTACCTGGAGAGCCGCCAGATTCCCGACCTGCCGGTGCACTTCCCCGACCAGGCGGGGCGCCTCATGGAAGGCACGCAGTACACGATCTCGCAGCTGAACGAGACGATCAACCGCCTCGAGCGCGTGTCGGACTCGGACGACCTCACCGGCATCTACAACCGCCGCGCCGGGGAAAAGCGCCTCATGGAGGAGATCGCGCGCGCCGAGCGCGACCTCGAGTCCTTCCAGGTCGCCTTCTTCGACCTGAACGGCTTCAAGGGCGTGAACGAGTCCTACGGCCACAGCGCGGGCGACGCCTGCATTTCCCACACCGCCGCGCTCCTGCAGCTCAACACGCGGCGCGGCGACTGGGTCGCGCGCTGGGGGGCGGACGAGTTCATCGTCGGCCTGCACCGCAACCGCGCCCTCAGGCAGGTGATGGAGCGGATCGTGGCGGCCGTGGCGGCGAGCCCCTGCGAGATCTCGCCCGGCCAGGAACTGGCGCTCACGCTGAGCGTCGGGGTGGCCGAGTACCGCTTCGGGGCCGGCAAGACGGGGCTGCTCGCGGACGCCGACCGCGCCATGTTCGAGGCCAAGCACCTGTCAAAGGAAAAGGGCGGGTCGCACGTCTGCTACTTCCACGAGGTCGTGACCGGCACCCCGGTCCGCCAGCCCGCCGCGGCCTGACCGCGGCCCCTCACCCCAGCAGCAGCACCCCGACGCCCAGCGCCGCGAAGACAGCCGCGGCGACCAGGTGAATGGCCCGCACGGGCAGCCGCCGGGCGAGCGCGTCGCCGAAGAAGGCCACGGGCGCATTGGCAAGGATCATGCCGATGGTGGTGCCCATGACGACCGCCACCAGCGAGTCGAAGCGCGCGGCCAGGGCGACGGTGGCGATCTGCGTCTTGTCGCCGATCTCCACGAAGAAGAAGAGCACCGTCGTCGTGACGAACACGCCGCCCACCTTGCGCGCGGCCGCGTCGTCGTCGTCGAGCTTGTCCGGGACGAGCATCCAGGCGGCCATGGCGATGAACGACACGCCGAGGATCCAGCGCATCGCGTCCGGGCCGATCGTCCTGGTGAGCCAGGCGCCGACGGCGCCGGCGATCCCGTGGTTCACGAGGGTCGCCACGAAGATGCCCGCCACGATGGGCCACGGCTTCTTGTAGCGGGCCGCGAGGACGAGCGTCAGCAGTTGCGTCTTGTCCCCGATCTCGGCGAGGGCGACGATGCCGATGGAGACAAGCAGGGCTTCCATGGGAGAACTCAGTGACCGGGGTGCCCGACCGGGGGACCGACCCCGGCCGCCCGCCGAACCGTCAGAGCAGCGCCTCCTCGGCTTCGCGCACGAGCCCCCCGCCGGTCATCAGCGCCTCGGCGAGGCCGTCGACCTGCGTCAGGAGATGGTCGGCGTAGAAGCGCGCCGTGAGCCGCTTGCCGCGCAGGAACTGCGCGTCGCCCTGCCCCGCGGCCTGCTGGCGGGTCGCGACGATGGCGGACCTCGCCATCATCCAGCCGCCGATCGTGAGGCCGGAGAGCTTGAGGAAGTACACCGAGCCCGCCGCCACCGCGCCCGGGTCGGTGGGAAACACGGTCACGATCCAGTCCGTGGCCCGCTCGAGCGTGTCGATGGCCTTCGCGAGGCGCGATCCGATCACGCGAAGCTCCTTGTCGTCGGCCTTGGCGAGTTCCGCCGGGATCTTGCGCATCTCGGCGATGAGCCCCTTCATGGTGGCGCCCGCCTCCCGGCCGACCTTGCGGCCCACGAGGTCGTTGGCCTGGATGCCCGTGGTGCCCTCGTAGATGGTGCCGATGCGCGCGTCGCGCAGGTGCTGCGCGGCGCCCGTCTCCTCGATGAATCCCATGCCGCCGTGCACCTGGATGCCCAGCGAGGCGACCTCGATGCCGGTCTCCGTGGACCACCCCTTCACCACCGGGATGAGGAGGTCGACGATCGCCTGGCAGCGCCGCCGCTCGGCCTCGTCGGGATGCTTGCGCGAGCGGTCGAGGTAGGCCGAGACCTGGTAGGCCAGAGCCCGCGTGGCCTCCGCGTTCGCCTTCATCGTGAGGAGCATCCGCTTCACGTCGGGGTGCTGGATGATGGGCGCGGTCCTGGCCGCGCCCGCCACGCCGATGGGCCTGCCCTGCAGGCGCTCCGCTGCCCAGTCGCGCGCGCGCTGGTAGGCGCGCTCGGCGAGCGACACGCCCTCGAGTCCCACGCCCAGGCGCGCCGCGTTCATCATCACGAACATGTACTCGAGGCCGCGGTTGGCCTCGCCCACGAGGTAGCCCGTGGCGTTCTCGTAGGCCATCACGGCCGTGGGGCTCGCGTGGATGCCCATCTTGTGCTCGATGGAAACGCACTTCACGCCGTTCGTCGCGCCGAGCGTGCCGTCGGCATTGATGAGGACCTTGGGCACCACGAAGAGCGAGATGCCCTTCACGCCCTCTGGCGCGCCCTCGATGCGGGCGAGCACCGTGTGCACGATGTTCTCGGTGTAGTCCTGGTCGCCGTAGGTGATGAAGATCTTCTGTCCGGTGAGCCTGTAGGTGCCGTCGGCTTGCGGCACGGCCTTGGTGCGCACGAGCGAGAGGTCGCTGCCCGCCTGCGGCTCCGTGAGGTTCATGGTGCCGGTCCATTTGCCCGACACCATGTTGGGCAGGAATTTCTCCTGCAGCTCGCGGGAGGCGTTGCGGTGCAGCGCCTCGACCGCGCCCAGGGTCAGCATCGGGCAGAGCTTGAAGGCGATGTTGGCCGAGCCCCACATCTCCTCGACGGGCGTGGACAGCAGCGCCGGCAGCCCCTGCCCGCCGAACTCGACCGGGCCCATGACGTTGCCCCAGCCGCCGTTCACGAACTGCCAGTAGGCGTCCTTGAAGCCCGGCGGCGTCGTGACCGCGCCGTCCTTGAACGTGGCGCCGGTCCTGTCGCCGCTCGCGTTCAGCGGCGAGAGCACCTCGCCCGCGAACTTCGCCGCCTCCTCCAGGATCGCGTCGACCACGTCGTCGGTCATTTCATCCCAGCCCGGCAGCGTGTTCACCTGGTCGAGCCCGACCACGTGCTTCAGCACGAACTGCATGTCCTTCAGGGGCGCTGCGTATTCGGCCACGGGTTTCTCCTAGATCTGCGCGGTGAGTTCGGGGAGGACCTGGAAGAGGTCGCCCACCAGCCCGTAGTCGGCCACCTGGAAGATGGGCGCCTCCGGATCCTTGTTGATCGCCACGATCACCTTGCTGTCCTTCATGCCCGCGAGGTGCTGGATGGCGCCGGAAATGCCCACCGCGATGTAGAGCTCGGGAGCCACGATCTTGCCCGTCTGCCCGACCTGGTAGTCGTTGGGCACGAACCCCGAGTCCACCGCGGCGCGCGAGGCGCCGATGGCCGCGCCCAGCTTGTCGGCCAGCGCCTCGACCAGCTTGAAATTCTCCGCGCTGCCGATCCCCCGGCCGCCGGAAACCACGCGCCGCGCGGCGACCAGCTCCGGCCGCGCCGACTTCGTGAGTTCCTGGCCCAGGAGTTTCGACTTCGCCGTGTCGGGGCCCGCGGCGATCGCCTCGACGGGAGCCGAACCGCCCGCCCCCGCCTCGTCGAAGCCGGTCGAGCGCACCGTCACCACCTTGATCGCATCGGGCGACTGCACCGTCGCGAAGGCATTGCCCGCGTAGATCGGGCGCACGAAGGTGTCCGGCGACTCCACGGCGACGATCTCCGAGACCTGCGCCACGTCGAGGAGCGCGGCCACTCGCGGCATGAAGCTCTTTCCGCTGGCCGTGGCGGCGGCCACCACGTGCGAATAGCTCTTCGCGAGCGGCGTCACCAGCGCGGCGAGATTCTCCGGAAGCCCGGCGGCGTAGTGGGCGGCGTCGGCCACCAGGACCTTGGCCACGCCCGCGAGCCCGGCCGCCGCGGCCGCGGCCGCGGCGCATCCCTGCCCCGCGACGAGGACGTGCACCTCGCCGCCCATCTTCGCGGCGGCGGTCACGGCATTGGACGTGCCGGGCTTGAGTTTCGCGTTGTCGTGTTCG
>JAGRPO010000159.1 GCA_019449455.1 Betaproteobacteria bacterium | reverse complement strand
GTAGGCCTTCGCCTCCCCACCGAACTTCTTCGACAGCACCAGCGTCATCGCCGCCGTCAGCGTCGTCTTCCCGTGGTCCACGTGGCCGATCGTCCCCACGTTCACGTGCGGCTTCGTCCGCTCAAACTTGCCCTTTGCCATTTCGATTCCTCGTGAATATCAGGCTGCAGCTTTCTGGTTGATGATCGCGTCGGCGACGTTCTTCGGCGCCTCGGAGTAGTGCTTGAATTCCATCGTGTAGGTGGCCCGCCCCTGGGTCGCCGACCGCAGGCTCGTCGAGTAGCCGAACATCTCGGACAGCGGCACCTCCGCCTTGATCACCTTGCCGCCGCCGGGCATGTCGTCCATTCCCTGCAGGTGGCCGCGGCGGGACGCAAGGTCGCCCATGACGTTGCCGGCGTAGTCCTCCGGCGTCTCGACCTCGACGGCCATGATCGGCTCGAGGAGCACCGGGCTCGCCCGGCGCATGCCTTCCTTGAAGCCGATGGATGCGGCCATCTTGAACGCGTTCTCGTTCGAGTCGACCTCGTGGTAGGAGCCGTAGAACAGCGTCACCTTCACGTCGACGACCGGGTACCCCGCCAGCACGCCGCTGGGCAGCGTCTCGCGCAGGCCCTTCTCGACCGCCGGGATGAACTCGCGCGGAACCGCGCCGCCCTTGATGGCGTCGACGAACTCGAAGCCCTTGCCGGCTTCCTGCGGCTCCACCTTGAGCACCACGTGGCCGTACTGCCCGCGGCCGCCCGACTGCTTGATGAACTTGCCCTCGACCTCCGCGACGGGCTTGCGGATCGTCTCGCGGTAGGCGACCTGGGGCTTGCCCACGCTCGCCTCGACGCCGAACTCGCGCCGCATGCGGTCCACGATGATCTCGAGGTGCAGCTCGCCCATGCCGGCGATGATCGTCTGGCCGCTCTCCTCGTCGGTGCGGACGCGGAACGACGGGTCTTCCTGGGCCAGGCGGTTGAGGGCGATGCCCATCTTCTCCTGGTCGGCCTTGGTCTTGGGCTCGACGGCCTGCGAGATCACCGGCTCCGGGAACACCATCCGCTCGAGGATGATCACCTTGTCCGGGTTGCAGAGCGTGTCGCCCGTCGTGGCCTCGCGAAGGCCCACGGCCGCCGCAATGTCGCCGGCCCGCACTTCCTTGAGCTCCTCGCGCTGGTTCGCGTGCATCTGGAGGATGCGGCCGATGCGCTCCTTCTTGCCCTTGATCGGGTTGTAGATCGTGTCGCCCGAGTTGATCACGCCGGAGTAGACGCGGAAGAAGATGAGCTGGCCGACGAACGGGTCGGTCATGATCTTGAACGCGAGGCCGGCGAAGGCCTCGTCGTCGGCGGCGCGGCGCTCGGTCGGCTGGCCGTTCTCGAGCTCGCCCGTCACCGGGGGAATGTCGGTCGGCGCCGGCATGTAGTCGATCACGCCGTCGAGCATGGCCTGGACGCCCTTGTTCTTGAACGCCGATCCGCACATCATCGGCACGATCTCGCTCGCGATCGTGCGCGTGCGCAGGCCGTGCTTGATCTCGGCCTCCGTCAGGCTGCCCGACTCGAGGTACTTGTTCATGAGCTCTTCGTTCGCCTCTGCGGCGCTCTCGACCATCTTCTCGCGCCATTCCTTGGCCGACTCGAGGAGCTCGGCCGGAACCTCGCGCAGGTCGAACTTCATGCCCTGGGACGCCTCGTCCCAGTAGATCGCCTTCATCCGGATGAGGTCGACCACGCCCTCGAACTTGTCCTCGGCGCCGATGGGAATCTGGACCGGGACGGGGTTCGCCTTCAGGCGCGACTTCATCTGGTCGTAGACCTTGAAGAAGTTGGCGCCGGTGCGGTCCATCTTGTTCACGAACGCGAGGCGCGGCACCTTGTACTTGTTGGCCTGGCGCCACACGGTTTCCGACTGCGGCTGCACGCCGCCGACCGCGCAATAGACCATGCACGCGCCGTCGAGCACGCGCATCGAGCGCTCGACCTCGATGGTGAAGTCGACGTGGCCCGGCGTGTCGATGATGTTGACGCGGTGCTCGGGAAGCTTGCCGTCCATGCCCTTCCAGAAGCAGGTCGTCGCCGCCGAAGTGATCGTGATGCCGCGCTCGCGCTCCTGCTCCATCCAGTCCATGACGGTGGCGCCGTCGTGGACCTCGCCCATCTTGTGGGAGACGCCCGTGTAGAAAAGAATGCGCTCCGTGGTCGTGGTCTTGCCGGCGTCGATGTGCGCCGAGATACCGATGTTGCGGTAGCGGTCGATTGGTGTCTTGCGGGCCACGGTGTGCTTTCTGTCTTCTCGATGCCGCCGAGCCTGTCAGCGGCGGCTGGCGACTGGTTTTCTTCGTCTAGAACCGGTAATGGGCGAACGCCTTGTTTGCCTCGGCCATGCGGTGCACTTCCTCGCGCTTCTTCACGGCGCCGCCGCGGCCTTCGGCGGCCTCCATCAGCTCGTTGGCCAGGCGCTGGCCCATGCTCTTCTCGCCGCGCTTGCGGGCGGCCTCGCGCAGCCAGCGCATCGCGAGCGCGGTGCGGCGGATGGGGCGGACCTCCACGGGAACCTGGTAGTTGGCGCCACCGACGCGGCGGCTCTTCACCTCCACCATCGGCTTCACGTTGTTGATCGCCGCGCCGAAGACCTCGAACGGATCCTTGCCCGACTTCTTCTGGATCTGGTCGAGCGCGCCGTACATGATCCGCTCGGCAACGCTCTTCTTGCCGCGAGTCATCAGCACGTTGATGAACTTGGCGACTTCCTCGCTCTTGAACTTGGGATCCGGCAGGATCTCGCGCTTCGGGACTTCTCTGCGGCGGGGCATAGGTCTCTATCCGTTCAGTAAATGTGTTTCAAGCGGCCTTGGGCCGTTTGGCGCCGTACTTCGAGCGCGACTGCTTGCGATCCTTCACGCCGGCGGTGTCGAGGCTGCCGCGGACCATGTGGTAGCGCACGCCCGGAAGGTCCTTCACGCGGCCGCCGCGGATCAGCACGACCGAGTGCTCCTGGAGGTTGTGCCCCTCGCCGCCGATGTAGCTGATGACCTCGTAGCCGTTGGTGAGACGCACCTTGGCGACCTTCCGCAGGGCCGAGTTCGGCTTCTTCGGGGTCGTGGTGTACACGCGCGTGCAGACACCCCTCTTCTGGGGGCTGCCGCCCAGCGCGGGCACCTTGCTCTTGGTGACGGCTTTTTGGCGCGGCTTGCGAAGCAACTGATTGATCGTGGGCATGTTTTTTCGTCCGATGTTCGTTCGGGACCCCCTCTGGGGAGCCCGGTTCCGCCGCCTCCAATGGAAAAAGGCGGCGGAAAAAAGCTCTCAAGTTTAAGGGTTTAGGTCATACCAGTCAAGCAACCTGCTCGCTGCCGACATCTGTCTCGTCCAGCGAAAAGCCGAAGGTCGCCCCCGGGTTCGCCTCCGCCGCCGCGTCCTTCTTGCGGGTCGTGTGGTAGGCGAGGCCCGTTCCGGCCGGGATGAGCCGGCCGACGATGACGTTCTCCTTGAGGCCGCGCAGGTCGTCCTTCTTGCCCATGATCGCCGCCTCCGTGAGCACCCGGGTGGTCTCCTGGAAGGAGGCCGCCGAGATGAACGAGTCGGTGGAAAGCGACGCCTTGGTGATCCCCAGGAGCATGTACTGGATGGTGGCGGGCTTCTTGCCAGCCGCCACGGCGCGGTCGTTCTCGGCCAGGACCTCGGCGCGTTCGACCTGCTCGCCCGTGATGAAGCGCGTCTCGCCCGGGTCGACGACCTGGACGCGGCGCAGCATCTGGCGAACGATCACCTCGATGTGCTTGTCGTTGATCTTCACGCCCTGGAGCCGGTAGACGTCCTGCACCTCGTCGATGATGTAGCGCGCGAGAGCTTCCATGCCCTGGAGCCGGAGGATGTCGTGCGGATCCGAGGGGCCGTCGACGATGCCCTCGCCCTTGTTGACCACCTGCCCGTCGTGCACGGAGATGTGCTTGTCCTTCGGGATCAGGTACTCGTGGGCCGCCCCGTCGAAGTCGGTGATGATGAGGCGTTGCTTGCCCTTCGTGTCCTTGCCGAACGAGACGGTGCCGGTGACCTCCGCGAGCAGGCCCGCGTCCTTCGGGGAACGGGCCTCGAAGAGCTCCGCGACGCGCGGCAGGCCGCCCGTGATGTCCCGCGTCTTGGAGGACTCCTGCGGGATGCGCGCCAGCACGTCGCCGACGTTGAGCTGCTGGCCGTTCTTCACGGTGATGATGGCGCCGATCTGGAACGTGTAGTTCACCGGCGTGTCGCTGCCCGCGAGCTTCACGTCCTTGCCCTTGTCGTTCAGCAGCTTCACCGCGGGCCTCAGGCCCTTCGCGGCGGCTCCCGCCTTGCGCTTCGGGTCGATCACCACCAGGCTCGACAGGCCCGTGGTGTCGTCGATCTGCTTCGCGACCGTCACGCCCTCTTCCACGTTCTCGAACCGGATCTCGCCCGCGTACTCCGTGATGATCGGGCGGGTAAGCGGGTCCCAGGTGGCGAGCGTCTGGCCGGCCTTGCCCTTGGAGCCGTCGCGGACCGCGAGGGTCGCGCCGTAGGGCACCTTGTGCCGCTCGCGCTCGCGCCCGTTGTCGTCCGCGATGATGATCTCGCCGTTGCGCGAGATGGCGATCTGCTCGCCGCGGGCGTTGGTCACGTAGCGCATGGTGGGCGCGAAGCGGACGACGCCGTTGGACTTCGCCTCGACGGAACTCGCCACCGCCGCGCGCGATGCCGCGCCGCCGATGTGGAACGTGCGCATCGTGAGCTGGGTGCCCGGCTCGCCGATCGACTGCGCGGCGATGACGCCGACCGCCTCGCCCACGTTCACCAGGGCGCCGCGGCCGAGGTCGCGCCCGTAGCACTTGGCGCAGAGGCCATAGCGCGTATCGCAGGTCAGGGGCGTGCGGACCTTCACCTCGTCGATGCCGAGGGCCTCGATGTTCTCGACCCCCGCTTCGTCGAGGAGCGTGCCCGCCGCGATCACCACCTGCTGCGACTCCGGATGGAGCAGCTCGGTCGCGGTGACGCGACCGAGGATGCGCTCCCGAAGCGCCTCGACCACTTCGCCACCTTCGACCAGCGCCTTCATGGCCATGCCCTGGGTCGTGCCGCAATCGTCCTCGATCACGACCAGGTCCTGGGTCACGTCGACGAGGCGGCGCGTCAGGTAGCCGGAGTTGGCGGTCTTGAGCGCCGTGTCCGCCAGGCCCTTGCGCGCACCGTGCGTCGAGATGAAGTACTGCAGCACGTTCAGCCCTTCACGGAAGTTCGCCGTGATGGGCGTCTCGATGATGGAGCCGTCGGGTTTCGCCATCAGGCCGCGCATGCCGGCCAGCTGGCGGATCTGCGCCGCGGAGCCGCGCGCGCCGGAATCGGCCATCATGTAGATGGCATTGAACGATTCCTGCGTGGTCTCCTTGCCCTTGCGGTCGACGACCTTCTCGTTGCCGAGCTGGTCCATCATCGCCTTGGCGATCTGGTCGCCGGCGCGACCCCAGATGTCGACCACCTTGTTGTAGCGCTCGCCCTGCGTCACCAGGCCGGAGGTGTACTGGCGCTCGATCTCCTTAACTTCCTTCTCCGACTCGTCGATGATCGTCTTCTTCTGCGTGGGGATCAGCAGGTCGTCGACGCAGATCGAAAGGCCCGCGCGCGTGGCGTAGCCGAAACCCGTGTACATCAGCTTGTCGGCGAAGATCACCGTCTCGCGGATGCCCACGCGCCGGAACGCCTCGTTGATGAGCTTCGAGATCTCCTTCTTCTTCAGCGGCTTGTTGATGACGGAGAACGGCAGCCCGGCCGGAAGGATCTCCGAGAGCAGCGCACGGCCCACCGTCGTCTCGTGGCGCGCGATCACCTCGGTGAACTCGCCCGACTCCTCCTTCCGGTACTCGCGGATGCGCACCGTGATCTTCGCGTGCAATTCGACGCCGCCCGACTCGTAGGCGCGGCTCACTTCCGCCACGTTCGAGAAGAGCGAGCCCTCGCCGCGCGCGTTGACGCGCTCGCGGGTGGCGTAGTACAGGCCCAGCACGATGTCCTGCGAGGGCACGATGACCGGCTCGCCGTGCGCGGTGTGCAGCACGTTGTTGGACGACAGCATGAGCGTGCGCGCCTCCATCTGCGCCTCGAGCGAGATCGGCACGTGGACGGCCATCTGGTCGCCGTCGAAGTCGGCGTTGAACGCCGCGCAGACGAGCGGGTGCAGCTGGATCGCCTTGCCCTCGATCAGCACGGGCTCGAAGGCCTGGATGCCGAGGCGGTGCAGCGTGGGCGCGCGGTTGAGCAGCACCGGGTGCTCGCGGATCACGTCCTCGAGGATGTCCCAGACCACCGGTTCCTGGCTCTCCACCATGCGCTTGGCGGCCTTGATGGTCGTCGCGAGGCCCATCACCTCCAGCTTGTGGAAGATGAAGGGCTTGAAGAGCTCGAGCGCCATCAGTTTCGGCAGCCCGCACTGGTGGAGCTTCAGCGTGGGACCGACCACGATCACGGAGCGGCCCGAGTAGTCGACGCGCTTTCCGAGCAGGTTCTGGCGGAAGCGGCCGCTCTTGCCCTTGATCATGTCGGCCAGCGACTTGAGCGCGCGCTTGTTGGCGCCCGTCATCGCCTTGCCGCGGCGGCCGTTGTCGAGCAGCGAGTCGACGGCCTCCTGGAGCATGCGCTTTTCGTTCCGCACGATGATCTCGGGGGCCTTGAGCTCCAGCAGGCGCTTGAGGCGGTTGTTGCGGTTGATCACGCGCCGGTAGAGGTCGTTCAGGTCGGAGGTCGCGAAGCGCCCGCCGTCGAGGGGAACCAGCGGCCGCAGGTCCGGCGGCAGCACCGGCAGGACCTCCATCACCATCCAGTCGGGCTTGATGCCGGACTTGCTGAAGGCCTCGAGGACCTTCAGGCGCTTGGCGATCTTCTTGATCTTGGTCTCGGAGCCGGTCGCGGCGAGCTCCTTCCTCAGCGTCTCGATGTCGTGGCCCACGTCGAGCGCCCTGAGCAGCGCACGGATGCCCTCGGCGCCCATCGAGGCGTGGAAGTCGTCGCCGTACTCCTCCACCTTGGCGAGGAAGTCGTCCTCGGACAGGAGCTGGCAGCGGTTGAGCGGCGTCATGCCGGGGTCGGTGACCACGTACGCCTCGAAATAGAGGACTCGCTCGATGTCGCGAAGGGTCATGTCGAGCACCATTCCGAGGCGCGACGGCAGGCTCTTCAGGAACCAGATGTGCGCGACGGGGCTGGCGAGCTCGATGTGGCCCATGCGCTCGCGGCGGACCTTGGTGAGGGTCACCTCGACGCCGCACTTCTCGCAGATGACGCCGCGGTGCTTCAGGCGCTTGTACTTGCCGCAAAGGCACTCGTAGTCCTTAGTGGGGCCGAAGATCTTGGCGCAGAAGAGGCCGTCGCGCTCGGGCTTGAACGTGCGGTAGTTGATCGTCTCCGGCTTCTTCACCTCGCCGTAGGACCACGACCGGATCTTCTCGGGCGACGCGAGACCGATGCGGATCGCGTCGAATTCCTCTTCCTGGGTGACCTGCTTGAACAGATCGAGCAATGCTTTCATCCGTATTCTCCTGGGGCGTTCGCTAGCGTTTGCAGTAGGGGGGACTGGCTCTTGTTCGAGGGCCTGCGGCCCGCTGGAACCTGTCCTCCTAGTACCGTTCGAGATCGATGTCGATCGCGAGCGAACGGATTTCCTTCACCAGCACGTTGAACGACTCGGGCATCCCCGCCTCGATCTTGTGCTCGCCCTTCACGATGCTTTCGTAGACCTTGGTGCGTCCCTGCGTGTCGTCGGACTTGACGGTGAGCATCTCCTGCAGGGTGTACGCGGCGCCGTAGGCCTCCAGCGCCCAGACCTCCATCTCGCCGAAGCGCTGGCCGCCGAACTGCGCCTTGCCACCCAGCGGCTGCTGCGTGACGAGCGAGTACGGGCCGGTCGAGCGCGCGTGCATCTTGTCGTCGACGAGGTGGTGGAGCTTCAGGATGTGCATGTAGCCGACGGTCACCGAACGGTCGAAGGCGTCGCCCGTGCGGCCGTCGTAGAGGGTGATCTGGCCGCTGCGCGGAAGCCCCGCGAGCTCGAGCATGTCCTTGATCTCGGCCTCGGTGGCGCCGTCGAACACGGGGGTCGCGAAAGGCACGCCCTTGGTGAGGTTGGTGGAGAGCTCCAGCACCTCCTCGTCCGTGAACCCCGCGATGTCCTCCTTCTTGCCCGCGGAGTTGTAGATCTTGTCGAGGTACTTGCGCAGCTTCGAGACGCTCTCGTGGCCGCGGAGCATCTCGCCGATCTTCTCGCCGAGCCCCTTCGAGGCCCACCCCAGGTGGGTTTCCAGGATCTGCCCCACGTTCATCCGCGAAGGCACGCCGAGGGGGTTCAGCACGATGTCGACGGAGGTGCCGTTCGCCATGAACGGCATGTCCTCGACCGGGACGATCTTGGAGATGACGCCCTTGTTGCCGTGCCGGCCGGCCATCTTGTCGCCGGGCTGGAGGCGGCGCTTGACCGCGACGTAGACCTTCACCATCTTCTGCACGCCCGGGGGCAGCTCATCGCCCTGCGTGAGCTTTTTCTTCTTCTCCTCGAAGGCGCGGTCGAACTCCTTGCGCGTGAGGTCGAGCGACTCGCGCAGCTGCTCGAGCTGGGTGGCGGACTCCTCGTCCGAGAGGCGGATGTCGAACCACTCGTGGCGCTCGACCTCCGTCAGGTACGCCTTGGTGAGCTTGGCGCCCTTGGCGAGCTTCTTCGGGCCGCCCTTGGCGGTCTTGCCGTTGAGCATCCGCTCCAGGCGCGCGAAGAGATCGTCCTCGACGATGCGCAGCTGGTCGTGGAGGTCCTTGCGGTAGTCCTTGAGCTGGTCGTCGATGATCTGCTGGGCGCGCTTGTCGCGCTGGATGCCCTCGCGGGTGAAGACCTGCACGTCGATCACGCAGCCGGAAATGCCGGAGGGCACCCGGAGGCTCGTGTCCTTCACGTCGGAGGCCTTCTCGCCGAAGATGGCGCGCAGGAGCTTCTCCTCCGGCGTGAGCTGGGTCTCGCCCTTGGGCGTGACCTTGCCGACGAGCACGTCGCCCGCCTCGACCTCGGCGCCGATGTACACGATGCCCGACTCGTCCAGGCGCGCAAGCATGCGCTCGGAGAGGTTCGAGATGTCGCGCGTGATCTCCTCGGGCCCGAGCTTCGTGTCGCGGGCGACGACCACGAGCTCCTCGATGTGGATCGACGTGTACCGGTCGTCCGCGACCACGCGCTCGGAGATGAGGATGGAGTCCTCGAAGTTGTAGCCGTTCCAGGGCATGAACGCGACGAGCAGGTTCTGGCCGAGCGCGAGCTCGCCCATGTCCGTCGACGCGCCGTCGGCGATCACGTCGCCGGCGGCGATCACGTCGCCCACCTTAACCAGCGGGCGCTGGTTGATGTTGGTGTTCTGGTTGGAGCGCGTGTACTTCGTGAGGTTGTAGATGTCGACGCCCGCCTTGCCGGCGCTCGTCTCGATGTCGTGCACGCGCACCACGATCCTGCCGGCGTCGACGTAGTCGATCCGCCCGCCGCGGCGCGCCTGCACGGCGGTGCCGGAGTCGATCGCGACGGTGCGCTCGATGCCGGTGCCGACGAACGGCTTCTCGGCGCGCAGGCAGGGGACCGCCTGGCGCTGCATGTTCGAGCCCATGAGGGCGCGGTTGGCGTCGTCGTGCTCGAGGAACGGGATGAGCGAGGCGGCGACCGACACGATCTGCGACGGCGCCACGTCGATGTACTCGATCTTGTCGGGCGCGGACAGCGTGAACTCGTTGCGGTGGCGGCAGGACACCAGCTCGTCGATGAAATGGCCGCCCTTGTCCAGGTCCGCGTTCGCCTGCGCGATCACGTACTTGCCTTCCTCGATGGCCGACAGGTACTCGATGTCCTTGGTGACCTTGTTGTCCTTCACGCGGCGGTATGGCGTCTCGATGAAGCCGTACTCGTTGGTGCGGGCGAAGAGCGCCAGCGAGTTGATGAGGCCGATGTTCGGGCCTTCCGGCGTCTCGATCGGGCACACGCGTCCGTAGTGCGTCGGGTGGACGTCGCGCACCTCGAAACCGGCGCGTTCCCGCGTGAGGCCGCCCGGCCCCAGCGCCGAGATGCGCCGCTTGTGCGTGATCTCGGAGAGGGGGTTGGTCTGGTCCATGAACTGCGAGAGCTGGCTGGAGCCGAAGAACTCCTTGATCGCGGCGGAGACCGGCTTCGCGTTGATCAGGTCGTGCGGCATGAGGTTCTCGCTCTCGGCCTGCGAGAGGCGCTCGCGCACTGCGCGCTCGACCCGCACCAGCCCGGAGCGGAACTGGTTCTCCGCGAGCTCGCCGACGGAGCGCACGCGGCGGTTGCCGAGGTGGTCGATATCGTCGATCTCGCCGCGGCCGTTGCGCAGCTCCACGAGGATGCGGATGACCGCGACGATGTCGTCGGTGGAGAGCGTCATCAGCCCGGTGAGCTCGTCCCTGCCCACGCGGCGGTTGAACTTCATGCGGCCGACGTCGGACAGGTCGTAGCGGTCCTCGCTGAAGAACAGGCCGTTGAAGAGCGTCTTGACCGCTTCCTCCGTCGGCGGCTCGCCGGGACGCATCATGCGGTAGATCGCCACCTGGGCGTTCAGCTGGTCGACCGTCTCGTCGATGCGCAGCGTCTGCGAGATGTACGGGCCCTGGTCGAGGTCGTTGGTGTAGATGGTGCGGACTTCCTCGACGCCGGCGTCGGCGATCTTCTTGAGGAGCGTCTCGGTGATCTCCTCGTTCGCGTTCGCGACGATCTCGCCCGTCTCCTTGTTGACGAGCCCCTTGGCGAGCGTGCGGCCGAGGAGGAAGTCGGGCTCGACGGCGAGCTTCTTCATGCCCGCGGTTTCCATCTCGCGGATGTGCTTCACCGTGATGCGCTTGTCCTTCTGGACGATCGCCTTTCCGGTCTTGGTCACGATGTCGAAGCGGGCGATCTCGCCCTTCATTCGCTCGGGGACGACCTCGAACTCGATGCCCTTCTTGCCGAAGTGGAACGTGTCGGACACGAAGAACTCGGCGAGGATGCGCTCGGGCGTGTAGCCGAGGGCCTTCAGCAGGATCGTGACCGGCATCTTGCGCCGCCGGTCGACGCGGAAGTACAGGAAGTCCTTCGGGTCGAATTCGAAGTCGAGCCACGAGCCGCGATAGGGGATGACGCGGGCCGAGAAGAGGAGCTTGCCGGAAGAGTGGGTCTTGCCGCGGTCGTGCTCGAAGAACACGCCGGGCGAGCGGTGCAGCTGGCTCACGATCACGCGCTCGGTGCCGTTCACGACGAAGGAGCCGTTGCGGGTCATGAGCGGGATCTCGCCCATGTAGACCTCCTGCTCCTTCACTTCCTTGACCGTGGGCTTGGTGGCCTCGCGGTCCATGATCGTGAGGCGCACCTTGGCGCGCAGGGGGCTCGCGAACGTGAGGCCGCGCTGCTGGCATTCGACGACGTCGAACGGGGGCTCGCCGAGCGCGTAGCTCACGAACTCCAGGCGGGCGTTGCCCGAGTGGCTGGAGATCGGGAAGACCGACGTGAAGGCCGACTGCAGGCCCGAGTTGCTGCGCTGCGCCGGCGGCACTTCGGCCTGGAGGAAATCGGTGTAGGAGTCGAGCTGGGTCGCCAGGAGGAACGGCACTTCGAGAACTGCCGCCCGCTTGGCGAAACTCTTGCGAATGCGCTTCTTCTCGGTGAACGAGTAGGTCGTGGTCATGATGGCTCCGTGAATCCCGCGGGCGCGAGCGCGCCCGTGCACCCGACTGTGGTGCTCATGGCCTGGTGGCTGGCCCCTACCAGCCGCTGGCGGACAGCCGCGAAGCACGCGGCCCGACCAAACCTTGCCTCCTGCAGTCGCTTCAGAAGGCAAATCGAAGCCCGGCAAGGCTTTGATTTGACATCTGGAACGGCGTCCGTGCGGCACCGCCTAGGCGGTGCCGCACGACGCCAACGGACAAAACCGACTTACTTGACCTCGACCTTCGCGCCGGCTTCTTCCAGCTTCTTCTTGACGGCCTCGGCGTCGGCCTTGTTCACGCCTTCCTTCACGGGCTTCGGCGCGCCGTCGACCAGGTCCTTGGCCTCCTTCAGGCCCAGGCCCGTGACTTCACGCACGGCCTTGATGGTGTTCACCTTGTTCTCGCCGGCAGCGGCGAGGATCACGGTGAATTCGGTCTGCTCTTCGGCGGCGGCAGCGCCGCCACCGGCGGCGGGAGCAGCCACGGCGACGGTGGCCGCGGCGGCGGACACGCCGAACTTCTCTTCCATGTCCTTGATGAGCTGCGAGAGCTCGAGGACGGTCATGCTGGAGATTGCTTCGAGGATTTCCTGCTTGGCGATGGCCATGTTTCGTTCTCCTGTATCTGGATCAGTAATCGTTCAAATTGAGTCGCGGCGAATCAGGCGGCCTGCTGGGCCTTCTGGTCGCGAACGGCGGCGAGGGTACGGACGAACCTGCCCGGAACCTCGTTCAGCGTCTGGACGAACTTGGTGACCGGCGCCTGCATCGTGCCCATGAGCCTGGCGAGCAGTTCCTCGCGGCCCGGGAGCATCGCGAGGGCCCCGATCTCCTTTGCGCTCATCACGTGGTTGGGCATCGATCCGCCCTTGATGACGAGCTTGTCGTTGTCCTTCGCGTAGGCGTGGAGCACCTTCGCAGCGGCGATCGGGTCGTCCGAAACCCCGTACGCGAGCGGGCCGACCATCTGGTCGGCAAGCTTCTCGAACGGCGTTCCCTGGACCGCGCGGCGCGCGAGGGTGTTCTTCAGAACGCGAAGGTAGACGCCGGAAGCGCGCGCCTTGGCGCGCAACTGGGTGATCTTCTCCACCGGCAGGCCGCGATATTCCGCGAGCACGATCGTCTGTGCCTTTGCCAGCCGGGCGGAGAATTCCGCCACGACTTCCTTCTTACCTTCTAGATTGAGACTCAAGGTCTTTCTCCTTCAGCTGACCGATGCGTCGTCCTCGTGGGCCCTTGGGAATGCCCGGAGAGCGCCGCACCATACATAGCGACCTTTCGTCAGGAGACCGGTTGCGCCCGGTGAGGGGCGCGAGAATCCTGTCTTGGGTTCGCTATCTGCGTAGGCTTCGGGGTCGATTCCCCTCGATTGAGCCCCTTTGGATCGCCCCGTGAAGCCGGGGTCCCCGCGAAGGCGCCTACGGTCTTGGATAACCCGCCGCCGGCCCGCGAGGGCCGGCGGCGGCCCAAAGCTATTGCGCCGCGCCGGCAGATGCGCCGGCCAGCGTCGAATGGTCCACGCGGATGCCGACTCCCATGGTGCTGGAGACCGACACCTTCTTGAGATAGACGCCCTTGGCGGAGGAGGGCTTCGACTTGTTGATCGCGCCGATGAGCGCCTCGAAGTTCTGCGCCAGCGCCTCGAGCGGGAAGGACGCGCGGCCGATCGTGCACTGCACGATCCCCGCCTTGTCGGCGCGGTACTGGACCTGGCCGGCCTTGGCGTTCTTCACGGCCTCGGTCACGTTCGGGGTGACGGTGCCGACCTTCGGGTTGGGCATGAGGCCGCGCGGGCCCAGCACCTGGCCGAGGGGGCCGACGACCTTCATCGCGTCCGGCGTGGCGATGACCACGTCGAATTCCATGAACCCGCCCTTGATTCTCTCGGCGAGGTCGTCGAAGCCCACGACGTCGGCGCCGGCCGCCTTGGCGGCCTCGGCGTTCGCGCCCTGCGCGAAAACGGCCACGCGCACCTTCTTGCCCGTGCCGCGGGGCAGCACCACGCTGCCGCGCACCACCTGGTCGGATTTCTTGGAATCGATGCCGAGGTTCACCGCGACGTCGATCGACTCGTCGAACTTGGCGGTGGCCGTCTTCTTGGCGAGGTCGAGTGCGTCGCCGAGGGCGTAGGCCTTCGTGCGGTCGACGAGGGCCGTGATGGTCTTTGCGCGCTTGGACATGGTCAGACTCCTTCCACTTCGACGCCCATGCTGCGGGCGCTGCCGGCAATGGTGCGCACCGCGGCGTCGAGGTCGGCGGCGGTGAGGTCCGGCATCTTGGTCTTGGCGATTTCCTCGGCCTGGGCGCGCGTGAGCTTGCCGACCTTCTCGGAATGCGGTTTGCTCGAGCCCTTCTCGAGCTTGAGGGCCTTCTTGATCAGCACCGGCGCGGGCGGGGTCTTGATGATGAACGTGAAGCTCTTGTCCGCGAACGCCGTGATGACGACGGGCAGCATGAGGCCCGGCTCGACCTTCTGGGTCTGCGCGTTGAAGGCCTTGCAGAATTCCATGATGTTGAGGCCGCGCTGGCCGAGCGCGGGGCCGATGGGAGGCGAGGGATTCGCCTTGCCCGCGGGCACTTGCAGCTTGATGAAGCCGATTATCTTCTTTGCCACGATGGCACTCCTCGGGTTCGAACGGACGCCGCATGGCGCCCTCCCCGTTCAATTCGGCCGGGAAACACGCCCGGCCACCGCGCGCCGCCTGCGTCGAGGCGGCGATGAAAGCTTCAGGCCTTCTCGACCTGCCCGAAATCCAGCTCCACCGGGGTCGCGCGGCCGAAGATCAGCACGGACACCCGGATCTTGCTCTTCTCGTAGTTCACTTCCTCGACGTTGCCGTTGAAGTCGGTGAACGGCCCTTCCGTCACCCGCACCGATTCGCCCACCTCGAAGAGCACCTTCGGCTTGGGCTTCTCGACGCCTTCCTGCACCTGGTGCAGGATGTTCGCGACTTCCTTGTCGGAGATGGGCGTGGGCTTCATCGCCGTGCCTCCGATGAACCCGGTCACCTTCGGCGTGCTCTTCACGAGGTGCCAGGTGTCGTCCGTCATCTCCATCTGGACGAGGATGTAGCCGGGGAAGAACCGGCGCTCGCTCAGCGCCTTCTGCCCGCTCTTCATCTCCACCACTTCCTCGGTCGGAACGAGCACCTCGCCGAACTTGTCGGCCATGCCGGAGCGCTTGATCCTGTCGATCAACGCCGCCTGGATGCTCTTCTCCTGGCCGGAATAGGCGTGGACCACGTACCAGCGCATGCTCATGTCAGCCCCCCTGCCCAAGTAGCCGCTGGGTAACCCAGAGGAGTCCTGCATCGATCATCCACAGCATCATGGCCATCACGAACACGAACGCGAAGACGATACCGGTGGTCTGCAGCGTTTCCTTGCGGGAAGGCCACACGACCCGCTTCGCCTCGTCCCAGGATTCCCGGGAGAACACCACGAAGTCGCGGCCCGCCTGCGTGAGCCACATCACGCCGGCTGCGACCGCAAAGGCGCCGATCAGCACGCCGAGGCGAACGATGGTGGCCTGGTCCGCGATGGCGTAGAAGCCCCAGAGGCCCGCCACCGCGATCAACGCCGCTGCCGCAATCTTTATCTTTTCTGCCATGTCCTCTGCCACTTCGGTGGCAGGCCAGGAGGGTCTCGAACCCCCAACCTGCGGTTTTGGAGACCGCCGCTCTGCCAATTGAGCTACTGGCCTAACCTTGCAACTCGTTTACTCCAGAATCTTGGAAACGACGCCGGCGCCGACGGTGCGGCCGCCCTCGCGGATGGCGAAGCGAAGCCCGTCTTCCATCGCGATGGGCGCGATCAGCGTCACCGTCATCTTGATGTTGTCTCCCGGCATCACCATCTCG